>JAKMAE010000063.1 GCA_022014875.1 Vulcanisaeta sp. | reverse complement strand
CTTTATTTACTCCTTACTAAACTAAATAAGTAATTCATCATAACCCGTGGGGCTAATGCATTTAATTGGGTGGTGAGTTGTGGGTATGTATGGTTAGGGATAGCCTTGGCGAGGCCATAATCCATTACGCACTCGGCATAAAGTTTGAGGACCTGGATCAGCAGGTAATCAACGAGGTTAAGAGGAGGGTCTTGGATAGCATTGGGGTCGCCCTTGCAGCATTTACGGCGGAGCCCGTTAAGATAGCCAGGGGCATCGCCAGGAGCTACCGGTCAAGCTTTGAGGCGACGATATGGGGTACGCAGGATACAGCGGCGCTTGATTGGGCATCCTTCGTGAATGCGCTAATGGTTAGGTACCTAGACTTCAACGACACATATCTCGGTAAGGAACCCCTACACCCAAGCGACATGATACCCACATTAATGGCCGCGGCCGAGTATAGGAGACTTAATGGTAAGGATTTAATAACGGCAATAGCCGTATCCTACGAGATAGGCGTTAGGCTGTGCGATGCAGGTAGTCTAAGGCTTCACGGTTGGGACCACGTTAATTACATAGGCATTGCCGTAACAGCCGGGCTAGCGAAGTTGATGGGGCTTGACGAGGGCAAGGCCCTGAATGCCCTGTCAATAGCCGTTGTACCCCATGCCGCGATGAGGCAGAGTAGGGTTGGTGAATTAAGTCACTGGAAGGCGGCGGCCACGGCTAATTCATCTAGAAACGCTGTATTCGCGACATTACTCGCCATGGAGGGCTTTACCGGGCCTGACGCGCCGTTGAAGGGCGAGATGGGCTTCATAAGGCAGTTACTCGCTAATGAGTTCGATGATAAGTTAATACTTGAGTTAAACTCGATGCCGAGCCCGAAGAGGATACTTAACACGTACATAAAGCCATACCCAGTCGAGTATCACGCGCAATCGGCTGTTGACGCGGCTAGGGAAATTAGGAGGGAGTATGGTAAGGCGATTGAACCCGACGATGTCGACTACATAGTGATAGACACGTTTAGGGCCGCCTACGACATAATAGTTAAGGATCCGGAGAAGTGGGATCCCAAGACTAAGGAGACCGCCGACCATAGCCTGATGTGGGTCACCGCAGTAGCTCTATTACACGGCACAGTGGAGCTGCACCATTACAGGCCCGAGAACATACGTGACCCAAGGGTACTCTCGCTAATCAGGAAGATGAAGGTCAATGTTGACCCCGAGCTCGATAAGCTATACCCATCAGCCATACCAAACAGGGTAACCGTGAAGTTCAAGGATGGTAGGGAGTTAACGGCACGGGTAGATTACCCAAGGGGCCACCCGAAGAACCCAATGACCGATGAGGAGCTCGAGAATAAATTTAGGGCATTAACGGACGGGGTACTAACGAGGGAGCAGGTAAACACGGTGATAAACCTAGTGAGGAACCTCGAAAACCTAGGGGATATAAAGAAGCTGCTCAAGGCCATGGTGATATAACTTGTCAAATATAAAATAATAAACGCCTATAGGCATTTATTATTAATCTTTATCTATGCAAAAATAAATTCTTTGCAAAATTCATTAAGACCTTATTAAATATTCATGTTTTGTATTTTCTAATAATATTTTCAGTATATATGTATATTTTTTGAATATTTTTTTTCTCTTCCACGATTTAGCGTTAATATTTGCTTTTCTAACCGATTTTTACGTTCGGCTTCTCCGTGAGCCGTAGGTGAAAACTTTAAATTGCAATATTGTTTTAGAGCTCTTGCTCATGGGGTCTAGCGATATTGTTAAGTTTGAGTCATTGAGTCCTGCAGAGTTCTTTAGGCGTAATAGGGAAATCGCGGGTTTTAGCAATCCTACGAGGGCTGTTTATCAGACGATTAGGGAATTAGTTGAGAACAGTCTCGATGCCACCGAGACGTTCAAGATCTTGCCTAGTATAAAGATATTCGTTGACTACGTTGATCAATCTAGGAATTGGGTTAGTATATATGTTGAGGATAATGGTATAGGGATACCTGGTGATGAAATACCCAACGTCTTCGGCAGGGTATTCTACAGCAGTAAATATAGGATTAAGCAGCACAGGGGAATCTTTGGGCTTGGCGCGAAGATGGTGGTGCTGTATGCGCAATCTACAACGAATACCCCGATACTTGTTAGGAGCGCGCCGTTGAAGAGCGATGTGATTTATGAGTATCAATTAATGATAGATATTGCGAGGAACGAGCCAATCATAGTTTCCCAAAGAACGCTCGAGAATAAGTACGGGTGGCACGGCACTGCAATAAGGGTGGTCCTTGAGGGTGATTGGTCCAAGGCCAAGCGGAGGGTTGAGGAGTACATTAGAAGGACAGCCATGGTTGCGCCATATGCCGAGTTCATAATCAGGGGTCCAGATAATGATGTGATGAGGATACCTAGGGTAACAATCAAGATGCCGGAACCTCCAAAGGAGGGCTTGCCCCATCCAAAGAGCGTTGATGTTGAGATGATTAAGCAAATGATACAGAAGAACCCCGACATGTCCCTCCTGGAGTTTCTCGCCGAGAACTTCGACGGTGTTGGTGAGACGATAGCAAGGACATTCCTCGAGTTCGCGGGGTACCCGCCTGACATGCCCGTGGGCAAGCTTGCTAATGATGAGCTGGTGAATTTCGTGGTCAAGATGAGGGAGTTCAATGGTTGGAGGAGGCCGAGGGCTGATTGGTTATCGCCAATTGGTGAGGATATATTGGCTGAGGGTGTGAAGTTCGTGCTAAAGCCCGAGGTCGTATTTACGGTGACCAGGAAACCAAGCTCCTACATGGGTAATCCATTCATTGTCGAGGCCGCATTAGCCTGGGGAGGAAGTATAGAGCCCAGTGATAAACCAATAATTTACAGGTTCGCGAATAAGGTGCCTTTAATATACGACGAGGGCAATGACGTTATTAGGAAGGTTGTTGATGAGATTGACTGGTCCCAGTACAAGGTTAAGTTCCCAGCGCCCCTCGCAATCGTGGTCCACATATGCTCGACAAAGATACCATACGTAAGCGCGGGTAAGGAGGCAATAGCCGACGTACCCGAGATAGAGAGTGAAGTGAGGAATGCGGTTAGGGAGGTTGCTAGGAAGCTCAGGCTCTACATAACCAGGAAGGAGAAGGAGCAGGAATTACTAATGAAGTACGCAATCTTCAGCATGTACGCCGAGGAGGTTGCCGGTTCATTGTCCTACGTGACCAAGGCCGATATTGAGGAGTTAAGAAGCAGCATTAATGCGTTGATAAAGGAGAAATTAAAAATAGAGAGAATCGAGGATTTAATCAATAATAACAAGGATGCGAGTAGCGAAGGATCGTGATTTCCGCAAAAACCGAACCTAGGCCTTTTATTCGCATGATCAGTAACACGAGCCATCATCACACGTTCAGTCGCACCAGCATCTTCATTAACTTAAGGCGTGAAGTCATTGATTAAATCCCTTTTCCTTAACGACTCATCAATCACCCTCTTAATTAGGAGGACTACTTTAATAATATCCTCATTAAACGACCCAACCCTAAAGAGGTGGGTTTTATCCTCCCTCCTATCACTATTGCCGAAACCCGGCACCCCCTCGAAACTACCTAGCATTGCCCTCGCAACACTACCCTCATCGTAAGGTAACACGACAACGGCTAATTCATCGCATATATCATGGAGGTAATCCACGTGCCAATGCTTGACATTGACCTTATGTAGGTGCCTCACAATGCGTGCGCTGCAATGATTACCGCAGGACCCAACGTATGCGTAGACCCCCTCCGTAATCTTAAATATAGAGCCCCTCGTCACTACATAACCACCCCTACACCTAAACAGTGCTATGTAACTATTGGGACGTTGTTTACCAAACATACGTAACGTTAACCACCGCGTTTTCCGGAATCGCCCCATTTATGATTACGCCCGCATTACTCGGTGGGTAGTAAGCCGCTACGTAACACACAAAGCCGAGGTATACGGTGTATGTTGCATTGGGTAGGACAGGTATTATTAATTGACCGTACTGCCCAGCCTCGTACGCGTACGTGGCCCCCTCATACGTGTACGCCGCAGTTATGGGTATTGACGGCATTGCCTGGGCCATTACGTAGATGTAGTAGGAGTATTGCCCCGTGATTACCTGCGGATTGGATAGCCTATACGTTATCAATAGGTAACCCGGCCCCTTAGTTTCTAGGTTAAGCGTTTTTGTGCCCTGTAATGTGTAGCCGTTGCATATGTTTGTCGATAACGAGGCATTGATTACCAAGTTCTCGGCAATGACCTCCCTATGGATCAAGTTTTCGTACTGAGTTGATTGTGCGTGGCTCATGCACTTATTCAATTCCTGCTGCAACTCCACGTACTTAATCAACAAATTAGTGTAGTTGTTAAGTAATTCATCATACTCAGCGAGTAATAATGATGAGTTTGACGCCTTGATCTGGGGCGTTGAGTATATTGAGTGTATGGTGTATATTAGCGCTAACGCGACTATCAACGCCATCGTTACTGTCAGCAACACTTTAATTCGCGGCACGAATCAATACATAACTTTGCATGTAAAATAAAAGTTTGCATCCGCTGGTTAATTCATAGCCCAGGGCGTAACCGTATTGAGTAAGCCTTTATAAGTTAATGATTATTTAAATGCCCTGATCGTTGTGTCATTACCCAATTACTGCAATGAGCCGGAGGTCCTCGTCAAAGTACCGAATGAGGAGACCAATAAGGAATGGGGAATGCCGCCTGAGGCTAGGCCTATGGATCTATACCTTAGGTATGGCTTTGTTGTTATTGATAAGCCGAGGGGCCCAACAAGCCATGAAGTCGCCGCGTGGGTTAAGAAGATCCTCAACCTGGATAGGGCTGGGCACTCGGGGACGTTGGATCCAGGTGTTTCAGGGGTTTTACCGATAGCCCTGGGCGAGTCGACGAAGGCCATGCCCGCGATAAATACATTGGATAAGGAGTACATAATGGTCATGAAGCTCCACGGCGATGTCGACGATGATAAGTTGAGGGCGGTCCTTAGGGAATTCACAGGAGCCATTTACCAAAAACCACCGTTGAGGAGTGCCGTGAAGAGGCAGGTCAGGGTTAAGCACGTCTATGAGTTGGAACTGTTGGAGAGGGATGGTAGGTACGTACTCATTAGGATGAGTGTTGAATCGGGGACTTACGCCAGGAAGTTGGCTTACGACATCGGCGAGGTCCTTGGCGTGGGTGCAAACATGAGGGAGCTTAGGAGGATTAGGGTTGGGTGCTTCACGGAAAAGGAGGCCGTCAAACTCCAGGACCTTAAGGACGCGTACACGTTGTATAAGGAGTACGGTGTCGAGGATTTATTGAGAACGTACGTGAAGCCCGTCGAGTACATGGTAAGGCACCTACCCAAGGTCTGGATTAGGGACTCGGCAGTCGATGCCATATGCCATGGCGCGGCGCTCGCAGTTCCCGGCATCGTTAAACTAACGAATAATATAAAGAAGGGCTCGCTCACGGCAATAATGACGCTGAAAAACGAACTCGTGGCCCTGGGCTACGCCGAGATGGACGCGGACGAAATAATGAAGGCTCAGAAGGGCATTGCCGTGCGGACGACCAGGGTTATAATGAAGAAGGGTACATACCCACCGTTATGGAAGGAGTTGAAGGAGAAGAAAAAGGCGGAGGGAAAGACCGAAACCTCGAGCAGCGAAACCTCTTAATTCCTCTTGCTATTAAATACCGTGCTTGATGAGTAATGAGGGTCAGCTGATCGATGAGGAGGAGCGGATCTACTGAAATGCAGCCTGGGCCTTCGATATTTGATTCTGGGTTACGTGGTTGATAAGCCTAGGTATTCCCTGAGGAACGCCCTGCATCACCCATAGGATACATACTTGATTAAGGAGTTATTCAAAGGACGTTACGGTTATGAACTACTGATGAGTGAAGAGTTTAGAGAGGGTAATGCCCAGGCAACAATAAGCATGTTTGGCGTAATGGGTTTAGGTATTTAAAAAGAGGAGATATATCGAGACCAACCAATGCAATTGCGGTCATCCTGCTAGGGCGTATAGGGCCTATGGGAGTGTTAATGCGCCGGATCCGTATTGTCCATGGGTTAAAAGTTTCGTAAAATTTAGTAATATTTTTTATCATATTGAAAATATGTTGTGATTCGCATAACCGATAAATTGGATAGGGAACTTCTTGCGTTGATAAGGAGGCATTACCTGGGCGATCCAGTAACCTATGTGTACCTCTTTTACGATATAATGTACTACCCGGAGTTCACCGAAGCCTACTTAAACGTTGTTGGTAATGACGTGGTTGGTTTCATCCTGATCTATACTGGGTTTCGAGGTCACGTGGCCGTCCACGTGTTTGGCACCGTTGAAAATGCCGTAAATCACATACCCCTGGATTCAAACATTATAATGCATGTGAATGCTGAACCGAAGATTGCTGAGTACGTGATAAACAACTTATTGAGGAGTGGCCAGGTTGAGACTAGGAGGTTCCTAACCATGGTTTGTGATAGGTACTCATTTAGGGGTTTCAATTTAGGTAGTGATTACGTGATCCGTAGGTTGACAATCAACGATGTGGAGCAATTCATTGATGTAAAGAAGTCGCAGGGGGTAGAGATAACGAGGGCGGAGGCAATCATGAGGTTACTATCACCGCATTGGCATTATTATGGTGCCTTCCTAAATGGGGAGTTGGTATCCATGGCAGGTACGTACTTAAAACTACCCGAGGTTTGGGTTGTGGGTGACGTATACACACTGCCGCAGTATAGGGGTAGGGGTTTGGCTAAGGCCGTTACATCGGCAGTAACCAGCGATGCTTTACGGAGCGGCGCAATGACCATGCTACACGTATTTGAAGATAACGAACCAGCAATAAGGGCGTATAGAAGGCTGGGTTATAGGACAACCCAAATATTGACATGGGTTAGGTACAAGCCGTAAGCCGTAGGACCTGAATTACACTGGTGAGCCGCGGCGTTGATCTAAAGAAATTATTAGTCTCTGGTATTGCCGACAATTCAGGCAAGCAGACTAAGGATAGGAAGGACGTGGTTTTAATAATGCTCATGCACAGGGAGGTATTATAATGGCCACATCACTCATCGTAGACCTCCCCAAATCACTAGGTAATAACGCGTCCATCAGTTATTAACTACTCGGTGACGTAGGCTCCCTTACTATTAACAACAAGGTTTACTTACCATGATAATTTAATCCCCTTGTATTGAACAATTACGATTCGATAAAATTCACGGACACCATTACTACAAATATTACTTAAATCCTCGTGATTCACGAACCCCATAGCGATACCTTACCTGACATGCTCATGTTAATGCATTACGAAGGTGCGGAGAACACGGTATTTCTACGATGCATTTTTGAAGCATTCATCCATCCTCATCTACGTGAATAAGCACATAATTAACAATGAATTATACCTACCATACTCATTGTTACAGCACTAAGGATTCTACAACACGTTAATGAACGTGTTCAATCCTTGGTGCGGGGGGTGGGATTTGAACCCACGCAGGCCTTCGCCAGCGGGACCTAA
>JAKMAE010000006.1 GCA_022014875.1 Vulcanisaeta sp. | reverse complement strand
GCCGGGGTAGTGTAGTCTGGTTAGCATGCGGGCCTGTGGAGCCCGTGGACCCGGGTTCAAATCCCGGCCCCGGCCCCAGAATATGATTTTTAATATTAATTCTTCCTCTTTAATTAATTTTTGACTAGGTGACTGTTTTGCTAGGTGTTAATCCGCGTGATTGATTGTTGGCGGTGTGTTGTGGAGTTAGTTGTGTATTTGTTAGTCGTGGCACTCACTGTTTATGACGTCGATTATTATTTTCATTGCGGTTTCGAAGTCCTTGGGTTTGGTGGTGCCTAGCCCTATCCTTATGCCGTTGTCTTTGCCGAAGTATTTCCCTGGGACTACCAGTACGTCCTTGGTGAGTAGTTTTTCGGCCAGTGCCGTCCCTGTTGGTTCGCGGCAATTTATCTCTATGTAAGTTATTGGCATGTAGTTGCTGTAGCGGACCTTGGCCTTGTCGCCTAGGGCCTTGGTGAGGTTCTTCAGTGTCTCGGCGTTGGGCATTATTATGTCCATGTTCCTCCTCCTGACCCACTCCCTGTTTCCGATCAGTATCGATGCGTAGTTGATGTCTAGGTCGAGGACTAGGGGGCTGACCAGGTCTATGATCCCGCGGACCCTCTTGATCAATGACTCATCGCCAATTACCCAACCGACCTTTAACTCATTCATTGTGTAGAACTTCGATGTGCTGAATACGTACACTATGTTCTCTAGGGGCAGTCCTTTCAGATCGTTCTCCACGAATTCAAGGAATATCGAGTCCAGCACAGCGTACGAGCCCTTCCTCCCCAATTCGTCACTCAACTCCCAAAGTAATTTCTTGCTTAGGTAGAGCCCCGTTGGGTTGTTTGGGTTTGAGAGAAGTAGTGCAGTGCCTGGCTCAATGTGGTTCATAACCTCGCTTAGCGACTCTTGGATTTCTACCTCGGCCTGCGCGAGGCCTAGGAATTTGGGTAGGGCCCTTATTGGTTCGTACTCCGGTATCACGGTTATTGCCTTACCAATGCCTAACTCCCTCAGCGCTGCTAGGGCTGCGAAATTGCCCTCCTGGGCCCCGTGGGTAAGCGCTATGTTTCTCTCCTCAACGCCAAAGAGCCCCACTAATTCGTCAATCAACCCGCCCTGCTTACCTAGTTTTAACAATTCGTCCAGTGATATGGGCATTACGCCACTGCTCGATAGGTTGTACCTAGCCCTGTGGGTCCTGAGCCACGTGAAGTGGCCGATCTCTACCACACGTATTCAATACGTGGCCCTTATTAAGGAGTATCTACTGTGGTAATGGGTTTCGCGCTATAGATTAGATGGACGGTCTTATCCTAGTGATTAATCGGGACACCACAGGAACTAAGGCCGCCCCGGTTACACGCAATGGGTTCAGTAATGGGCTCCGCCTATCATGAGCATACACAGACTTATCCTAGGCCTGGTTGGGCATTACCATCAAAGACCTAGTCGTGGGAATACCCCTTGAGTTGATTAAGGCGACGAGAACCTGGCGTCCAGGTCTTCATCCAGGGCTTGAGATATGTACACAGTGCTGAGAGGGGGAGTGAAGCTTTATTTACATGATTAATAGGTGGTTCTATATGGTGCTTGTTTTCGGCCATAGGGGTGCCATGGGGTATGCGCCTGAGAATACCATTCCGTCCTTTAGGTTAGCTGTGGAGATGGGCGTTGATGGTGTCGAGCTTGACGTCCACATGACTAGGGATGGCGAGGTCGTCGTAATCCATGACTTCACTGTCGATAGGACAACCAATGGGCACGGCTATGTCAAGGACCTAACACTGGAGGAGATCAAGAGGTTAGATGCCGGCGTTAAGTTTGGCAGTAAGTGGCGTGGTGTTTCTGTGCCAACGCTTGAGGAGGTTTTTAGGGAGTTTGGCAAGAGGATTAAGTACAAGATCGAGATCAAGAGGGGTAGTGATTACTACCCTGGTATTGAGAGGAAGGTTGTTGAATTAATTAGGCGTTACAATGTTGATGCGCAGGTAATATCCTTTGATTATGATGCCCTTAGCAACGTTAGGGCTATCGATAGGGACATAGAGATAGGCATAATATTTATAGGCAAAATAAGCTGGTTCATCGATGTTGCTAAGAAATTAAATGCAAATTGGCTACACGTATCCCATGAGTTAATTGATGAAAGGGGTGTTGAGCTGGCTCATAAATTGGGTCTCAAGGTTGGTGCGTGGACTGTAAATGATGAGAAGCGTGCGAGGTACCTAATTGATATTGGCGTTGACGATATCACGAGCAATTACCCAGATAGGATCTTGCGGGTCACCAGGGCCGGGAAGGTGGTTTAGGTTATGAGGTTTAACGTCGTTGTAATTGACGGCGTGAATGGCTTATTCACTGCCTTGGACTCTCCCTGAGGGATTCAAGGTACTTCTCCCTGAAAGGGGTTCCGTAGGTAGTGACGCAAGCGGTAAAAATGCGCGGTCTTCCGCACGGTGGCGCTAGGTATGTTGTGACTGACCCTAGAGGCTACCGTGGATGCGGTAATAAGGTTGTGAAGTTCTACGAGGGTGTACACCACGAGGTATTAAATAATGAGGCATACCCAGTGAATTGGCGATTTAACTGCGAAGATCAATGGTCAGGCTCACTTCTTGGCGAATAACTTGCGTGGGTCAACCCTATGGAACACCCTGCCCGCCCCATGTAGTGGTATGTTCACCTTACTGAAGTCGAAGCCCCACTCATCAGCTATACCCGGCCTGACCTTGACCTTCAATACCTCGAAAACAAACAGCGTTGTTTCACCAACATCTAACCTGTTGAGTACCCTTGCCTCATACACGGCAATGGCGTCCTTCCAGGTCGGTACCTTAACAACGTCGCTGGGCACCAACTCTAGCTTGAACTCTCTAACCTTATCCACGTCCTTACCCGAAACCGAGCCCAATTTATAAACTAGGTCTATATGCTCAATGCCCGGTATGTTTATTGTGGCCTCCGGGTGATAATTAAGGCATTGGTACGTATATGCCTCCCTATATACGGCAATGCCTATTGTTGGTGGTTCCTCGGAGATCGGTGAATTCCAACTCGCTGGCATGGCATTAACCCTACCGTTTGGGCAATTCGTGATTACCAAAACCGTAGGCCTTGGGTGAAGCAGCCTGTAAAAGACTCCCCTGTACTCAACGAACTGCATCCAATGCTTGGCGCGGACTGGCTTAATAACCCCTGCACTTAATATTACCATTATATTACACGTAGATTACCCGTTATTGTAACTATGCGTTAATTTTATTCCATGAGGCGTTAAGTACTGATGAGTGATTACGTAATTGATTGCAAGGAAGTTAGTGAAGCCGCCCTCATTGGTTCAGCGATTAAGGATGCCGTTAAATGGGCACTTGATATGATTAGTGCGGGAAGGAAAACAATGGTAATAATGGGCGAGCCCGGTAGTGGTAAGACGACGGCATTATTGCTAATAATGAGGAGGCTAAGGGAATTAGGCATACCCGTGACTTACGTAAACGCCTACAATGAGCTAGGCCTTAGACCCGTGAAGCTCGTTAATTGCGCAAATGATGTAAATGCTAAGGTATTACTCGTCGACGATGTCGATGCGGTATTCACAGTACCCAGGATTGCGTGGAGGTTTATCGACAAGGCCCTGGCCTTTGACGGTACAATAATTATGACCCTCACGATCCCATTGTTGGTGGGCAATGACCTAGAGCCGCTGGAGAAGTTGATAAAGGTGCTGCACTCCTCGCCGAAGTTCAGCATTACCTATCGAGATGATGAACTTAGGTTGTTTGCCCAAAGAATTGGGGCTACCTACAGTGTTGCTACGATGAAAACCCCAGGCCTAATACTTAGGAGCTTTAGGAAGGCGGGTGGCGGTTCATTGATTAGCGACGTAATGCGAGATAGCGACGTGGTTTTATGAAACTTCCCACGCCTACAACAGCGCCTGGAGCTCCTCCCTCATCCTCTCAATAAGCAGCTCTGAGCAGTCTAGAATGTTCGTACTACCCATGTCCACCAGGTTAATACCAACACCATTCAACCTCAACGCCTCCAGGTCCACCCAATTAACCTTAAGAAGCTCTGGACCCACGCTCCCAGGTATTGGGGAAGCTGTTAATACGTGGTTCCCGTCCATCACGTACTCCACCACGCCACCCCCCTCGTTAATCCCAACGTTGAGGTACTCCCTAAGTGCTTCTAGGTCATGCCTCAGTACGTATACCCTGATGTAATCATCATTGAGCTTGTTCGCACTTATTAGGTACTCGGCCACGTCTATGTTCGTCGGCACCCTATTCAACCCCTTAGTTAATAGGTATACGTAGGCGTCTGCGATTAAGTCCAAACTGAGGCGTGTTGGGTTTATTACGAAGTACAACGGCAGGGATACCAAGCCCTCCACCACTATGTTCGTTGGGTTCTCAAGCAGTCTCTCTAGGGGCATTAACTGCGCATTGTCCATAACCCTAACCTTGACGTCCACCCCATGCCTCCTCAATAACGACTTATCAAGATAGGCAACCCTCTCACCCCCCTGTACGGACTTGTCCTTACACGTTATTGATAACACGCCCTCACTGGTGCTTATCGATAGGCAATCATCGAACTCCGCATACCTAACATTGTCTATGGACCAATTATTGATCTTCGCCAAGTCGGCTAGGAGCGCCACGGAGTCCTCCGTCATTACGTAATCTAGGTTCTTACCATCAACCCTGTAGTCATACGCATTGTATGGGTATAGATTAATCACGTCCTCGGTACTCAACGAAAGAATCGAGCCCTCCTTGAGGGCCCTCGCTATGAATGCCTCCTTAACCATATCCCCCGTTATCCGCCTGACCCTAACAAGTAACTCCAGTGTGTTCATTTCATTAACGATTGAAATCTAAACTTAAAAACTTATTAAGTGATTTTCCTTCATGGTAATTATGAAGTAATACAACCAATGCATAATCGAATAACATATTTAAGCATTGGTTATAGAGCAACACGTGGACCTTCTCGAAATTAAGGAGTTCTTAAAAGGCAATCTTGATAAGGTACGTGAGTTATTTAGTACCTATGAGCCACTGGTTAAGGTATCGGTTGATAAGGCGGTGATAATCGGGGACCTCCATGGCGATGCGGACACACTAATGCGGATAATCATGGATTACCCACCGGATAGGTGGTTTTACATAATGCTTGGTGACTACGTTGATAGGGGTGAGCACCAGGTCGAAACGCTGTACCTAGCATTCAAATTATTCCTAAACAAGAGGGCTATCTTATTGAGGGGTAACCATGAGTCGCCATTGACGAATTTCGAGTACGGATTCTACATGGAGTTGCTGAGGAAATTCGGCCATTACGATGGCGATGCATTGTATGATAAGTTGAGGGAGGCCTTCTCCCAAATGCCGGTGGCGGCCGTGGTGAATGACGAATACTTCCTAGTCCATGGGGGCCTACCCATAGAGCACGTAACGCTGGAGCAACTGGGTAAGTTGCCAAAGCCCGATGAGTTGCCTAGCAATGAAGTAACCTTCCAGCTTTTGTGGAATGACCCGTCGGACTACGTGAAGGATTACGAACCAAACATTGCCAGGGGTCCAGGTACCTACGTCTTTGGTCGAGAGGTGACCGAGAGGTTCCTAAACGAGAATGGCCTTAGGCTGATTATACGTGGCCATGAGTACGTACCTGAGGGTTTCAAATGGAACCATGGCAATAAGGTCCTAACAATATTTACGTCCAGGGCTGGGCCCTATGAGGGTACTAGGGTCAGCATAGCCATACTCAACGAGCACTCAATAAACATAGTACGTGTTTATCCAGAGTAGGCATTGTTATCAGCCTGGGGCTGGCACGGTCATTAACTCCCAATCAGAAGTGATCATCACAGCCACGCATTAGCGATTAGGGCATTTTTAAACCCTGGGTTAAGCAATGGCATGCAAAGGTTTATAAGGCAGTGATGCGTATCGTTTTTGTAAGGCGGTTTATACGTCCGAGTCCGAAAGACCGAGAAGGAGAGGGTTCCAAAGAGGTAGGGGTTCACGGCGACCTAAACCGGTCAAGGTCGGTGATGTGATCGAGGTTGAGATAGTGGAAACGTCGAAGAGAGGTGACGGTATAGCGAGGGTTAAGGGTTTCGTGATCTTCGTGCCAAACACGAAACCCGGTGATAAGGTTAGGGTAAAGATAACCAGGTTAGGTAGGTCGTACGCCGTTGCGGAGGTAACGCAGGAAGGTGCCGAATCATCAACGACGAGCGCCGGTGAGGAGACGGAGGAGTTCGAGGAGGAGCCCGAAGAGTAGAAACGAAATACTTTATCACAATTACTCATACTTAAAAACGCACCATTCTCCTTACTATTACCCTTAGACCTTTACCTAGTGATGACTTAATAATGGACTTAATGACTTGGGAGTACCAAACCCTGCCACTCATTACATTGTTTATCAACATGGCCGTACCATCGATTAGGAACGCACTCATACCTAGCCTGCCCATGACTAGGTTATCGATACCGTACGTACCTAGGGATACGTAATAGGCCACCGATAGATTCCTAATTAGTGGCCTAACAAGGTTTAGGTACATGTCTGAAAAATCCGCTGGGTTACTCGACTTCCTCAGCGCCAGGGCCGCCAACGCGCCTGTGTACATTGCGTAGAATATACCCTCGCCTGTTGTTGGGTCGGCGAAACCCCCCGCATCGCCAGTCAATACCACACGCTTTATTGTTAGCACCTTACGGCGCCTAATTGGTATTGGATGCCCCAGTATCGCCCCCTCCCTCAGCCCAAGCCCATTCACGTAATTGATCAATTGCTGTCTATAATTGCCCCAATGAATCGAGCCTACACCAACGTCATACTCACCACCACCCCTTGGGAACACCCAGGAATAGCCCCACTTGGCCCTGGTCATGTCGATCACGCAGACGTCGTCGCGGTACTTCCCGCGGGCTATCGTCATGTACGCAAGCGCGGTGTTGGACCTGACATTATTGCCCATGATTTTAGCTATTATGGAGTTTGCGCCGTCTGAAGCTATGACGTACCTACCAACGTAGGTATTATTGAAACCAACCACCTCTATCACGTCTCCACCACGTTTAATCCCAACGACTCTATCAACCACGTAGTCAGCCCCCTCATCCAACGCCCTCGATAATAGGTAATTATCGAACTCATCCCTAGAAACAATGCTTATTATTGGTTTCCTATCCATAAGAATGAATGAGCCCGCGTGATTAACAACAACAACCTTACTGCAATAATTCCGGACAATGGGCTCCGGGTCAATACCTAGTCCCTGAAGTAATGCCACGGATTTCTGGGTGAGACCGCCACCACATGGTTTAACCCTTGGGAAGCGGAACCTGTCGATCACGAGCACCCTAAGGCCAAGCCTGGAAGCGACGTATGCAGACACCGAACCTGCGGGGCCTGCGCCAATCACTACTACGTCGTAGGTGCTCGCCATGTTTGATCGCCTGCCGCATGTTGTTTCTTAATATGTGTAGGCGATTACGAACTTTAAACCATACGCCAGGACTAGCGCGATCATGAGGACGTAAGGCATTATTAATAGTTGATGGTTGAGCACGAGCACTACCACGACTGCGGTTATTGCGGGTATTATTGATAATTCATGAATTAAATTTCTAATAGTGCCCCTGAAATGCATGAATTTATAATTAGGTGATCCCTTCGGTGTTGTTACCCACTCCCACTCATCCGTCACCAAGGACTCCAGTGAGTAGACAAGCATTGGGAATGAAAACACAACGGTAAGTAGGGCTGTCCTTGTTATTTGAATTATGGAATTGCGTATGTCGTAACCAACATATTTACTTATCATTAATAATTCCGTGAATAGTAGTAATACCGCGATGGAGTTCAGGAGTTCAAGCACTAATATCGGCATTGGCGGTATAAGGACGCCGATCACCGACAGTATGAGTGTTATGAGTATTGATAATGCTGTGAAGGACGAGCTGGGGAATTGCAGCATCCATAGAACACCATCGACCTTCTCCCACAGCGTCATATTCTTCGAAGTCAGTAATAGACGCAGGTTGTGCTTCATATTCCATATGCCATTAAACAGCCACCTACTGAATTGCCTCTTAAACGATAGGTATGTGAATGGCACCTCACAAGCAACGTCGGAATTCACTATCCCGACTTTATAACCAAGCGCCCTCAATTTAATACTTAAATCGAGGTCCTCACCCGTGCACTCACAGAACCCATTCACAGCCTCAAGGACCCTCCTCCAAATAACGAGGTTATTGCCACTAATTGCTGGGAAACCACCACTCAGGAACCTGCCTCGGATGAGAACCTCGTTATATACGTCGTACATGAACTTCATGAGTCTGGAAAAGGCGTTATCGACCGTGTAGTACCCCTTCCAAACAGCCGTTACCGCGTCAAAACCATTCATCAATGCCGCAACGGTATTTAATAAGTAGTTGCTCGGCAATGCCGTGTCGATATCGAACACCGCTATCACGTCACCCCTAGCGTGCCTAAGCCCATAATTAAGCGCCCCACCCTTATATCCCGTACCTCTTACCCTGTGGATAACCCTGGCATTAATGCCCAACCTACGTGATAGGTTACCCACTATATTGATGATACTGTCCACGTAGTACTCAGGGTCATCACTTATGTAAATAACCTCGAGTAAATCCCTTGGATAATTAAGCCTGGCCAGGTTTTGAAGGCTTCTCTCGATTGTTTGTATACTCTCGCCCTTTATTGGGATGAGTATTGATACGAGGGGTAACCTGCCCGTTGAGGGCGGGTTATAATCATCATTACCAAGCCTCGCCTTCTTTAGGTATGCCAAGCTATTTACGCCATACCGGACAAGGACGATTATCTGCAATAGGCTTAATGTCAACATTACTATGGTTATTACATATGTAATTAATAACACGACCTTGGAGACTGGTGTTAATGGCCTTGTTATTAATCCCCAGGGGTATTGATTCATTACGTACTGCTGAACCACCTGCCTAATCAACTCCTTAATCTCGGTATTTACTAATGCGTCCGTACTCATTCGCAATGCCTAATTAAGGCGAAAGGCACTATTTTTGCTTTTTCTCCACCTCAATTAATTCCTGGAGCTTTAGTAGGGCGTGGTCGTAGTCCGTGGAGAGCACGAGCAGCTCTGAATCACCGTACCTATTTATTAATCCGTGGCTTAATAAATCATCTATGGACTCCTTAATCGGCTTCTTCATTATGAATGAGTAAATCGCGATAACCCTCTTGGCCTGTGCCGAGATCTCCATATCAATCATTTCGTGGTAGAGCTCGGAGACTTCCTCAACGATCTTAACCAAGTCCTCGAGACCTAGAGAATCCCTAACCCTGATCTTCGACCCCTCTATCTCAGCCTCAATCCCCATTATGTTGAGTATATCTACGAGCAGGTCTATCGGCATTGCCGCTTTCAGTTTGGCCTTACTAAGTATCAACGACACGTCGTATACCCTGATTCCATACTTACCCCTCATTAATTTGATGTCGTTGTATATCCTCTTAATCTCGGCTGTGTAGAGCTCGACCTCGTAGGGCTCGCCCTGTATGGCGACCCAAACCTTCACGTTACTACCAACGTCATACCTAATAAGTAACTCTTTACTCTTGATCCTATTCGTAACCGCCTCTATGAACGTCAACGCCTCACTCACGTTATCGAACGTGAACACTAACTCCCTACGCACAATTAATCACCATCCCCATTAAAGCCGACTTAATAAACTTAGCAACTCATTATGGCCGCGATTTATCCCTCATGGGCAATGTCGTGACGATCACGTGACGGGGCATGCTATACACCCTGGAAATCTCGCCCTCTATCTCAGTGGCTATATTATGGGCCATCAATACGTCGATCTCCGGTGGTAGGTAAATCAACACCCTCAGTAGATTAATACCGCCAACGTTTATGATTTCTACATCACCTACGTAACCACCGTATTTAGCAGCAACGGCACTAGCCAGATTCCTAATCTCGTCACTGTTAATGATTGCCTTTTCAGGCTCAACGTGAATCCAAACCTTTACGTTAGGCTCCACGTTCTTAATACTACTCTCTATTTCCCTAAGGATCCTCTCAACATCACTCAACCTGGCATTGCTCCTCACGACAACGTGCATGCTAACCACGGTATCCCTCGACAGTTTCGTAATTGTTAACTCATGTATATTAACAAGTAGGGGGTCCCTAATCGATGCCAGCGCCTTCTCGATTTTCTCGCGAAGCTCTGGCTCGACATGAACCATAACTATTGATCGACCCACCTCACGCTTAATGGCTGCCTCCACCTCATCGGCTATTCTATGGGCATCGGCTATTCCTAAATGGTCTGAGACACCTATTGTAATCTCTATGTGCGCCATCGACCCAGCCCTCCTCGCCTTTACATCCCTAACCCTCAGCACGCCAGGTACGGTTAATGCGGCTGTTGCGGCTCTTCTTGCCAGGTCTTCGGACATCCTATCCATGAGCTCGTCTATGGAGGTCCTTATTAATCGAGCACTTATTATCGAGAAGTAAATGACTATGCCGAACGAGAGAAGGGAATCAAGAACCGTGCCCCACGCATCGAATAAACCCGCATTAAATAATTCCATTAATTTACCCGCAATTATTAGGGCAATAACGGATGCCGATATCGCAACATCACTCATGAAGTGGTAGGAATCAGCCTCCAAAGCCCTACTGTTCCACTTAATGGCAGCCCTCCTTAACGCCCTTGATCTATTCAGGTCAACTACTATCGCTATTGCCATAACCACGGCAGCCACAGGATCGGGACTAAATGGAACCCTCAATATTAAACGCTCAGCACTTTCGTAACCAATCAATATACCGGCAATTATTATGAATAGTGAACCAAATAGGCCACCAATACTCTCAGCCTTACCATGCCCATAGGGATGCTCCTTATCAGGGGGCTTAGAGCCCACGCTCACGGCCGCGAGGGTTATTGCCGTCACTAGGATATCCAGCGCCGTATGTATAGCCTCAGCGAGCACGGCCAGCGAATTCGTTAATAACCAAGCCACCACATTCATTACTGTTATAGATACAGATGCCAATAGGGAAAGAAGCGCGACCCTGATCTTCTCATTACTCATCATTGACAAAGCACCCCTATTTTCTTCAGTACCTGCTCCACTAAAGCCATTAATTAATCTAACCGGGTTTTCCATGTTTCGATATCAGAATTGATATTAAATTTAAAACTATGCCCAGCCGAGACATGAAAGGGTTTATTAACCCCCACCTTTAGGGTTACCCTAATGATATCGGCACGAAATGGTTTATCGACAATTATTAATATGGCAATTATGGGAGTGGCGCTTACGATACTGGGGCTCGGGATATTTAACATAAACTTCCTACTACACCCATCAAGTCGATTAACGGTTGATGAGATATTGATAGTATCCCTATTCCTAGGCATGCTTCATGGCATAACACCTGATGAACACACATGGCCCATAACCTTCAGCTACGCGGTTGGGGAATACAGCACCAGGGGTGGTATGAAGGCAGGCCTCCTATTCTCACTTGGCTTTACAATACAGAGGGCGTTCCTAACCACACTTGGTTATTTAGGACTGGCGTACTTCTACATGAAATACAACCTAGATGGACCTGTATATCTCGTTGTTGGCTTAGTAATGGCAATAGCAGGCTCGTACATACTAAGGGGTAAGTACATACACATACCCTTCGATGTGCTACTCGGTGGGCATCAACACCACACCAATGAGGCGAGGAGGGTACCGCTCCATGAGGCTCACCCGAGGGAGGTGCCAATAAAGATGACGATAGTTCACGGCTTAATAGCGGGGTTTGGGTTTGGGGCCTATGCATCGATAATAACATTCGTACTCGCACCACAAATGCCAAGCATTTGGTATGCACCGTTACCTGGACTAATGTTTGGTATTGGTACCATGATAATGCAGGTAATACTTGGTGCAGTGTTTGGTGGTTTGTTAAGGGCTAAGAAGCTTAGCGAGGAGGAGATTAAGTATGTTGGTAGGAAGACGGCAGGTATTACGTTGTACTACGGAGGCATCGTGTTCGCGCTAGTTGGGCTCCTAATAATCTTTCTGCCGCAGATAGATGCTTGGGCGATAAGTACGGGAATACCGATACCAAACCTGGACGCAGTTGATATTGGTTTCTTGCTCGTGATATCCGTTGTAGGCATAATAGGGCTCTATGGGATAATAAAGTCCTATAGGGAGGCCGTAAAATTACATGCCACGGATTCAAAATGAGGTAGTTTTAACCTAATTAATCCATCCTGGATGTTTAAACTAGGCCTTAGACTCGGTCTTTATTAGCGCCAGGGCCTGAACAACTCTCTTAATTAACTCTAGGTCCGATTTCACCCTTGCGTATACATCCTCAGGAATTTCGCCCCTAGCCTTACCATCCTCGAGCTCCTTTATCATACTATCCACTTGGTCTGTGGTTAGGGTTGTGACATCCATAGACCTAAACCAATGCTCCTTAATGCCTCTATCTATTTCGTCAATTTTAGACCTAGCTTCCTCATACATGTTCGATAACTTCGTCAGCGTATCCGTCAGCTCCGCGAAGGTCTTTGAATATTCCTCATCATTGATAAGTCCGAGGTCCTTCTTAACCTTAAGCATGTCCAGCTCTTCACGTATCGAGTCTATACTTGCCTTAAGCTCATTTGCCCTGAGCGTAAGTAATACATAATCGGCATCCCAATTCTTCTTAACATTATTTACCGCCGTCTTATAGTCAGACCACATGTTGTTTAGGCGTTTGATTTGCTCGGCGTAGTTATTATAAACCCTGTTGATCTGTCTCAACAGCTCCTCATATATTTTAAGCATTTCATCGCTCATGATATCACCCCCTCAATCTCAGCCTTGAGTTTCTCATAGATCTCCTTACTTATCTTACCGTCCCTATACATCTCCTCAAGCTTCGCCAGGGATAGCTTAAGCTTGCTTATTTCAGGGGTTACCGTGGTCAATAGTAATTTCTTGTAATGCTGGTTAATCACGTTCTCAATCTCCTGGTATTTCGAATTCAACTCCTTAAGCTTATTATCTATCTTATCCAGCTTCTTTAGAATGCTCTCCCTAAGTTTATTATATGTATCATTATCTATCAGGCCCATGCTTTTCCTAACCTCGATCTCCTTAAGATCATCGCTGTACTTATTGCGTATTTTCTCTAGGATCATTATGTACCTCCTCAACTTAACCTTCTCACCATCCCAGCTCTTCTTCGCCGATTGAACAGAGCTTTCATAGTCCCTCCACTTATCATTAAGCGCCTTGGTACTGCCCTCGAACTTGCTTATTATCGCCTCACTACTCCTTATTAATTCATCCTCCGTATCCGAGGTAATCTCGACACGCGCCGTTGCGGTAACAGTCGTTGGTGTAGCCACGGCCTGCTGCGTCTGTTGGACCTGCTGAAGGGGTTGGACTGTTTGTGCGGGTTTCGCCTCGGCCTTGGCTTGAGCGCCCCTACTCCTTATGTATATTGGGCACTCGTAGTAATCACCAAAGCAGTACCACTGAAATGGGTTAATCGGTCGTTGCGCATATGTGCATACATACCCGCTGGCGGTCCTTTCAAGGCCTGGGCAAACAGCCCTTGCCATTACTGCCTACCTGATATTTTAACTTATATATGTATTGTTTCCGTTAGGCTCCTCATCGGGCAAGTGCCGACGCGTAGTCACTATGTACCCCCAGGTCTACGTAGTAGTCGGAATCATCCACGTATACGAAAACCCTCCGGCCAAGGGCCACCAACCTATCTATGTACCTATTCATATCGAGCCTCTCCTTGCTTAGCCACTTGATTATGAAGCCCCTCACTATGTAAATACCAGTGACTATCGGTAGTGTTATTGTTGGCTTCTCAACCCAACCCCTGAACTCACCGTTGGGCCCGACCTCGAGAACCCCGTACCTAGTCGGTAGCCTGTACCTCACGGAGACTATCGTTACGTCAGCTCCCCTAGACCTATGGAACTCGAGCGCCCTTGGCAGGGCTATGTTCGTTAGGACATCACCGTTTACGATAACTACGTCATCATTGACGCCTACATAATCCCTAACGTACCATAGTTGGCCAGCCGTACCCAGCAATTGATCGGCAATCACGAATCTCACGCTAGGCATTGCATCGCCAATGAATGAAACAACCTTGTCCGCCATGTACGCGGTGACTATGATAATGTCGCTATACCTCAACCCCTGATTTTTTAGCCAGGTAAGTATACGCTCTATTACTAATCCATCGCGCAATGGTAAGTACGGCTTTGGTACGAGGTACGTAAGAGGCCTTAACCTCTCTCCAAGACCTGCCGTGAGTATGACCGCCTTAACCTCACCAGTGTCTGTACTAGTCACGGTTACTCATCACCGAACCAGGTTTATATAGGGGTCTTTTAACAAATACGTGATTAATGTACATGCCTAGTTACACAAATGACGCAATTTAGTGAGGTAGGTTTGAAAGTTACATGTAGTCCTTAATCCCCAACTTCTTAAGGTGCCTATTTATTATTGAGGCTTGTTTGTCGAGTTTACGCGCCTCCTCAACAATGTCCTTCTCCTTTATCTCCATATTCCTTAAGTCAAGTAGGCACCTACCGTCTGGTGCCATGGCATGTGCCTCACAGACGGCGTATTGACACTTATAGCCAATACATGCACCGCCGAACAACGTGCATTGAGTAATAACCCTATTGCCCTGCCTCACTATCTTTAGCGCCTTCTTTATGCACCTGAAGTATTGGAAGTTGCACCAGGTACCGTCACAGTACTTGACCTTTACCTGCACATTAACGTGAGACACCTGAATCCCCCTAACCCCTTAGCAAATCTATGTTGTTTCATTATATAAGTTTTTCCATTGCATTACTAAGTCTATCCCGTATCTCCCTCACAAGCTTTGTATAGCCCAGCGACTCTAAGAAATCGAGGACTTCACGCATCCTCGGGGAGGACCTGGCACCCTTCCTGGCAACCTTCAGGGACGCAACAGCGTTTGCAAAGACTAGCTTATCCATTGGATCCAGGTCTAGTAATGTGGCGACTATGTAGGCGGCGGCGAATGTATCGCCAGCGCCTGTCGTGTCTACAGGGGATACCTTAAAGGCGTCTGAGTACTTCACCTCACCATCCCTGAACAACAACGCACCACGGGGCCCCAACGTAATAATTAACTCCCTAACCCTAACCCTACTCACTATGTTTTCGGCGGCCTTAACGACATTATCTGAATGGCCCAGCTCCCTAGCCTCGAAACTATTCATAAACCACACATCGACCCCGTCAACAACGTCCTTAATCACATCGAGGCCCTTCCGCGCAAGTGGTGTGCCGCCGTCGACGGATATCGATAGGCCCATTGGTTTGGCAATGCGCTTGGCCGCCTCGATAATCTCGGTTCTACCAAGCGCAACATGTACGTGGGACACCCCATCAATAACGTCCTTAGTAATATCGTCAGGCGTAAGCCCTAGGTTAGCGCCTGCGTACCTAATCATCCTCTTTGAGCCATCGAGGCCCACGATTACGATTACGGTACCAGTCCTCTCATGGCTCAACCTTTTAATAAACCTCGTATCAACACCCTCAGATTCTAACTCCCTAATAAGCATCTCACCAAGTTGGTCATTGCCAACCGAGCCCAGGAACCTCGACTTAATGCCCAGCCTCGCTACGGCCACGGCGAAGTTGGCCGCGGAACCACCACCCCCCATGTACGCCTCATAGGCATCAACGGACTCGTCGGGCCTCGGTATTACGTCCGTCTTTACGTAAATATCAAGGTTTAAGTTACCTATTGACAGAACTACGGCCCTATTATTCACGCGTAGTTTTATTAATTAGGCCTATTAATTTTTGACTGTGAGTAGCTCAGGCGTTGACGTAAAGAGATTACTTGAGTTAAGGGAAAAGCTGGAGAGTAGGATTAAGGAGCTTCAGGAGGAATTAAACCTCCTCAATGAGATAAGGGAGGTTCTAGACGGTTTGATTAAGTCCCAATCAATCATGCCGGCCACGGAACTAATAACTAAGCAGGATTTGGGGAGGCTTATTGAGACTCGGGAAATAAAGTCCCGAGTCGGTAATGAGTTATTAGGCACGGTGGAAATATACGAAGGAGGTGTTGTTATCAAGCCCATAAAGCCGTTCAATAAGGATAACTCGGCATTTAAGCGATTCTTTAGGGATAAAATACTCGAGGGTTTCAAGCAGGAGGACGACAGGTTGGTGAGGGATGGGCAGTTAAGGAGGGAGGAGGCCTTCAGCTATGAGGTGAGGCTTGATGATGATAATGTCACGAGTATAGTCATTAGGAATTATAGGTCTGATGAGAGACTTAGAGAGATCATCAGGGCTATTAGATGGACCCTAGAACGCGCCCTGAAGGAGGGGTCGGGCTAGGTTTAACGCCCACGTCGCCCTTAACTATGGGTTAGGCGACTCCTCGATCTTAACCTTCCTCTGGCTCTTGTACATCTCGAGTATCTCGTCGACCGTCGTGGCCTGCTCAGGCGATTTATCGGTCCTATATCGACCCGTAAATCTCGGAAACCTTATGGCGAGACCCACGTCCGGCCTTATGGACCCCGCACAGCACGTGTGGAGCGGGCTGAGTGTTATCTCTGCACCTATTATCTCGAGGACTACGGCCGGCACAAACCAGACGTCAGGCTCCATCTTAGAGACGACCCTGGGGTGCTTATGCGGTATTTTGTATTGATCGAGTAATTGCCTCAGTTTGACTAAGTCCTCGTCCGTAAAGCCACTGCCTACCTTACACACGGTATAGAACTGATCTGTCTTTGGGTCATAAGCGGCCATGAGGAGTGCGCCGTACGTGCCGGCCCTCTTTCCACGCCCCCAGAATGCACCAACAACGACTAGGTCTAGGGTATCGGTCAACTCGCTCCTATAGTCACGCTTATACTTTATCCATAACCAACCCCTCGCGCCCATTTCATACACAGAATCGACCTTTAAAGACTTGCACATAACGCCCTCGCAACCGTCGCTTATCGCTTCATGGAAGAACTTGTCCAATTCCTCGGCATCGTCTATAATCCTCCACGTCGCCAGATGCACGTACTCGCTCGGCTTGAGTATCTCGAGCAACTTCCTCTTCCTATCTATCAATGGTAGATTGGTTAGGTCCTGGCCGTCCACGTACATCACGTCGAATAGGAATACATTGACTGGGTATTCCTTCATTGCCTCCTTAATATCGTGCTTCCTCTTCCTATGCATCAGCTCCTGGAACGGCCTAAACTCGCCTGTGTCTGGATCTATAGCCACTATCTCGCCCTCCACGATGTACTCCTTTGCATCTATCGCCTCCTTGACGTACTCAACTACGTCCGGATAGGCATGCGTTATGTTCTCAAGCCTCCTACTGAATATCTTGACCTCACCATCCCTCGTCCTGTGTATCTGCGCCCTCTCGCCATCGTACTTGTACTCAACCATTGCAATACCACCTAACTTAGACAGTATCTCGGCGGCCGAGCTCAACCTTTCAGCCAACATTGGCTGAATCGGCACACCTGGCGTAACGCGGATCTTGCTTAACGCGGCGGGGCCCTCCTGGGCGATCAGCCTAGCTATATAACCAAGGTCTGGGTATATGTGGTAAGCCCTCTCTAGGCTCTCCCTAGGGACCTTATAGGCGTCAGATAGGGCATCAAGTATCGTCATATCGGCAACCCCAAGCCTCAACCTACCAACCACGAACCTGGCGATGTACTTTGCCTCCTCAGGCTTCGCCCGCGAGAATAGGTAAGTCAGTAATTTAACCTTCGTGTCCTGGGCCCCCTCACCACTGGCCCTAGCTATTGACATGAACGTGTCGTATACCTTACCCATTGTTAATTCCTCACCACCCCCTCCACCGAGGAACTCGAGTATTGACTTACCACCACCCTGCTGAACCCTCATACTAATAACCCTCTTGGCCGTCTCGCCAACATCACCAAGCCTTTTGTATAGGTCCTCGACCTGCTTTAGGGAAACGCCTGACGCGTTGGATAAAGCCCTAAACGTTAATTTCTCGGCAACGCCCAACTCCACGCCTTCCCAATCGGGCCTTAATTGACCGAGTATGAAGTAGATAACCTTATCAATCACGCTGGGCGGGGTCTTCTTAAGTAGCGAGGACAGTAGCCTAGACATCACGGTTCTCTGTGTGGTCGCCTCAATGCTCTCAAGTACCTTCACAACCTCGATGAACTTAATATCGCCAGTTGCTACCGCGTTGCTCATCAATACCTAATACAGCCCTGGGTTAATAAATCCCTTCACACTCATAACACATGGAGAATACCGATAAATCCGATTGGTAAAACCGCACTAAAACTTAAAATGCGGTTTCTATGAGGGCTTTTAATGTCGATAGACCCGGACTCGGCCTTACACGAAGTGTTGAGCATCGTTAGGTCACATAATAGGTGGCGCCGCGTAGAGGCGATAAACCTAATCGCAAGCGAGAACGTTATGTCGCCACTGGCTGAGTACCTCTATTTAAATGATATGGAGGGTAGGTACGCAGAGGGTACGCTGGGTAGTAGGTATTACCAGGGCGTCAAGTTCATAGATAGGCTTGAGGGTGTGCTCACGGAATTAATGAAGTACCTATTCAACTCGAGGTATGTAGATGTCAGGCCAATATCCGGCACAATAGCCAACATGGCCGTCTACGCAGCATTGACGGAACCAGGCGACCCAATACTCTCAATACCCATAACAGCGGGCTCTCACATAAGCCACAGGGCCACGGGGGCCCCTGGAATACTGAAACTAAAGGTGCTCAATTTACCGTGGAATAACGAGGAGTTCAACGTCGACGTGGATGCAAGTGTTAAGTTAATCAGGGAGGTTAAGCCGAAGATCGTTATCCTCGGTGGTTCAGTATACCTATTCCCACACCCGGTTAGGGAATTGGCCGATGCCGTGCATGAGGTTGGCGGGTACTTACTTCATGACTCGGCCCATGTATTAGGCCTCATAGCAGGTAAGGCGTTTCCAAACCCACTCGACCTAGGCGCTGACGTAATGACGTCGTCGACCCACAAGACGTTCCCAGGGCCGCAGGGTGGTGTTATATTTACAAACAACGAGGAGTTATTCAAGCATATACAAAAGGCTGTCTTTCCAGGGTTAACATCTAATTATCACCACCATAGGTACGCCGCTACCGCCGTAACCGCGATAGAGATGATTAAGTTCGGCGAAGCATACGCAAGGCAGGTCGTGGAGAACGCCAAAGCCTTGGCGGAGGAATTGCATGCGCTTGGTTTTAAAGTCGTTGCGGAGAATAAGGGGTTCACAAAGACGCACCAAGTCCTCCTTGACGTGTCCGGGTTGGGCGGTGGTGCCAAGGCAGCCGCATTACTTGAGGAGGCGAACATAATTGTTAGTAAGACGGCACTGCCCTGGGACAGGGCGTTTAGGGAAGAGGTCAGCGGCCTGAGGCTTGGGGTTCAGGAAATGACTAGGTTTGGTATGGGTAGGGATGAGATGAAGACCATAGCTGAGTTCATGTTCAGGGTATTAATCAGGGGTGAAGACACGGCTAAGGTAAGGAGGGAGGTCGTGGAGTTTAGGCGGGAATTCACCACCGTTAGGTACGGATTAACGCCTAAGGATGTGGGTATTGACCAGGAAATAAGGATGCTCATGTAATAATAATCATTAACCATTAATGCATTATTGTTAATGCTTATTACTGAGTCTGCGATACCTCCTTTGGCGGTGCCACGGTTATTAAAGGCGACTCCCTACCCACCGCAAATACGTAGTCGAGTATGGTCCTGATCTGCCTACCGTCGTCTGTGGTTATCATCACCACGCTTCTCCTCGTCTTCATCTGTAGTTTTATTATTTCCGTTATTTTTCCGTAATAACCCACGTTATTACCATCAACCACAAGTCCCAGGACGCCGACGTTTAGCTTCACTGAGTCGACGATCTTCTTTTCCACAAGGTCGATAAGTACGGAGTCCAGCGTTGAATACTTATTCCCCTCTTCATATGGTAGTTGTATGTTTCTACCGTCATGTAGGTTGAGCTGTATTTGACCACCCTTAACCATGGTCTTGTTCTCAATCCTACACAGCTTATACCTAGCCTCCTCCTTGCCTATAGGCACGGGCCAGAGGAACTTTGTTGGGTGAGGAACCATCCTGTATATTTCGCCGGTTGGCACTATCTCTATCACGTCCATTAAGCCCACTGGGAACTTATAGTCCCTCCTGACTACGCCGTCAACCTTTATCAACCCCTTACCAATTATGTACCTGGCCTCCTTAAGAGTCTTGGCGTACCTCAGGACATCCCTTACAAGTATCGCTAAAGGCAGCGATTTCTCCAATGGGTGTGGACCTGGGCTAGGCCTAACGGTCCAAACAGCCTCCTTTGGCGAGATAGGCCACCATTCCGGTGCTTGGTAACGCCTAAGGTGTCTCCTCGTCATTCATCAACACCGTAAAGCACCCATTATTAAAGGCTTCCCTATTTATTACTCTCCTGCCCACTACCCGAACCGCCGACGACTATGACCTCGGGCTTACTAACGGCCCTGGCCTCCCTGAACTCCTCAAGCTTCTTCAGGAACTCCTCACGCTGCTTCCTAATCCTCTCAATAGTCTCTAGCCTCTTCTTGTCGCTGAGGTCTAGCTCCACGATCATAACCTTAGATGGATGTATTGGGTAGTAAACAGTCTCGCCGTTCGGCTTCTTTATGGTTGCCCCCTCAACGTAAATCCTCACCCTCCTTAGATCAACCCTGACAACCTTACCCCTAACACCCTTAAAGTCACCCCTGAGTATCAGTACCGTATCACCCTTCCTAACCGGTAAGCGCTTAATACCGTACTGCCTCTGCAACTCCTCACTAAGCCTAGCCGTCAATAACTTATGCCTAACGTGGAGCGGCGCGTTGAATAGCGCCTTCCTCTGCTTCCTCGGTTGCTTCGACCTGGTTAATGTGACCATCGCAAGGAAACCGCACACTAATCGCTTAAAAGCTTAACTTAAATCGATGCTAGGTAAATGCCCAGGAACATTATTGCAGAACCTATCAACTCGGGCAATGTGGGTTTGATGCCAAGTATTAAGTAGTTGAGCGCGAGGGTTAGGGCTGGTACGGCAAATATGTACGGTATAGAGCTCGAAACCCCGACCGTATTAATCATCAAGTACCAAACCAGGAATAACACGGCGCCGCCTATGATGGACGTGCCCAGCAAATTCTCGATAAACCCCAGCGTCCACACGGTGTTTAGGATGCCCGCGGGGCCGTTGATTACCAAGTCCATAATTAATAATAATACGGAACCCAATAGGAACATGTTCGATACCACGATCAAGCCATTATAATTACCCAGCTTTCTGAAGTAAATGCTGTATAACGCCCAAAACACGGCATTTATCACGGTAAGCACAGCGCCGATTAAAGATGTGCCTCTCATTATTGATGAGGCACCGTAAATAATCGCCCCTACGAAGCCGATGAGGACGCCAACCACGTTTAGTAACCTTGGTCTCTCGTGAATCAATAGGATGGATAGTGGTATTGCGAATAACGGCATTGTATACCCAAACACGGCTGAGGTGCCTGGGTCCACGAAGACTAACCCGTAGGCCCATAGGGCCGTACTTAATGATGAGAATAGGCTCAGTAATAACAAGTCCTTATTAATTATGAAGTAGTAATTACCGTCATTAATCACGAATGCGATCCCCACCAAAACGGCGCCAGCTAGTAAGTACCTAATCGCCATGTAACTAAGCGGTGTCGAGTAACGAAGCCCGAACTTCACAAAGAAATAGTTAAGCGATGCCGATACTACGTAAACCAACAAGTACCCAATGAACAACGCCCTCCTCATCAATTCGGCCCTGCACCCAACACGCTTAAAACCCTTAGCACCCTTAGTAAGGTATTAATTACACATTAGCAAGCCTTAGTTCGTGCATTATTACGACAAGGAGCCCGTATTTAAGGAGTTGAGAGTGAGGAGGATCACGACCATAATTAGGGGCATCCCATTAACCCTAATGCTAGCCCCCGGTGTTTTCTCCAGCGAGTATGTTGATGAGGGGACCAGGTTGTTGGCTGAGAACATGGTTGTGATGAGTGATTGGGATATACTAGACATGGGTTGTGGCTATGGCGTACTGGGCATAGTAGCCGCGAAGTTAGCGCCGAGGGGTAGGGTCGTCATGGTCGATATTAATAAGTTAGCCGTTAAGTTGGCGATGATCAATGTTAAGTTGAATGGCGTTAGCAACGCGGAGGTTCGTTGGGGCGACCTGTACAGCGCGGTTGTGGGTGAGAAATTCAATACGATAATTTCAAACCCACCAATAACGGCGGGCCTTGAGGTGAATAGGAAGTTGATAATTAACGCAAAGGAGCACCTAAAGCCGGGTGGTTTATTGCAGTTAGTTGTTCCGAAGAAGTTAAGGTCGAGGTTTGAGGAGATGCTACTTAAGAATTACGACGTGGTCGAGGTCGCGGCCAAATCAGGAAGTCACGTGGTTTTTATAGCGAAGTTAATACATTGATTATCCCTTGAACTCGAGTCGGTCCAGCCTATCCATCAACCTCCTCTGCTCCTCCCTAATCCTATCAATCTCCTCCCTCAACTTCGCATACTCAACACCCCTCTGCAACTGGTCCCTAATTTTCCTAGCAACATCCCTGGCGTAGCGCCTGACCCTGCCGTCCAGGTCCTTAATCGATAACTCGTCAAGAATATCCAGGAACCTAGGATCAAGTGAATTCTCCACGGCGGCCAATGCCGCATACCTAACCCTGAAGTACGGATCCTTAAGCAACAACCTCAACCTCTCATAAACCCTCCTATCACTGACGAATTTCCCAAGCACCTGGGTGGCCGCTGCCCTGACGAGGGTTGGTTTACCAAGCTCCGTGTAGTTCAATATCGTGCTTATCGCATCCTCAGTGCCAAGCTCAGCCAGTCCCTGAAGTGCGCCCTGGGTAATTACGTGGTTGTGGCTTGGGTATTCCAGAGCCTTAACTAGGTACTTGCCGTACTCCGCAATACCGACCTTACCGAGGGAATGCGCGGCCCTGGACCTAACGTAGTAGCTCTCCCTCACGTTCTCCAACACCTCGACAAGCGCCTTAGCTGCCTCCTCCCTGCCCCTGAAATTACCGAGCGCCTCCACGATGGCTCGCCTAACCCTGGGATGCCGCTCAGTGCTTAACGCATTGATCAACGCCTTCATTGCATCGTCAGTGCCGACCCTACCCAACGCCCTAGCCGCCTCAGCCCTTACGCCCCAGAACTTGTCATTACGGAGGGCATTGCTTAACCCCTCGACTGCCCTGGCACTGCCGTCCCTCGCCAAAGCATCTATAGCCTCCAACCTACATGGCAGGTTACTACTCCCCAACTCGGCCAACGCCTCCTCAACGCTCTTCTCGGAATTCACAACCTTAATACCGATCTTGAACTGGGGGTCTAGGCATATATAGAGCGGCCTCTCGCTGGCTGGTATATAAACCACCGCCTCCCTCTCGTTGAGTTCGAACCTGAAAACCTCGGTCCTGCCCCCAGGGTACCCAATCTCAAACTCAAGCGGTAATCTATAGATTGGGTATGAGTCATCGCCCTGGGCCTGACTAATACTTAGCCTAACCATCTTAATACTTGGATCATAACTCCACGAGTACTTTATGATGGGGTGCCCCGCGGAGTACACGAACTGTGTGAAGAACCAGTCCAGGGGTTGCCCAGAGACCTCCTCCAGGGCTTTCCTAAGGTCCTCCGTATCCGCCGTACCGTAGGCATGCCTCGTTAGGTATAGGTTAATGCCCCTCCTGAACACCTCATCGCCAAGTAGGCTACGTAGTGTGTGAAGGACGAGACTCCCCTTCTCGTATGTGTGCCTATCGAACATCTCCTCAGGATCCTTATACAACCTAGTGACTATCGGCCTCGCATACCTATTATTGTACTCATTCAGGTATGACTGGAGGTTTTGGTAAAGTTCGTATATGAATTCGTCACGGCCCTTGGCATGCTCGGTGTACAATGCCTCGAAGTACGTCGCGAAGGCCTCGTTAAGCCATATGTTGGCCCAGTCCTTAGTTGTTACGTAATCACCGAACCATTGATGGGCAAGTTCGTGGGCTATCAAGCCATCTGACGTGAAATCCTCAGCGTCGGGGCACGGGAAACTACTGCCGGGACAGTGCGCGTGTTCGTCATGTAACGTGGTGTCGGTGATTATCGTTATTGTCGTATTCTCCATACCGCCGTATATGAACTCGCTGACGGCGGCATGCTTGTAATTAGGCCATGGGTACTTAACACCCGTGTACTCGCTATAGAACCTAACCATGTCACAAAGCCTATAGAACGTGAACCTCGCCTTATCACCTGAGCCCCTCGGCACGTAATTCTCAATTAACACGCCGTCACACTCATCCCTGATTACCTCGAACTCACCCGCGGCGAACGCTATTAAGTAGGCGGAGTGCGGCTTATCGAGCCTCCAATGCCACAGCACCTCATCACCTAGATCCCTAGTCTCGACCAAGACTCCGTTCGACACGGCAACCCACGTCCTCGGAACAATGATCTCCATCTCACTCGTGAACTTCGCACTGGGGTAGTCGGGCAGGGGCACCCAGTAATGGTTGTCCTCACTCTCGCCCTGTGTCCAAACCATGGGTACCCTATCCCTGTAATGCTCATCGGGCATTACGAAGTAAAGGCCCTTCCTAGGCCTCGCCTCGTAATCCACCGATACCACGTGCTCACCTGGATTAACGTATATCCTCAGGGACTTACCATCATACTCATACTTAGCCTCGGCCCCATCAACCCTCACGGTCTTTATCCTCATCTCAGCCGCGTCAAGCTCTATGTAGCCCCTGTCGGTAACAACGTTGATTAAGTACTCGGCATGGCCGTCAATCGACCTATTGTTAACGTCAACCCTAACCCTAATCCTGACGTGCTTAACGGCATAGCCGTAATACCTAGGAAACTGCGGCCTATAATCAGCGTACGCAAACCCACGCCCGATTAGGTAACCCGCCTTATCGAAGGACACGAGGAGGGCTAAGTAACTCATTAAAATGGATTACCCCAGGCCCAACTAGAACAACCTAACCTTAAGTATTGAGAGCCTGTAGGTCCTGCCCTGCACCTCATCCTTGACAACTCTCTGCCCAAGCAGTGGGAACAACCTCTTCAGCGTTAGGTAGCACTCCTCATCATCCAGCACAAACGTTATTATTGAGCCAATGGGTGCATCCCTGAAGTGCTGTATCGCCATAGCGCTCCCGTACGGGCAGCCAATGCCCCTCAAATCAACCGTTAACTCCCCAACCCTCACGCGAGCCTTTCGTACAAAGCGCGTTAAAAGTGGTTACATGAGTGCATTTTTACACCCTGCCAATGCACAACGACCAAAAACTCATAAACCTCAAAAAGCAATGCCTAGTAAGTTCATGATTACGGGCAGGGACTTCGTAAACCAGGTACTCGCAGAGATTGAAAACTCCGTACTGAAGCCCCTTGAGGATATAGAGAGCAGTGTCGAGGGAATCCTCGAGGGTATTGCCGAGGGCATGAACCTGGAGAGGCCGAGGGTCATAGCCACGATAAACCCAGTGAATGAGTGCGGCGACCTAGTGAGCAGTGACAAGGGGTGCCAAGTCATTGCGGGTAGGTACCTGCCCGAGGAGTCGGTAATACTCATTCACTATAAAGTGGATATGAACACCATAATTCACCTATTCGCACACCACGTCCATGCCGTGGAAATGGGCAGGACGAGGTACGCGCAGGTCAGGAAACTTGAGGAGTTGAGACTGCCCTGGGAGTTAAGGCCCACGGAGGTAATCGCAATCTACAGAACTGCGCAGTTAATCAAGGCATTAAGCGCAAGGGCCTGGAGGACGTATAATGAGGAGGTTAAGCCCAGGATTAAGGAGATCGATGAAAGGCTCGGCAATGTGAGGCTCATGGTGAATTACCTCGAGAGGCAGGTCGAGCATGTAATCAGTAGTAGGAAGCCCATTTGATATTCGACAAGTAATATTCTACATAATTTATAATTATTGATTTCTTAAATATTAAAAAAATTAAATAAAACAAGATAAAACTTAAAAGGAACCATGGATTCATGACAATACGATGTCTGTAACTTGGGCTTTACCCTTCCGGGAAAAGATAATACCTGAGGTTGGTAAGGAGAGGGTTGTTGATCCTGAGGAGTACAGGAGGATTCATGAGGAGAGCCTGAAAGATATCGAGGCCTTTTGGGCCAATGTTGCTAGGGAGCTGGAGTGGTTTAAGCCCTGGGACAAGGTGCTTGTTGCGGACCCGCACCCACCATTTTATAAGTGGTTCGTCGGCGGCAGGCTTAATGCCTCATACCTAACCCTGGATAGGCATGTTAAGGGTGGGCGTAAGAATAAGGTCGCCATAATCTGGGAGGGGGAGCCTGTCGATCAATCGGGCAATCCCACGGAGGTTAGGAAGCTGACGTACTACGACCTATATCGCGAAGTGAATAGGCTGGCCTACGTACTAAAGAACAAGTTTGGTTTGAAGAAGGGCGACACAATAGGTATCTACATGCCCATGATACCCGAGCTACCAATAGCGATGCTCGCGGCTGCCAGGCTCGGCGTGATATTCACGGTGGTCTTCAGCGGATTCACAGCCCAAGCCCTTGCCGACAGGTTAAACGATGCAG
>JAKMAE010000062.1 GCA_022014875.1 Vulcanisaeta sp. | reverse complement strand
AACTGCCGCAACACGTGGTTGAGGAGATGAAGAAACTAAGCGGTACATTAGAGGCCATAATATATGACGATCACTGGAACGAGATTAGGAGGGTACCCGTGAGGGACTTAGTGGACACATTGCAACAACTACCCAATGCATACGCTGTGATATTCGACGGAGTGTGTACGCAGAGACTCGTCGATGTGGCGTCGAGTAAGGGCGTTAAGTTACTTTTGATGTCCAGGGTTGGTAATATAACGAAGGTGCCGACGGACATGTTAATACTAACGATAGATGAGTATTTAAGTAGGACCGGTAGTAAGTAACTCAAACGTCACTGAAAGTAATCAAGTATTGACCTGCCCGTTCTACCCTCCATTAATTGCGACTCCTTAACACCAAGGACCTCGAGGATCCTCATGGCGGCCGGTATGATTTGCTTCTCGATGTAGTAATCCACATCGATTTCCCTAATATCCTTAACTAATATGTATGGCTTAACCCTATAGGCAAGCTTGGCGCCACCTCCCTTAACTATTACGTAACCAATCATATCACCCTTACCAACCTTGTAACCAGCCTCGATCAATTGCTTCGCAGCCGCTACGTGAGGCGTCAAAACCTTATACTCACTCAGCGACTTATCCAGCGTTTTCCATATGATCACGTCGTCAATACTGAATTGGTATGCCTTTAACCTATCAATGACGGACTTGACGTAGGCCACCGCCTTTCCGACATCCCCCGTCTTGAGCACTATCTCGGCAACATTTTCCTGAACGTCCTTAGCAACCTCCGCCCAATCGCTCCTAACCGCCTCAAAACCGACAATATCCACCTCACCGTCGACTGTTAACCCAACATACCTCTTCTTAGCCTCCGTAAACAAAACCCTCCTGTACACCTTATCGACCTTGACCTCGAAGCCGAGTTCGTTATTTACATAGTTTATTAACGCCTCGACCTTATCGGGTATGTTCTTTACGAAGAGGCTATCCGTATCGCCGTATATGATCGGTAGGCCTAGGGACCTGGCCTTCTCGATAACCGTCTTTAGGAGGTTCCTACCCCACGCAGTAACGGCCTCCGCAACCTCGCGCCTATACCACCTAGCCCCCAACCAACCGCAGTAGCCGTACATCGCGTTGGCCATTACCTTAAGCGCCCTCTGTCTCTCGTTTAGCAAAACCCACTCCGGGCTACCCTCTGGGTAGTTCTTCATTAACTCCCTAACCCTGCGCCTATTCTCGACCAAAATCCTCAGCAGGCCTGGGTATAATCCCTCAGGCGACTTTCTGAACCTATAATTGACCTCGGGAGCCACGTAGCAATCATCGCATTCGCCCAGCACCAATGTGTCTGGCGAAACGTTGTACTTCATCATTATGCTTGGGTACATGCTGGAGAAGTCTATCACGGCGATATCCTCATGAAGACCGGGCCTTGGTTCGAGGACGATAGCCCCCTTGTACGTCTCATACGGCCTCTCCTCACGGTTAGGCGCCAACTCACCCCTCTTTACTGCCTCGTAGAATATCATCCACTCAACCCTAGCGCCAACGCTTGCAGCACCGACCTGGTCAAGCGGTAGGCCCGATATTGAGGATAGCTGTATCGCGAATGGCAGCAACTTCTCGGCCAAGCCGTACGTACTGACCACGTCGTCCCTAGCATACTTAAGGAGGAGGTCGCGCTTTGATTTGTCATCCCAATACTCATGAATCCTGTGTCCCGGTATCAGAACTCTCTCGCTCCTCTTCATAACGCCGAAGAACTCGGCCGCCCTGTCGAGACTCTTCACCTTTATCTCGCTCATCTCCTCAATAAAGTTGTAAATGTCTACGTTTGCCCTGCCTATTATTGACCAATGGCCATAAACGCTAGGCTCCGGCGGGCTTCCCATCCTGGATAACGCCAACCTAACGCCAACCCTGGACGACCTATTGACTAGGTACGGCCAGTCAAAACCGTTGTTGTTATACCCAACGACTATGTCTGGGTCATACCTCCTAAAGTACTCCGCGAACTCCCTGATGACCTTGGCATCGTTCTTACTATCATCGGCTACGAATAACCTAACCCCATCCTCCTTAGTCATCACCGCTATTATTATAACCGGGTCCCTGTCTGGGTTTGGCATACCCCTGGGATTATAAACCTCGATGTCGAAGGCGAGGATTCTGAAGTTCGGTAGTTTATGTTCCTCAATCATCCTTGGCCTGGTCTTAGCGAGACAGATTGTGTCGACTTGGTAATTACCCTTAACCTCCTCGCACTGATCGACAACAACCCAGTTACTGGGCTTCACACCAATATCAAGCAGGTACCTCTGTGAGAACCTGATGTCCGCCTCAAGCACATCCTTTACGCCTGGGGTTTCAGCAGCGAGTTCCCTAAGCTCCCTGACCTTCTCAGGTATCGTGGCCGTGATCTTTATCACATCGACCTCATTACCAAACAACCTACGCCTCACAGGCTCGATACTCAACACCTTACCCTCAAGCCTACGTTTAATATTCGCAAGCGCCGTGTTCAGGTCTTCAGATGGTAGTACGTAGAAGTACGGCCTAAAGGACCTATCCAGGACAAGGACCCTCCTCCCATCGCCCGTAATACCGAACAATCTCAACTCTGGCGTGTTGCCGACAACGCCGTAGGTCACGTCAAGTAGCCAAAATGCTAATTCCATCCATAAAATGCATTGGCCTGTGTATCTTAAACCTTCCTCTGTTTAAGTGCGGATCCCCACTAAATGGGTAGTCTGGGGTCCTCCTTAATGACCTTAGCCACGATTAGGGTCGACGTCCTCTCAACCTCCTCCATATTCATTATCTGCTCAAGTATTTTAAGGATCTCGTCCTTACCGCCCGCCCTGACCTGCAGCACGAAGTCCCACTCACCGAATATGTAATAAACGGTTGTGACCCCAGGAATAGCGGCCAGTTTCTGGCCAACCTTTTCGTGATAGCCAGGCCCATACTTCGCCTTAACGAGTATTACAGCAACGTAGTCCTTACCCATTTTCTCAGGGCTTAACCTGGCGTGACACCCGAGTATTATGCCTAACCTCTCGAGCTTCTTTATCCTATAATAAACAGTTGATTTTGATATCTTAAGTTTATTGGCCATCTCGTCAAGCGTTATCCTGCAGTCATCCTGTAACATTTTTAAAATCTCAATGTCGGTCTGGTCGATCTCCTCAGTTATTGACATCGAATAATTATTCCACACTCCCTTTAAAAATCATTCGCTTGTTATAAAAATATTCGTCTCGTCGTAAATGGCTTTGCATAATTATTGCAGATTGGGCCAAAGGCTAATACCATTTAATCATTAACATGCACAAGAGGAAGTAAATAGTTCATGCAGGACTAAACCGTGAAAAAATAAACACCGTAGCGAGAATGAGGCTTCAGTGGGAAAAATATTTTTATACTTTTGTTAATAACGGGAACAGGGCAGGGCATATTCTCGGTGATTAACCATGTCGAATAAGCAAACACCTGGGTTGAGCAGGGACGAGACGGAGGAGAGGATTAAACAAGCCCTTTACTACCTAACAAGGATAGTCCAGGACATGGGGATACCAAGGAATATTAGGAGGTCGGCCAGCGAGGCGGTTAGGGTATTGATGGATCCCAACATGAGCCCTGGCTTGAAGGCATCAACCGTGATAAGCATACTGGATGAGGCCCTGTCAGACCCCAACATGCCACTATTCAGCAGGGTTGTGTTTTTACAGGTAATAGCAATACTCGAGCAGATAAAGGATGCTGTGTAGGTCTATGCCAAATCACTGAGTAGGTTCTTGATTAACCCCTTACCAAACAGTGTCTCGATCATTAACCTAGCCGTCATTATTATCTCCCTAGCCCTCTCATACTCCTCCTTCCAACTAGTCGTTTTCCTCGCAACGCCCTGCTCAACGGCCTTTACGGCAACCGCCGCCGCAACCCTGGGATAGAACTCCCACTCCTCCATTGTCGGCAGTATCTTGTCCTCACTCAGTTTATCACCAACGAAATTCGCAATCTCCTGGGCAGCCGCAATCATCATCTCATCCGTTATCGTCTTAGCCCTAACATCCAGCGCGCCCCTGAATACCCCTGGGAAGACGAGCGAGTTATTTACCTGGTTGGGGAAGTCGCTCCTGCCCGTTGCAACGACCTTGGCCCCTGCCTCCTTGGCTTCCCATGGCCATATCTCGGGGATTGGGTTGGCCAGGGCGAAGACTATTGGGTCCTTATTCATCAACTTAATCCACTCCTTCTTTATGACCCCCGGCCCCGGTGTTGATGCCGCAACCACGGCATCCGCACCAACGAGAGCCTCCTTAATACCTCCCTTCCTCCTCTCGGCGTTGGTCTTTATCGCCAATTCGTACTTCCATGGGTTAGTTAGCATCAACTTATCCATATCCTCCCTCTCCGGGTGTAGTATGCCCTTGCTATCTACGAGAATTATATTGCCAGGTTTTACGCCGGCCTTTATCAATATCCTCGCAGTGGCTATGTTGGAGGCCCCGGCCCCAACAAGTACTATTACGGAATCCTCCATCCTCTTACCAACAATCCTAAACGCATTGATTAAACCCGCCAGCGTTGCGCCTGCCGTGCCCTGTTGATCATCGTGCCAGACAGCTATCTTCAACTCCTCCCTCAACCTATCGAGCACGTAGAAGCACTTCGGCGACTCAATATCCTCAAGGTTGATGCCGCCAAACGCAGGCTCTATGGCCTTTGCAATGCTTATTAACTCATCGGCTGTTCTGGCCCTCACGGGCAATGGCACAGCATCGACGCCGCCCAGGTACTTAAAGAGGAGTGCCTTACCCTCCATCACGGGTATGGCAGCCTCAGGGCCGACATTGCCCAAACCAAGAACTCTTGTACCATCTGTGAGCACGGCTATTGCGTTCCACCTCCACGTGTACTCGAAGGACTTATCAACATCCTTACTTATCTCCTTAGAAACCGCGGCAACACCTGGCGTGTACCATATCGAGAAGTCCTGAAGGCTCCTAATGGGCACCTTCGGTAAAACCATTATCTTCCCACCATACCTCCTGGACGCCTCTATGGCTATCTTAAACCACTTCTCGGATGCCTCACTCATCACGTTACTGTCAATGCCGGATTTATATTAATTTCTTAATATAAATTCGGCATTTGCTTGTTATAGTAAACACATCAAAAATATTTAACTGAATATTTCTTAGAATCACTCCGCAATAACGTGCACATAGCCCCTAGGAACCCTAATAAGTACTTCATCACCTGGATTTAATGGTACTCTTGATAATACCGTAATCATGAGGTCATCCCCTAAGGAGACCGTGGCCCGATACCCAACCCTAGTTTTAATGACCCCCTTAACCACAACCCTAAATACATTATCATCGACAGAGGATGGCGCATTATCGTCCCTGAGGACCTCGACCCACTCAGGCCTAATGCATACATAAACATTACCCGATGCCTCCTCATCACTATAAAACCTGATGCCCCCAACCTTAATGACACTACCGCCGGACACCCTCTCCGCAACACCCCTAAATATGTTTTGAAAGCCGAGGAATTGCGCCGTAAAAATACTCCTAGGCCTTTCAAAGACCTGTTCCGGCCTTCCCTCCTCTATTATCCTGCCCATGTTCATTACAATCACCTTATCAGCCAGTGAGTAGGCCTCGTCCCAATCATGGGTTACGTGAATCACGGTTATTCCATACCTACTAGGTAACTCCCTCAGCAGTGGTATTATCCTATCCCTGGTTTCCCTATCAAGCATTGATAGGGGCTCGTCCATCAGGAGCACCCTTGGCCTAACAACCAAAGCCCTCGCCAAGGCAACCCTTTGCTGCTCGCCACCGCTTAGATTAACAGCCCTCCTGCTCAACAGGTGCTTAATGCCTAGGTCCTCCGCGATCTCCATAACCAACCTGCGCCTCTCCGCCTTTGGTACGCCCCTAATTTTAAGTCCGTACTCGATGTTCTCGTAAACACTCATATGATCGAAAATCGCGTAGCCCTGAGGTATGTATGATATATTGCGCGCCTCTGGCGGTTTCTCCGTAACGTCCTCGCCATCGATAATAACCCTACCACTACTAACCCTATATACCCCAGCTATCACCTTCAACAGGGTGCTTTTACCCGAACCCGTGGGCCCCAAAACAACGTTATAGCTACCGCGGTCAAACACCGTAGTTACTGGACCAAGCCTGAAGAATCTAAGGTTCGCAACAACATCCCTAAGCTCAACGGTACTACCCATGCCCACCACCTACGCTCAGGAGTACCCTGTATATCACGAATATCGCGAGCATGACCGCGACAAGCGCTGCCGAAAATTCCACAGCGCTCACTAGTCCTATGCCTACGTAGCTCTCGTATATATAGACCGAGGCTGGGTAGACCAGGTTTTTACCGAACAATACGTAGTAGGCGACTATGAATAAAGCGCCCGCCTCCGACACGGACCTGGCCCAGGAGAGTAGGGCGCCCGTAGCCATGGACCTCCAAATCCTGGGCAGTATTATTGTTGTGAAGACCTTAGTTAAGCTCGCCCCCAACGTCCTTGCCACCACCTCCACCTCCGGGTTGATCATCCTTATGGATGCCTCCACAACCCTTATGTAATAGGTTGAGGAGAGGAAGGCCACGGCTGTCGTCGCACCCCACAGCGTATTTATGAAGTTTATACCGTGAGCCTTAAGTATGGGGCCTAGCCCGTACTGAGATGCGAAGGCCAGTACCACCATTATGCCGACTATTATGTGCGGTATCATTATGGGCACATCTATCACGGCATCAACAACACTCTTGGCCCTAAACTCGTACCTAGCCATAACGTAGGCCAGGGGAGTGCCCATGATCATCACTATCACAGTCGAGAGGGTTGACATGACTACCGTAACCTCTATGGCCTGTATGAAGCTTACCACGGACAACGCCTTAGGTATCATTGGGAAGCCTAGTACTATGAGGAGGGCCAGTGGGTATATTATTAGGATTGAGAAGATGAGGATAGAGAAGAGTAAAACCAGGGTTAATAATATGTTTGATTTTACTTTTAATTTTAATGAAGTCATGCTAGGGCGCCATTCCCTAACCCTGGCTTGGGAATATTGAGGCATACTGCGGGTATTGGCTCAATGGTGCAACAAAGGGTTTAATTACATTTGGCACCGCGCTGTAGTTTCCGTAAACAATGCCCGGCACTATTGGCTTAATGCCATTCTCCTCCATTATCTCCTGACCTATTGGACTGAAGAGTAGGAGTAGGAAGTACTCAGCTGCCTGCTTATTAGGTGCCTGGAATGGTATTGTTATCGTGTAAACCACGGGGTTGCAGGCGAACGTCTTTGTGACACCGTTCTCAGTCCAGGTTACGCTAACCTGGTGGTAGTAATTAACGTAGCTTAAATTACCGAGGTTTATGAAAGGTGGTAACGTTATAAAGACCATGTTGTGATACTCCCTAGTCTGCGGTATTGCATTACTCTCGTACGCGGATAATATGAAGTCAACCTGCCCTGCCGCCATTAACGTTAATAGGTCAATCTCAGTATCCCTCATCACGTACTTACTCGGGTTCGTGAATATGGCATTGTATAGGTATGATGCATTATTGAAGAATGCAAGGCCAGCTAGCTTAACTACGCACTGCGCCTGGTAGCCCGATGGGTCTGTGAATGGGTTTGAGACCCCAACAACAGTGCTACTGTTCAGGGCTATTATACTCCATATCTTACGCCAAGTCTCATTGTATTGCGCAGACAGGGGTGGGTATGATTGAGCCTGCCGCCAGAGCTCGTAAACCTCCTGACCAGCCGTCGTGTTTAGGCTCACTATTATTACCATCTGCGTAACTCCAAAGGCTATCTCGTAATTCGCGTAATTAGGGAATAACACTGAGGGGATTGTCGTGGTATCCGCAGACGCCACAACGCTAAATTGCCGCGTTACAACCTCTATGTGGGCAACCTCACCACTACCCTTAAACAATGGTGGCGCTATGGTTATGCTTGG
>JAKMAE010000061.1 GCA_022014875.1 Vulcanisaeta sp. | reverse complement strand
CACTAATAATAATATGCAAGGGCTTATCACTAGACCCTGTTATCACCACCGCATCTACACCCGCGTACTTCATGTAGGCGCCTAGGGTACCACCAACGGTTGAGTAGCTCCACCTATTCGTTAAAGGGGACTTGAATATCGCAGCGGCCCTGGTAGCCATTGGTAATCGCGTACCACCCAATGGACCGGTGGCTATTATCAACGGGTTCTCAGGGCCGAGTGGATCTACACTATCCACATCAAGGCCCATGTCGAAGATAAGCCTTAACCCCAAGCCCCTACCCCCAATGAATGACCTGGCAATCTTCTCATCAGTCATGTCGTACCTGACCTCACCCCTCTTCAAATCAATCCTCAGCACCCTCCCAGCATACCCATGCATGGACAATACCCTGTTTTTGCCCGTTCCCGCATTTTTAAATTCATACCCTAACATTTACGAAAAACGCATTCACCGACAACCCTTAAAATTAGGCTGAGCCTGTTAGGCCGATGGTTATCGAGAGGGTCTACGCGGGCGGTGGATGGGTCGTAAGGATCGATGGCGGTATTGCCGAGGTTATAATAAATAGACCACCGCTCAACTTAATAACGATCGAGATGAGGAAGGAGCTGGGGAGGATAATTGAGGAGCTGGAGCGGGATGGTGATGTCAGGGTTGTGATATTCAGGGGGAGCGGTGATAAGGCATTCAGCGCTGGTGGCGATGTTATGGAGTTCTTAAGCACGGAACCTAAGGAATTGATTGATTGGGGTAGGACTATAGAGATGATTGAGGATATGGAGAAGCCAACAATAGCCTTATTGAGAGGCTACGTATTGGGCGCCGGTGCCGAGATTGCGTTAGCCTGTGACATTAGGGTTGGCACGCCAGATGTAGAGATAGGGCTTCCAGAAATTAGGCTCGGCATGGTACCTGCCAGCGGTGGATTAACAAAGTTGGTTAAGGCCCTTGGCCCGTTGAGGGCCCGCTATTACTTACTGCTCGGTAGGAGGATTAAGGCCGATGAGGCGTTGCAGCTTGGTTTGATCCACGAATTAGTATCGCCGGAGAGGGCCCAGGAGAGGGTTTTGGAGATAGCCAAGGACCTACTGTCCCTCTCACCACTGGCACTAAAGGCTCTTAAGCAAGCCATTAAATTAATCCAGGACGCCCCAACCGAGGCCGGCTATGACATAGAGAGGAAGACCTTCGCATTGCTACGGTACAGCCAGGACTTCAGGGAGGGCATAATGGCCTTTAAGGAAAAGAGACAACCTCGATTTCAGGGGTCTTAACGAGGAGGAAGCTTTATTAAGGCCGCGGATTAAAAATTACCAACCACACGGAGACCCGTGGATCGCGGGCCTATGAAGGTCGTGGGTTACTCCCGGCCACATACCTCACTACTCATTATATGATTAATCAATGACTCAAGGTTAAGCCTCACGTTCTTAGTCACTTCGTACCGTATCCTCTTTACATCGCCATCACTGATCACGTATATTTGAGGTATCCTAACTATGCCATTCTCAATACCGTATTTAATAATTAGCCTAGTCGATTCATCATTGCGCAGGTCAAGTATTCTACACTCTATACCCCTCCTATCCAATTCTGCACATAATGACTCTAGTTCGTCCCTGAAATAGTCCCACTCCTCCGTGATCACGACAACCCTACAGCCCATTTCCTCCTTAGTGATTAAGTAATGTTTTTAAAGTGGTTCTCAAACTGCCGTGATGAGGAGGTATGGAGTACGTATATGCAGCTTTACTACTTCACTACGGTAAGCAGGAAATCACGGAGGAAAACATAACCAAGGTTCTCCAAGCCGCCGGGATCCAGGTTGATGAGGTCAGGGTTAAGGCCCTAGTAGCAGCGTTGAAGGAGGTCAATATTGACGAGGCCATAAAGACTGCCGTGGCCATACCAACCGTCGCAGCCCCCACCGCACCGGTAAGTGGCGCTGCAACAACGGGCGGTGAGCAGAAGGCCGCTGAAGCTAAGGCTGAGGAGAAGAAGGCGGAGGAGAAGAAGGAAGGCCCAAGTGAGGAGGAGATCGCAGCCGGTCTTGCAAGCTTATTTGGATAACATCCGCGTAAGGGCACCTTTACTAAAAATCATCCATCATTACCCTCAATCTTAGATAATTTTTTCCACCACATAAAGCCGATCATACAGTGAAGCGACCCGTAAGTACAAAAATAAACAAAACTTAACCTGCGAGGTTTATATAACGTTTAAAAGTCATTGCTAATTCATTGTAATTAACCATCGATGTAAAAACTACACGTTTTTAATAGTGATTATAAGGCTCGGCAATACGCCCCTATTCACGTGCCTGCTAGGGTAGGTTCACTACACATAGCTACTTCTTCTACTCAGTTAAGGCCCGATCCTCATTTATCGGCGAAGTGAAACGTCATCACCGCAAAGTTTAATGGGTATCTTTACTTAAAAACACCTACCGGTTGTCCAATAACTACAGGGTTGATAATTACCTAGTGGCCATAACCCCTGCCTTAATTGATACTGCTGAGATGCCTTAATGCTGCTCGATCTTGAATAGACCCCTTAAACTTCGTTCCCACAAATCCCTTGGCGCCTTGCTGTAGATCCTAACCCTGGTGTATGGTAGGCCAGCCAATGGTTTTGTTAATTCGAACTCAATGAACCTCCTCTTCTCGTTAATGATTACTTGCTTAACGGGTATTGGGGACTTAAGTAGGTACATGCCGTCAATGAGCATGGCGTCCCTGAATATGACGAGTTCCTTAGTGACTGTGTATGGGTAATTCGTTATTTGAACATTCGTGCTCATGAACGGCATATTCAACAATTTAAACACTACGTACATTAACACGAAGAACACGCCGAAGTAAATTAGGTAATCTATGAAGTACGCATAGAATTGGTTCGCCTCCTCGATGGTGTTTGTGAACCAGGGCTTTAAGTACCCGCCAATATTTAGCGAATTCGCTATATACCTGGCAAGTACTATGAATGGGCCGGACAGTACGTATGTGTAGAGTACCAACAGGCCTATTAACACGACCATTAGGATGACCAGGTTCTTCAATTGTGACTTTACGAACCTGCTCGTCTCCTCAACATACTCCGGGTCCTTCTCCATGGCCTTAATAAAGTCATCACGGGTCAACTTCTCCACGGCACCGCCCCTATTGGTCTTCATGTAATTCTCAATCTCCCTAAGTCTGGCCCTGGTATTCTTAATGCCGAGCGCGATCACTATCCCGAAGAATGCCGCGAGATATATAATCACGAGTACCCAGACAATGAATGTCTCATGGGCTATGTTGCCCCATGCACCAAGTGCTGCGAAGGCGAGTACGAAGACTACCGGCCACACATACCTAAGCACCTTACCCCAAACACTACCTTGCTGCGTATACATCCTGAGGAATCATCATCAGTATTATTTAAAGCCTTACTGAATTATGAGAAAAATTTATTTTCTCGTGATCCTAACATAGCGAAAATGAATGTTAATGATGAATTGACGATACACGTAATTTGCGATAATGAGGCAAAGATGCCCAATGTCGATAGTGATAACTCAGTATCGCTACTTATTAACAATGAATTAATGATTGATGCCTGCTCGAGCGCAGGGAAGCTCCTGGGGAATATGAAGGCAATGGGCATTAACGTAAGGCCTAGGCTCCTCGTTATAACAACCCCCATAAACCATCATTGGGGCGGTCTCGAAGCCCTGACCATTATTGACAAAGTCGTGATCCCAGTTGATAATACAATGAGTGGTTTTGAGCTTAGGAATAGGTTAGATGTGCTTGGTTTCGACGTTATAGAGGTAGGCGGTTGGGAGAGGCTCAGGGTTGGCTTTGGCACGATTGAGCTTATCAGGGTTGGTAATAGGAGGGTTGGTGAACTGCTCATTTACGTACCTAGTCATAAATTGTTGATTAGTGGTTGCGGTTTAAACCTCTGGTTAATTAATGATGATGAGTTACTAAGGTTCTTTAAGGAACTCGATGTTAGGTATTTCGTGGGTGGTTTAGGCGCGACATCGATCAGTGAGTACCAGGGGGCGCTATTGAGGGATATCATTAGGAACTTAGTATCCGTCTACCCACTCCATGGAACTGGGCCCAGGCTGAGGAAGGAGTTAGCGAGTAGTTACAGAAATGTTCGTGAGGTTGGCGCAGGATCCATACTGAGGATTGGGTGAGCAGGGATGCAGTACCTGGACTTGGTAATAGTTATTGCGGCGTGGTTTGCACTGGTTGGTGTGGTGTACGTACTTAAAGCCCTCGGTATTAAGGTGCCCGTTAGGGTGTATTATGGCCTATTCATAATGCTTAGGGATGAGGAATTAGTTAGGGAGGTGATAGCACCATTAGGTGATATACTACGTAGGGTCCCCGCCTGGTTGATAATGGCATTGACCATAGGCCTATTTTCACTATCCATGTTCATAATCGTGCCCATACCACTAACCATAATGAGCATAAACATGTACGGCCTACCATCAATGCTTTACCTAATGATAAGAAACCTCGTACTCATGATCATCGCCACAACGCATAGGTTGAACCCTATAGAGACCGTAGAGAGGGGGTTCACACCACTTGCACCATTAATACCTGGTGTTACGATTTCCCTGTACACCTTCATATACGTAATAGTCGCTATAGGCCTCGGCATACTACTTCACGAGCTAGCCCACGGCGCGGTGGCGTCGAGGTTCGGCGTGAGGATAAAGTCCGGCGGCGCATTTGCCCTACTCTTCCTGGCATTTGGTGGTTTCGTCGAGATCGATGAAGAGGAACTAAGGGGTAAGGGCCTTGCCGTAAGGCTGGCCGTGTACTCAAGCGGGGTCTTCATGAACATAGTGCTTGCCTACATAGCCATAGCCCTCGTCGAACTAGCCCTACTAAGTCCGGCGTTGACGCGGGATTTGCTGGGTACGACCGTGATATACGTGGTCAATTCTACAGACACCGTATTTAAGACGGGTTATGTAATAACAGCAGTCAATGGACACGCAATAGCTAGTATTTACTCATTAATATCCGCATTAAGCTCCGCGAACTCCAGTAACGTTGTGCTCACGATTTACGACCCAGTGAATAGGACTATGCTTAATGAGGTTTTGAGTACTAAGAACCTAACAATGACTATGCTGGGCTACTCAGCGCTTTACTTAAGTCCGTGGGGCATCGTCGTAGAGAACAGGTCCTTTTACGACCTAATGTTTTGGATATACACACTGAACCTAACACTGGCGCTGCTCAATGCGTTCCCTGCGTACCCACTTGATGGTGGTCAATTCCTGGAATCACTCCTATCCAAGGTTATAATAGATAGGGAGTTGAGGGGTAGGGTCATGATCGCATTATCCGTGGTCCTATGGTCCTTGATTGGGTTGACGCTTTATTACACATTGATTACGGGCCTCTATAAATTGATTTAACCTAAGGAGGAAAAAGTTAATTTTTGCCGCGGGGTACGCAGGTAGGCTTGTTATGGGCCATGATGCCGTTAAAATTAGGATTAGGAGGGGGTTGGTGCTCGGCGTGATCATCACCACCGTATTATTCATAATGGGGCTTACGCACGTGGGTGAGGCATTTGCGCTGGAGTACAGGGTTTATGGTTACGTTATTTACAAATCGGGTGAGGTCGTCCATGTGGGCTACGTACCGCTTTACATATACATGTGGAGGGTATCCTCATTACTATTCCTTGCCTGGCTCTTATCCTACATAGCCTACGTGATAAAGCCCTCGGTAGTGCTCGACACGTCAGGCGCCGTTTACGGCGCCTTCTACGTAGTGACCCACTATGTTTACCTATTTACAATAGGTGCCCCGGTGATTCTCTACCCATTCATGTACATACTCGTGACGGTAGGTAAACCACTTTTGTACCTGGATTGGGGCCAGGTAATTGGTGCAATAACTATTTGGAGAATCTATACAATAATGACAATAAGTCGCGGGTATCGTTCGTAAGGATGCCTCAGTTAAAGTAGGTCCGTCATAGGCACTGCCTAGTGCTTTTAAGCTTGGCCTATTCTCACCGGTGGTGATGATGTTTTTGCGCGCTGATCGATGACGACGGGCTTTTAGCTGAGTCTTATGGCAATATTAATTATTATTTTAAGAAGGGTGTGATGAGAGTGGGGACAGTCGATGCCGACCAGTGACGAAGGGGCGTATTGCTGATTTTAGCGCATATGAGCGAGTCTTACCCTATGGTTTTAAAAGGTCTCTGCGTGTTAGGGCGTGATGGAAATAACTATTCAAAGGGGCTTGGATTTGCGATCGCCCAGTAATGAGGAATGTGGGTGTGGGACGTATGTCGGGGGATGTTAAAAACTCCATTGCTTCCATACTGCGTAAATTGGGCATTGATTGGGTTAGGCAGTTTGAGGAGAGGGATCCGCAATTCATCGTGATTACTAAACTATGCAGTGCGTTGCGTGACGTTAACACGGTCCTGAAACTCACCATACTTAATTCACTGGTTAGTTACCAATTGACAGGGAAGGGTGAGGACCACTGGGAATACTTCGTTAACTACTTCATAAGTAATAAGCCCAGGGATTTATGCAGCGACTTCCTAGACTACGTAGTGGGTAGTAAGTACCTGGCTCGGTTTAGGGAGTCGCGGGTCAAGAGGGTTAGGGGTGTATGCCCGAAAATAGTTAATTGGGACCTCGCGAACTATGTAAAGGATTTACTTGGCCTGTGGAGGGCAATAACGAGGATCGTCGGGGGATCCGGCGAGGAGAAAACAATCGTCTTCTCGGTAAAGATGGCCTACTACGTGTATAGGGCGTGTGGGTTCAGCGTTGCGGTGCCCATGGAAATACCCATACCCGTTGATTACAGGGTTTCCCTAGTAACAATATGTAGTGGTCTCTTACAAATGGGGCCCCTGACCAACCCTAGTAAGCTGGCTAGGGAGGTAATGGTTAGGCGCAGGAGAGAGATTCAGGGCGTATGGAGTGAAGTGGGTAGGTTGAGTGGCATACCGCCCCTAAACCTCGACTCCGTAGTTTGGGTGTTGGGTGGGTTATTGATTGACTCGTCATTCCGCATTAGCGATGCGGTAGCAGGCCTTAGGGGGTTGGGCGTTGGCGTTGATGAGTCCGTAATCGAACTTCTTCACTTACTTGGTGGTCGCTGCATTGCCAAGTAGATACTTATTACTAAATCCCTAGCCTCCCTGTACGTACGCGTGAGGCTTTTATTGACCTTGAACCTACGTAGTAGCTCCACCACGTCGTCCCTAATCGATATGTATCCCGACGATACCAACTTATTGATTATGTCCTCGGCATACTTCTTACCGAGCCAGTACGAGATCAGTCTATACACCTTCAAGTACTTAAGCCTAGCCCTGCCGCCCCTAAGCTCGAGCTCCTCAAGGAGCAGTAATGCAAGCCTGGCCTCGTTACTCATCGCCGACATGTACCTCACCCCTGTCTAGGTCAACACGTACAAAAACCCCACTCCTGAGGTTTAGCAATTCCCTCGGTAGGTTCGTCATTATGGGTATCTGGGCCATTATTGCCCCTATTATTAACATGGTGTCAGCCTTAACGCTGAGTATTGCCCGCGGCGCCTTGCCGTACTTACTCAATTGATACATGACGTAGGGACCCACGGTAGAGCCCCTCGAGCTTGGTATAGCCAAGACCTTACCAGCAACGCTGACGTTAATTGTCCTTATGATCCCGCTTTTTCCATCGACATCGCCGAGGAATGAAAGCGGTTCCCTATGGATAATCAACTCGCCCTCGACCACGCCACTTCCGTACAATGTCCTCCCTCTTAGAATCATTACAGATAAGGACTATGGAGTTTTTACTTTAAAAACTATGCGTTGGACGTACTCACTCGATTTTAATCTTAATGAGCCTCTTCGTCTCCTCAACCTCGTCCTTAGGCAACTCCCTATACGTTAACCACCAGGCGTAGCCCTTATACTGCTGTAGTCTCTTTGGGGCCTCCTCAACAGTGTGTGGTGGTGGGTTTAGGACGTTCTCACCGATTAATTCGTTGTAGGGCCAGTTGGCTGGCATTACCACGCCGTACTTATCAACTAACTGTAGCGCCCTCACCATCCTGAGTATCTCGGGTATGTTCCTACCAAGCTCAAGTGGGTAATAC
>JAKMAE010000060.1 GCA_022014875.1 Vulcanisaeta sp. | reverse complement strand
CTTACCTGGGCCACATAACGCCAGGTAAGAGCTTGCTTACGTACTTCGCGATAGCTATGATCGTGCTTGGCGTGTACATGGCTATTAGGAGGGAGACCTCCCAGGCTGGTACGGTTAATGAGGCTAACCATGTTCTTGAGGCTTTTAGGAAATGCCCGAGGCTAACACCATCAGTTATCCTAAAGGTTGCCCTCCTAGGCTTTGTTGTTGGATTCGTCAGCGGCTACTTCGGCATTGGTGGTGGATTCCTAATAGTGCCGAGCCTCATGTTCTCGGCAGGGCTTTGTATAACCAGGGCTATAGGCACAAGCCTTATTAGTGTTGGTACGTTTGGCGTGGCAAGCGGCATCGAGTATTGGTTCTACGGCGATGTACTCGTACTAATCGCCATCCTTTACGTTATAGGCGGTGTGGTTGGTGGGTATATAGGCACGAGTATTGCGGTTAAGGCGCCAAGGAAAACCCTCCGCATTGCCTACGGCATAATAATAGTTTTAGTGGGCATATACATGCTCCTGAAGATACACCACTTAATACCGTGACGAGGAACAAGATTAATTAAGCCGTGATCCTACCAATATTTAATGAGGCCTATAAATTACGAGAAGCTAATACGTTTTGTCAGGAGTAACCCGATGTATGAAGTTAACGAGGTTGGAGACACGGTGGAGTTAATATTCCATGCACCAAGCGAGGAGGAGGCCGCGGGTGGTCTAGGGGTTGAGGAGGGCGCTGTAATGAGGATAGTGTTCACGAGGAGGGGTGATGAATTAATACCTAGAGAGGCGTGGGTCGAGAGGGGTGGGGTTAGGCGTAGTATTGACATAGATGGGTTAGACGTCTGGCTAGACTTCGTCGATATGTACTCGTGATGAATCATTGAATTAAGTTTTTAAATTGAGAATCGACATTTGTTACCCGTGAATACGGCGCGGGTCGGCTCTGTGTTGGTTATTGTTGGATTAATTACGTTGTTTATACCCAACACCTTACTACCTAGGGTCTACAACGCGGTGGTTAACGTGGTGAGCAACATAACGATAACCCTAAGCAACTACTCAAGGTATTTAATACCCATATACCTGGACAAACCATCCTACGTAATCGTGATGCTCAGTAACTCTCATCCGCTGCCAGTATACATGCTTGATGCGCTCGGCCACGTATTCACACCGAGTGGGTATAGGTATGTGCACGGCTTTTACCTAGTAACTTTCCCGTTGGTTGGGCATGGCAATTACTCGTTGGTATTGATCAATGACTACCCAGAGGTCACGAACGTCTCGCTGGCCGTAACGGTGATCTCCCAATACGTAATCAACAACGCCCTCGCAATGGACGTGGTGATGGACGTAGGCACAGCAATACTAATACTTGGTGCGTTACTAATAGCCGCGAAGTACCTACGAAAAATCGCGTAGTCCCTACCTATGGATATGAAAAATTTATAAGATTGCAATCATCACGTGATTGATTACTGATGAGTGTCGCCTACCTAATACTGGACGTACTCGGCGCAGTCGCGCTGAATGAGAATGGTGATGTGATAGCCAAGGTGCTCTATGAAGGCGGCATTGACGAGGTTGCGGATAAGATGAATAGCCTCGAGACTGGGCAGCCAATCGACGAACTCATTAAGTTAATCAACGAACTCAAGGAAAGGGGGTTCACGAAGATTGTCGTTGAGAATAGGGAATTAGCGAGAAACCTTGCCGCCAGGGTTGCCGGTGTCGAGATCAGGTCGGAACTGCCTACGAAGGCAGGTAACATATATAGGAACAACATCGAGAGGTACGTTAAGGAGGTCTTCGGGCTCGACATGCGGCAGTACCTGGAGAGACTCTATGAAATAACGGTTACCCAGACGAGGCATAAGTTGAGGAAGGCCTCCGAGAAGAGGGACCTATTCATTGCGCAGGCTATAAGCTCCGTCGACGATTTGGACAAGATAATGAATCTAATAAGCTCGAGGGTTAGGGAGTGGTATGGCCTACACTTCCCAGAGCTTGAGGACCTTGTTAAGGATCATAAGGAATACATGCTCCTCGTCACGAAGCTGGGCCACAGGAGCAACTTCACGGTTGAGAACCTGGTCAAGCTCGGCATACCGCAGGACAGGGCTAAGAGGATATATGAGGCATCAACAAAGAGCGTGGGCGCTGAGATGGCTGATTGGGACCTCGAACCGATCAGAACCTACGCAAACATTTACATGCAACTCTCCGAGCTTAGGGGCAAGCTAACGCAGTACATCGACGAGGCAATGGTCGAGGTGGCACCAAACATTAGGGAGCTTGTGGGTCCACTACTCGGCGCCAGGTTGATAATGCTCGCGGGAGGCCTAATGAGGCTGGCCCTACTGCCGGCATCCACGATACAAGTACTCGGTGCGGAAAAGGCGCTGTTCAGGGCGTTGAGGACCGGCGGTAAACCGCCCAAGCACGGGGTCATCTTCCAATACCCCGAGATATTCAGGTCGCCCAGGTGGCAACGTGGTAAGATAGCCAGGGCGCTAGCGGCTAAGCTGGCAATAGCGGCCAAGGCTGACGCATTCACCGGCAACTTCATCGCGCCAAGGCTCAAGGAGGAGTTAATGAAGAGAATACAGGAGATCAAGACACTATATGCCAAACCACCACCGAGGAAACCCGAGGCCAAGGCAGCCGCTAAGAAGGCGGCTGAGAAGAAGGGCGCGGCCAAGGCCGCTGCAAAGAAGGCCGCGGAGAAGAAGGGCGAGCGTAAGTAGTAAAGGTTTATATTCCTTAAAAAACACCATCAAATGATGTCCTCATTAATAAGTGTTGTTGGGGTTAAGGAGCACAGCAAGTTCAAGGGCGTTTACTGGGTGTCCTTTGAGGATGGCACCGAGAGGTTGGCGACGGTAAACCTAACGCCAGGTAAGAGAGTCTATGGGGAACAACTAGTCCAGTGGGAGGGTAGGGAGTACAGGATTTGGAACCCGTATAGGTCAAAGCTCGCGGCAGCCATAATCAACGGGCTCAAGGTCATGCCCATAGGCGAGGGCACGCACGTGCTTTACCTAGGCGCCGCGAGCGGAACCACGGTTAGTCACGTAAGCGACATAGTCGGCAATAACGGGCTCATATACGCGGTAGAGTTCTCACCAAGGGTCTTTAGGGAATTTATGGAGAAGATAATTGACCAGGGCAGGAAAAACGTGATACCAATACTCGCGGATGCCAGGTACCCCGAGCAGTACGTCCACATAGTCAAGGCCGTAGACGTCGCCTACATAGACATTGCACAGCCGTTCCAGGCAAAGATACTGGCTGATAACGCCGACGTGTACGTGAGGAGCCACGGCTACGTAATGCTGGTCATAAAGGCCATGAGCATAGACGTCACGAAGGAGCCAAGTGAGACGTTTAAGAGGGAGATCGAAGTCCTTAAGGACAGGGGCTACGAAGTCCTGGACATGGTCCACCTAGAGCCATACGATACGGCACACGCAATGGTTATTGCGAGAAAGACCTCGTAATTTTCACGAAAACCTTAAATAAAAAGTAATAAGGGTAAAAATGTAAAGCGAAATGAGTAGTGAGTTAATAACGCATGTCTTAAACACGGCAGCAAGTAAGAGGGCTAAGGTCCTACTTGTTAGTGACTCGTCATTATCCTACGACGCAATAATTAGGATACCTAACCGTGAGGATAAGTTCATAATTAAGGTTAAGGAGAATGTGGAAGACGTGGATAGGGAGTCAATAACGGACCTGGCGGTTCTGGCTAGGGTGTCGAACTCGACGCCGTTAATCATCGGTGTTAGGTATGGCGATGAGGACCTGCTGGATGGCGTCGCGTATAAGGTACACGGCGTCTTCGCCGTGGGCATAACAACATTCAGGAAGATACTTAATGATGAGGACGTGGTGTTCGTTAAGGATAAGGGCATGATTAAGGCCAGCGTTAAAGGCAAGTTACTTAGGAGGCTCAGGGAGGAGAGGGGGATGAGCCTAGGCGACCTGGCTAAGGCGTTGGGCGTCACTAGGAAGACTGTTTACGAGTACGAGAGAGGGTCGTTCGAGGCCTCGGAAAGAACAGCCCAGGCCCTTATGGAGCTCTTTGGCAAGGAGGTTCTTGAGAGGGTGGACCTTAGGCCTAGGGATGAGGAATTGATGGATGAAATAAGGGCTAGAGAGAGGAGCGTTGATGAGGGCATTAGGGCCCTACTGCCATCATTTAAACTATACCTGCTAATGAGGGCCCACGCAAGGATGGCGGCGCAGTCGAGTAAGGAGTCATACCTTGTTGAGGATAGGCATAGGATTAGTAATGTAGTAATTAACGTGGCCAAGGTCCTAGGAGTCGGCATAGCGGTTATAGAACCGAACAAGCGCGAGGTCGAGTTCCTCGAGCCTACGAGGTAGTTGCTTATGGGGGATTACCCAAAGGTGGAGGTTAATGAGGGGTTGGTATCGATAATTGTTCCGGACCTCTCGAAGTACACGGTTGGTAGTAGACCCGAACCAGCACATGCGCCGGTCTTCTATAACCCTAGGATGGAAGTCAATAGGTCCCTATCGGTGGCAATACTAAATGCCTACCTATCATACATGGACAAGTCAGGCATAACCGTTTGCGAGCCTCTGTCGGGTACCGGTGTCAGGGCCATTAGGTATGCCAGGGAGGTCCACGGCGTATCTAGGGTTGTGGCTAACGACATATCCGAGAGGGCCTATGAGCTCGCGAAACTGAATGTGGAGAGGAACGGCTTGAATGATGTAGTCACGGTGTATAGGGATGACGCTAACAATGTATTGCTTAGAATCGCTAGGGAGGGTGGCTGTGACTTCGTCGACATAGACCCATTTGGGTCGCCACAACCATTCATTGAGAATAGCCTAAGGGCGATTAAGGACCGGGGACTGCTCTGCGTCACCGCGACCGACGTGGGCGTCCTAGCAGGTAAATATCCGCTTAAGTGCATTAGGCGCTATGGGGCATTGCCGCGGAAATTCCCATTCCGACTAGAGGTGGGGATCAGGATCCTTATATACGCGATAGCCCGATACGCCCTAGCCATGGACTATGGGATAAAGCCGTTGATATCGTTCATGGATGGGCACTACTACAGGGTTTGCGTGGTGGTGTTTAAGGACAGGGCCTACGCAATCGAGACGCTGAGAAGCCTTGGGTATGCCTACTATAGCCCGGGCACCCTAAGCAGAGGCTTCATCCAGGGATTCCCCATACCCAGCGCTTCTAAATTCGAATTGTCAGGCCCGCTCTGGATTGATTATCCCTGGGATGCGGAGTTCGTAGTTAATTACATGATGAGGGAGGTTAGGGACTACTTCAGCGAGAGGGCTAGGGAATTGGCGTCAATGCTACGTGAGGAATCCCTAGCACCCAACGTACCATATACCCTAACAACGGAGGTCAGCAGGGAGGTGGGCCGTGAGGTGTCGATAAACGAAGTCATCAACATCATAAGAGGTCTGGGTTATACGGCATACAAAACGCATTTCCACCCGAAGGGTTTCAGGACGGATGCCGACCTACTAAGGGTTAGGGATGTGGTTAAGCAGTTATTGAGGTTAAAGTAAAAAGAGGGCTTGTGTAGTCATAACGTGCTTGTCATAGCAATAACGGGCCTGCCCGGGTCTGGCAAGACGATAGCCTCAGACGTAGCTAGGGAAATGGGGTTGCCGGTAATAACAATGGGCGATGTAATTCGAGAGAGGGCTCTGCGGGAGGGGGTTCCGCCATCGAGGGCATCGGTCACGCTTAGGCTAAGGGGCGGTACAAGGGCCATAGCCAATGAGGTATTGCGGAGAATCCCTAGGTCGAGTGTTGTTGTTATAGATGGCGTCAGGAGTATTAGGGAGATAGAGGCTATAGAGGATGGGTTGTCCGTGAAGGTCGTCCTAATATACATCGTGGCACCCTGGAGACTGAGGTTTGAGCGCCTACTCAATAGGGGTAGGCCGGATGATCCCAAGACCCTTGAGGACTTCCTAATGAGGGATCTCAGGGAGTTGAGGTATGGGCTCGGTGATTTAATAGCCAGGGCCGATTACATACTGGTTAATGACTCAAGCATTGAGGAATTCAGGGAGAGGGTTAGGAAGTTACTAAGCAACCTTCTGTCTCTCAGCAATGCTCCTCAACGCACTCAGTAACTCATCAATCGGCCTATTAACGACGGCCAATGGTATCCTCTCCCTCCTGGCAATCTCAATACCTAGGTAATCAGGCCTATCCACCCCATGCATCACAACCACTGCCGGCCTAATGCTCGTGAAAGCCAGCATCGCCTTTATCGCAATCATTGGGGACCTACCATACCTAACGTTTGTGAATACCGCAGCCCTCTGAGTCGTACCTCCATAGAGCTTCAGGTACTCGTGCGCCGGCACGTCTAGGACGAGCTTCAGACTATCCACCACGGTGTAGCCGTGGATATCCACGTAACCCTCGGGCGCCACGACAAGGGTTGCGCCAATGCCGCTTATGAATTCGCTAAGCTCCATTGGTCTGTCGAAATCCCTCATGTCAATGATCGCCTCCCAAAACCTTCCACCACCCAATTGCCTACTTAGGATGTATAGTTTTTGACCACCCCTCTCCAACTCGTGGTTCACCAACGCCTTAACAACCCTCTTTATGAATTGGGAACCCGGTGATTTCCTACGGCCAGACTCATAATCACTTATCACGCTAGGTGATGTACCAATCCTCGCCGCCAACTCCGCCTGGGACATCTCGAAGAACTCACGCCACTTCCTAATACTCCTCCCCGGGTTCTCCGAGAGCACTATATCACCAGCTATCCTAATCATTATATCCGTAATAAAACCCTCATACTCACTCATCAAAAATTAATCATAATTATTCAGATATTTATACATTTAATTTGCGAGTGGAATCTTTAGAGGACGTAGGCCATGATATACGCAGGTAATTGATAAATCCATTACTGCAACCGCCGTCCCAGCATCTCCCTGACCTGTGGGTTTTAGATGGCTTAGGTCATTAGGAATTAGTAATGCGTGCTGCATTGATTATGTACGGACCTGGGCTTTAATAATGGCGGCACTAACCCTCATCCACCGAGAATTGGGGTGGCTCCCAATAACGAAGTACCTCCTCGAAAATGCCGATGCCTACCTCATCAACCCTATTAGCCATCGCCGCCACCGTCACTATAGCCGCCACCAAAGTTAGGACGTCCCTCCTCGTTAGGTAACCCATGTTGCCTATCCTAAACGCCTTACCCTTAATATCATCCATGGCGTCGGATATGGAGACCCCCAGCCTGTACATGGTCTTCCTAAATTCCTCGGGGTTCACCGCGGTTGGGTATTTGAAGGAGAGCACGGTGTTTGACCTATGGTAATCATTGCTAACGAACGGCTCAAGACCCGCCTTAACGAGTGCATTAACTATAGCCCTACCCCTCTCAATGTGCCACCTAATCCAGTTCTCGAGACCAACCTCCCTAATTATGCCCAGGGCCTCCCTGATCGCGAAGAGGTAATTAACGGCTGGTGTGAACGGCGTCTCAAACCTTTCGGCAAACCTCCTCATCAACCTAATGTCAAAGTAAATACTCGGGTGGTTTACAGACTCAGCCTTCCTATACGCCTCCTTCGTTGCCACGGCTATGAAAGACATGACCGGTGGAGCGGCGAGGCACTTTTGGCTACTTGACACAGCGACGTCGATACCCCACGAATCAACCTCGAAGTAATCACCGCCAAGTGCCGACACGTTATCGACAAGGACCAGGGCGCCGTAGGACTTAATCCACCGGGCCACCTTGGGTAAGTCCCTAAATGTCAATCCAGGGTTTGTCTCGTTATACACGGTTGCAAAAACATCAATCCGCTTGAGACCCATCGACTCAACCCTGGCCTTCAGATCCTCGTAGGTTGGTGCCGAGCTCCAGCCGTAATCCACCTCGACAACCTCAGCCCCAACCCTCCTGAGATGATTAACAAGCCTCCTGCTGAAGCTGCCGAACACGGGTACGAGAACGACATCCCCAGGTTTGACGAAGTTGAGGACCATGGCCTCCACGGCACCAGTACCGCTGGCCGTTATTGGGTATACATCACCGCTCGTTCTAAATACGTACTGGAGGCCCTCCACGACGTCCCTATATAATCTATGGAAATGCGGCGACCTGTGATCGACAACCCTCATCATGGCCCTCATAACCCTAGGTGGTATCTGTGAGGGTCCCGGCACGGCAAGGAGTGGGTCTGGCGCTAGGTCTAGGTTCACGCTGGTTAAGGCCTATCTATTGCCTTTAAAGTTTTATCGATTAAATATATAAATCGAGCCCTACCCCACTAACTCTATAGTTA
>JAKMAE010000059.1 GCA_022014875.1 Vulcanisaeta sp. | reverse complement strand
GACAAAGCCCTAAACAGGGGCAACATACAAAGACTATCCATTATACGGAACTTTTAACCCCACCCACCCACGAAAGTCAAGTTAAGCTGAAATAACCCGAAACAAACCACAAACCCATATCCACGGGGAAAAGTTTAAAGCACCTAAAGACATGTATGAGACGCCCCGGTAGTATAGCCCGGTCTAGTATGCGGGCCTGATCCGTCTGACCCGTGGCGGAGGCCAATCGAGCCCGTGACCCGGGTTCAAATCCCGGCCGGGGCGCCATAAAAAATATTTTATATTCTTTGGTTTATGCGCGATTTTTGTTTTAACTTTAGCATTTTTTGGATGGATGAGTGACAAGTACTAGTGGCGTGCTTAAGTAGCTTGGTAGTGTTTAACATGGAGTTGTCGTGCCTAACTTAATGTAACCGGTTATGCCGAACCTCCTGGTGATTATTACCTTATAACGCGGAGGTAACTTTTTGAATAGTTCCTACAAACTGTATATTCTATGGTAGATTCGTAGATCTATATAGAATCATTATAAAAATGTTTTGCTGTATGTCACTACCCCGCTTCTATCCAATAACCTGATCAGCACCTCTGACCATCCTCATCGATCAGTTACCGACGTGCTCATCATGTATTAAGCACTCACTCCTCACTCAATTCCTCACTGCTGGGTACGCTCATTGGCTTTGCGATGCCCCGTACATGCTTACTGAATGCGGCCTCTGCAATATCGGCTGCCAGCGCAACTATTAATTGGCTCTCGTGGATAAACGCAGCCAATAAATCGCTCAGGCCCATGCAACCTATACTCGCAAGTTCTAAAATGTTGTTGAGCATGTGCTCCCTGTCCAAAAGCACCTTTAGGGCGTTGCTTACGTTATTATCAAGATATGCGTAAATGGCCTTCATTATGTATAACCAGACATTCCTAAACCTCTCACTGATTTCGCGCCTACACTGCGTTACCTGCGTCCTCATGAACGCGTTGGATAACCTATCCAGGGCGTCTGCGGCGTGCTCGAGGTTCTTAACCACTATGGTATCGTCAATGGCCCTCTTTGGATCCCTAAACGATAACTTCTTTATCGTCCTCAAAGCCAGGAAGTATAGCTTATCCATTTGGTCATCGAGTTCGAGGATTTCCTTAAGCAACTCCACCCTATTAGAGTCTAGATAATCGAGGAATTTACCGAACATGGAATTCAATATATTAGCCATACTACTGATTACCTCGTTTAAGTCAACGTTTGCCTCGTTAGTTGCGATCTTTATGAGAATGTTACCGTCACTCTCAAGCATTAATGAACCAGGTAATTTACGCTCCACACTCGAGAAAGCCCTCCTAATAGTATCCTTATCCTTCTGGGCAATAAGTTCCACATTGTCGTAACCCTCGATGTAGCTCGCTATTATGATTCTCGTAGTCTCATCGAAAGACCCACTAAGTGGTATACTAACCTCACCAGCCTCTGCACCGCTTTGCGTCATTGGCTTAACCACGATTACCTTACCAATGAGGCTTACCTCTACGATATCGCCAATACCGACATTGAGTGTATCAAGCCATCGCTTAGGCAGGGTAATACCTACACTTTTTTCGCCAATCCTAATTATCCTCCTATATATGGATGACACGCTATTAAGGGTTTAATTTGGGTATAAAAATCTAAGCCTTCAGTATTATTATTACACCCCATATATATAGCCTATTAACAAATACATAATCTATTATAACTAAGCTCCCTCAAAATGATACCCCTATTACAAATGATTTATAAAACACCCATGAAATCTAGTGATACGTGGGGTTTTTCAAATTTAGAAAGGTTGCTGTGGGTGGTACATTCGATACGTTACATACTGGGCATATTGCGTTGATATTCACGGCGCTTAAATATGGGCGTAAGGTCTTGGTTGGGGTGACGAGTGACGAGTTTGCACAGGCGTATAAGACATATAGGGTGAAGCCGATAAAGGTGAGGATACTCAACCTAAGGGGTTTAATTAAGGAGTTGGGTGGTAATGATGATGACGTAATAATCGACGTAATAAATGACCCGTATGGCCCCACCATCGTCGACCCAACGATCGAAGCCATAGTCGTGAGTATCGAGACCCTGCCAAGGGCTATCGAGATAAATAATTTAAGGAGGGAGAGGGGGTTGAGACCGCTTTACATAATCACGGTACCCATAATTAAGGATGGGTTTGGCAATAAGGTATCGAGTACCCTTATTAGGGACAGGACAGGAACTAGGGATTTAGGTAAGTAGGTTAATGCTCATGTCCTCGGCCAATGACTCTATTACTTGAGCCACATACTCACTAAGTTGTCTTAGGTTCTTTATCGTACTCGTATCCATTATTACCCTGCCGGTACCCAACTCCTCTACCTTAAGCGGTACCTGGTTTATGTCGTTCACATTTATGAACCTTCTGACGTAGGAGAGTATCGAGTTTGTATACACGGTCTTCACGGAGCCGTCCCGCCTATACTCAACGACGTACTTAGAAAGTAGGTACTTAACGAGCCTGTACGTTTCCCAATCCTCCCTAAGCTCGATGCCTAGCCCCACGCTCACTAGGTCTCTGTTTAAGATCGATATGTACGGCGATGGTGTTAAATCACTCGTTAATAAGTAATTGAGTATTTGCTGCGAAACCCTCAGTGACGCCTCAATGTCCTGAGTGCGGGCCTTATCCTCAACATCCTTATCCGTGTGATAAACGTCCCAGTAATAATCAAGGCTTGATACTGTTAGTGATGGGATGCCGTTCATCTCGAAATTGAGCGAGTCGAAGTAGGGCTTGGGTAACTCCCACTGGGCATCAATAACCTGGCTTAATTGCAGCGATAAGTCTTCACTTGCGTGAATCACGAACTGCCTACCAATCACGTCCAGGTCCAACACGGCGTATATGTCACGAAGCAACCCCCTTCTACTTAAGTACTCGACATACCTCATCGAGCCGTACGCCCAGTAAAGACTTGCGAAGCCAGGGTTGCCCGCCTCCTCAGCCGTGAAGGAGACGAGCCTTAGCCCCCTCCTTAGTCCATCCCTCTTCCCTAGGGTGTTGAGGAGGAGTTGTGCGCCGATACCAACGCCTATACAGTCATCAGCAAAGCCCGCTAACCAATGATCGTGGTGAACGGCCAATAACACGACCTCCTCCTTACTACCCTCGAGATTCACTATTAAGTTGTAGCCCGTGCTAAGCCTGGTCTCTACGTCACTCACGTACTCAACCTCCTCACCAACATGCTTACTCAATTCATCACCGACCTCCCTAGGCACGATAAACGCGGGGGTTGTTGGTGGCGGCGCCCTGTCCCATGAGTAGTCGGGGGTCGCTGTTACGACAATCCTCCGGAAAACGCCGGGGTGCTTATCTCTAAAGATTACGGCTAGCGCCCCCTTCTCCGCAGCCTTTATGTAAATATACTTTGCGTCGTCCATATCCTCGGGAAAGTCCGTGAGTAATACCTTACCCTCAACATCGCCCAGGTCTGTCGTTAACTTACCCCTACCTGACCCACCCAATGTCAATGGCATACTTAATGCCCTGTACTCATTATTGCCGTAGATAATCCTAGAGTACCTATCCCTCCAGACCAACACACTCACTGGTTGTAATTCATAAAGTAGCATTGGGTTATCTATCTGACCTAGAAACCACTGAATGAAGTCGTATTCCTCACGTGAACCACCCATTAAATCACTATACGATGAGCACTTTCTGGCAATACTCAACGCGAGTGATGCATTGTGCACAGCGCATTTTTAGGCCGGGTTAAAATATAAGTATAACCGTAACATAGCGTATAGGCGACATGAAGGTGAAAGGCCTTAACGTACTTATTCAATCATACAGGCGCGTAAAGACCGCGGTATTATTTACATTATTAATAATTATTGTAGTGATAAGGGGTAGAGACTTCAATATAGGTAGGATCTACAAAGAATCGGTAAGGTCAGTACAGGAACACATTAGGAGGAAAAGACTAGGTAGCTGATTTTTAAGCGATGGGCAAAGGCCGAGTCCATAATCACGGAAGGTATTGATTTAGGGCCGTAGTTCCAAAATAAGGATGGGCGAAGTTCCTGGTGGACCGGCCGGGATTTGAACCCGGGATCTCCCGCGTTCCCGTGCATACCATTGCAAGGCGGGCATCCTTCCAGGCTAGACTACCGGCCCAAGCCCAAGAACCACTAGGAGGTTTTAAGCTTTTGGTTATGGCCATCCATGCCGTAATTCTTAATACCGCCAATGCCCATTGAAATTTGATGGTGATTACCGTAGGTTTCGACTCCGGAACCCTAATTGTCGAGGGACCCGCCGATGTGGAATTCGTCGAAGGGCAATGCGATGTTCTCGGCCTTGCCCTGCTTGGATCAATCCACGTTGATGAATATAAGGCGTTGCCGATTATCCCAAAGGGTAGGTGTGTTGTTCGCGTAAGGGGTGGTGTGGTTAGGCACGTCGATGAATCAACAATACCCAGTGATTGGTCTAACCTAAGCCTTGAGGGTATCGCCATGGTTGTTGGGGGAGTTGATTCTGGCAAGACTACGTTAACGACGTACCTATTAAACACCCACGTGGCCAGGGGGCTTCACGTCTGCGTCATAGATGCAGATGTTGGGCAGTCATCAATTGGGCCGCCTGGGGTCATTGGTGTGGGTTGTACGAGCTTACCAACGCATTCATTAACAACCCTACACATGATGAGTGGTTATTTCCTAGGTTGTACAAGCCCCTCCCAATGCGTTGGTAGGTTTATCGGCGGTTTACTGCACGTGGTTAGGGACGCAATGAGTAGGACACCTGGCCTTGTAATAATCGACATGCCTGGCTGGGTAAGTGATGGTGGGATGGAGTTCATAAGGAACGTTGCGGAGGCTGTCGGTGCAGACTACGTAATATCCCTCGGCCTTGATTTAAAGATCGGGCCCAACTTCCGCGTGATCAAGGTCGAGAAGTCTCGATACGTTAGGCAAAGAGGGCCTAATGAAAGGAGGGCGTTAAGGGCAGCATCCTTACGGCAATACCTAGGTAATTTGATGGAGGTTGAGGTTGGGCTTGACAAGGTGTTGGGGAACTCCATAATTGAGTGCCTAGCCAGTAATTGTGGCCATTACGTGATTGAGGATGGGTTAGAAAATGTGGTTAGGCATGGAAACGTGATTAAGGTACCGGCAAGGCAGCTCAACAATGTGTTTTGTGGGCTCGTACGTAGAGGATTTCTCGCCGGCTTCGGTATTTTAAAGAATCTCGACTTCAAGCGCGGCATTGCGCAGGCATTAGTCACAACGGATTATTTCGATAATATTTACGTAGGTAGGATGAGGGTTGATCCAGAGAGACTAGAGGAGCTTGATCCATTACCTGTGCTGTGACGCTTACTTCATTACGGAGCAACAATTATCGCGGTGACTATGTTCAAATTACTGCCGGTCCACCCAGTCCTGATAAGGGCTCCGAGCCTCTCGAATATCACGGCCGTATTGTTATTCCTCAGTTCCGCAATTGGGTCTATTCCCAACTTAACAGCGTTGCTTATTGTTGAGCCATCGGCCACGCAGCCGGCCGCATCCATGTTGCCATCAATGCCGTCAGTGGCTATGGAAAGCATGGAGACGCCATCAACGCCCCTCACCGACAGTGCAAACCCTGTGCATAATTCCGTGGTTCTCCCACCTCTACCGTTGCCAATCACGGTCACTGTAGGCTCGCCACCGCTTAAAATCACGCCCCTCCTTATTGGGACCCCCCTAAACCTGGCCTCAAGGGCTATGCTTGCCAAGTACCTACCTACCTCGCGCGCCTCTCCCTCCATTCTTGACGTTAGTATTAACGCGTCCATGCCACGGGATGCTACATAGCGTGAGACCTCGATTAAAACGTCCATATTCGTCGCAATTACGTAATTCCACGTATTACTAAGCTCCTTAGGTGTCTCGTCTAGGAGACCTTTCAATCCTTTTTCAAGGACCTCCCTAACCCTTACGGGAACCTTGTCCCAAATACCTCTATTCCTCAGTACCTGTATTGCATCGCCGTATGTCGATGGGTCAGGTACTGTTGGGCCGCTTGCCACTATTGATGGGTCATCGCCAGGTACGTCGCTGGCTATTAGGGAAATCACTTTACCGCCGCGCCTAACGACCTCGAGGGCCAGCCTACCACCCTTCACCCTCGATAGGTGCTTCCTAACAACGTTCACCTCGTGTATCGTGGCCCCACTCCTTAGAAGTAACCTGTTTACTTCAGCTATGTCCTCGATTGCGACGTCGCCAACGGGTACTTCGACGAGCGCCGAGCCCCCACCGCTTATTAGGAACAAAACATAATCGCCAGGCCTAACCCGAGATAGTAAATCCATAATGGCCAACCCGGCCTCAACACTGCTTTCCGTAGGTAGGGGATGCGTTGACTCGATGACCTTAATCACTCTTAATCCACCCCGTACCCCCTTAGGAACTACCGCAATGCCGTCGATTATGTAATCGCCCGCCTTATCCTCAATGGCCTTAGCCATACTTATGGAACCCTTACCTATAGCCACTACGTAAAACCTACGTATTTCGTGACCAAAAACCTTTACAAAACCACCCTCAACCTGGATTGCGTTGGAGGTGCGGTCGTAGAGGTTCGATGCACGTAATATTACATTAAGCAATTCACTCAGGAGATCCCCAGCAAATACTGGGAGCGCCATTGATTGTTAATTAGGGACTGGTTTAAAAATGAGTTGATGAGAGCTCCTTCGATGATCGAGACGGAAAGGTTAAGGTCGAGACTTAGGGAGCTAGAGAATGCCAGGGATGAAATAATCGAGACAGGGATAAAAATCAATAGGTTGTCCAAGTCCGTGATATACTCGTTAATTAGGGACGACATAGAATCAGCTCGTAAATACATCAATGAAATGCAGGGTTTAGTCAATAAGTTGAAAAGCCTCATTTCGCAATACCCCATGTACTACAACAATGCCGTAATAAGCCTTCAGGAATACGTTGAGGCTATGTCGATGTGGTACTACATAATCGAGGGCAGGTTACCAACACCCGAGGAGTTGGGCGTTGATGCTGAACCCTACATAAACGGGATCGCCGACTTCACGGGCGAATTGAGTAGAAAGGCCACTGAGGAGTTGATCAAGAATAACCTCGACTTTGCATTAAAGGCTAAAAGGATCCTGGAGGAGCTATACCTAGACCTACTTAGCCTAGAGCCTCGCGATTTTGAGATGAGGAAGAAGGTTGATTACGTATCATCAAACATTAATTGGTTAAATGAGAAAATATTCTATAAGACGTTGAGTGTTAAACCAGGCGCTCTGGAGCAAAAGTAGCATCACCGCTTCAGGACGCAATTTCCCATCGACGGTCCGGCTCTCATGAACGGATAGAAGTGTTTTTAATACCCTCCCTCATGGGTCATTCAATGCCAACGTTTAAGCTCGTCCTGAGCGACCCAATGAGCGGTAGGGCTAAGCAGTTGGAGATTAAGGATCCCATAGCCCAGAGGTTCATAGGTCTAAAAATTGGTGATGAGGTTGATGCGGGTATTATAAAGGAGGTCCTGGATTTACCGCAGGGCTTTAAAATAAGAATCACCGGCGGTAGTGGCATTGAGGGTGCACCAATGCTACCGAACATCGAGGGGCCCGTTAAGAAGTTCGTGTTATTAAGCGAGGGTATTGGTTTTCATCCGGATAAGCGTGGCATGAGGAAAAGAAAGCTTGTTAGGGGTAACACAATCAGTGATCAAATTGTTCAGATAAACGCCGTGCTTGTGTACCCAAAGGACTGGAGTGGCGGGCCCATAATACCACTGGGGGACAAGGAGGTTCAGAAGTTAAGCGGTGGTGGGCAGAAGGCCGAGGCAAAATAGCGGTTAATTAATACTTTAATTTAACTACGCGAATAGGTAGGGAATAATTATGGATATTACTCGAATAAGAATCAACGTTAATGACTATGATGAATTAGTCAGCCTAATGCTGAACTGCACAAAATGTAAGCTCCATAAAACGCGGAAGCACGTCGTCCCCGGCGAGGGGCCGCTTAACGCAAGGGTTATGTTGATTGGTGAGGCACCAGGCGCAACCGAGGATGAGGAGGGTAGACCATTTGTTGGTGCTGCTGGTCAATTATTAACGAAATTGCTGAATAACGTTGGTATTAGGAGGGAGGATGTTTTTATAACAAATGTTGTTAAGTGCAGACCACCCAACAATAGGGATCCGGAGCCCGATGAGATAGAGGCGTGCAGGCCATACCTGGTGACGCAGATACTAATGATAAAACCACAAATAATAGTGTGCCTGGGGAGGCACAGCGCGAGAGAGGTGTTAACAATGGCGGGTTACCCCGAGAAGCTCGTGTCTAACATAAGCAGTATTAGGGGTAAGGTGTTTAATGTGA
>JAKMAE010000058.1 GCA_022014875.1 Vulcanisaeta sp. | reverse complement strand
ATTCATAAAAATAGACCCGGAGGTATGCATGGTACGGGGGATTGAACAGGGGGTTGGCGGCCCCGGTGGGATTTGAACCCACGACCTACGGCTCCGAAGGCCGCCGCTCTTCCTGGCTGAGCTACGGGGCCGTATTATTAGAGCTTTAGTGTTATTTTTGCTTTTACTTAGGGTATTACCTCGGTTGAGTCGAGGATTGGGTCGTACATTAAATCCTCTTTTTTAATTATTCCTTTACTGATTAATTGTTCCATCTCGGGTATGATTCTTAGTATTTCCTTAATTGTTTCCTTAGTTACATAATCCACAATCTCCACCCCATCCTTACCCCAGTATTTTTCGCCTTCCATGATTGCATAGAGGCATCTGCCACCACAGTACCTCCTGTACTCGCATCTTTGGCAGGCCTCAGGTAGTTGTATCCTCATTGGTTTAAAGCCAACGTTTACGTGCCCAAGCACCGCCCAATCCTCCCTAACGGCTATTGGGCATGCCAGCACCCTCCCGTCTGTCGACACTGCCACGGCCCTGTACCCAGCACCGCAGGGTGGTCCTTCGTATGGCTTGAAGAAGTGGGCGCTCAGTATGCCTAGTATTGGTACTATGCCTAGTATTGCGCCTTTACGGGCGCTTTCCACGAATAAGTCAACAAGCTTCCTAATCCCGGGTAAGTAGTTGTTAATGGCCCAGTTGAGTACGTCCCACTTCTCGGTCCATATTACATTCAATTGCCAATGTACATAATCAAAACCGAGATTGAGTAGGTGCGTGACGTCTTCGTAAATGTCGGTTAATTGCGTAACCGTCATCCTGGCTATTATCCGCTTGACACCAACACTTCTTAGATAATTGAGGGCCTTAACGACAGCCTTATACACACCAACACCCCTATTCCTATCGGTGACTTCCTCCCTGCCATCAATGGATAATAACACCACATCCATCCTCCTCCAGTAATCCCTAGGTAATAGATTCACCAGGATACCGTTTGTTTGTATACCGAACCTCTTAGCCCTTATGTTATCCATGACCTTCATTATGAAGCCAGGGTTAAGTAATGGCTCACCGCCGTAAAATATTACGACAGCCTCATCATCAGCCTCAATCAACCTCTTAAGCAGCCCTATATCATAAGTCACCCTCCAAGGCACAATCCTCGGATCAAAGGAACCACCGCAATAAGTGCACTTTAGGTTGCAGGCTCCGGTTGTGAATAATAACCACAGCATTAAAGTCGGTTATGTAAGTTCTCGATTTTTAATTATAACGTTAAGCCGCATTTTCCGCATTAAGCCCCAGCGGGAATAACTAGGTTAGGAATGTTTTTAAAACTCAAGCCTGCGATTTAACCAATGGACCTATTAGTAATACTGCAGCAAGTATTGCTGCAGGTAGGACCGGGATCTAGTCAGGGAAATGCCTGGCTAATGATTATATCTAACATAATATGGCTTGCGCTGCTCTTTCTATTTTTCTTCCAAGACTACGTCATGGTTTGGAGGTACGCATATATGGTAGGTAACTTCCTAACTGGGCTCAATAGGTTAATATATAACAATATTAACCTCGTTGTTAACCACATTCAACAATTACTTAGGTCAAATGGTTCATCCCAAGTCATTGATAGGAGTGTCATAGAGAGGAGGATACGTGATTTGATGGAATTCGTAGTCATAGAGCCAGTCAGTGCCGAGCCGACCGGTCTAATGAGGACTCTGAAGCTTTTAGTCACTACATACAACGAGAGACTTGAGGAGTCCTTAAGGGCGTTACTCCCGAGTATTGAGAGACCCCTTGTTCAGAACGTAGTTGATGCTGTGGACGGCTTGAGGGAGTTGAATTTCATCTATAAGGTAATTATGCATTATTACAGGTTGAGCAATAAGTACAAGAATCCGTACTTAATGATGCAAATCTACATGTTATTGCCAATACTTAGGGAGTACGTGAATGCACTTAACGGCGCCATAACAACATTCCTAAAGGGACAACCTGTCGGTGATGCCGCTGGGCCACTTACTGCTTATAGGTTCATGAGGAATTGCTCAAGTCTTGAGGAGATTAATCACAATATTAAGGATACCTACGTAGGGCTTTGTAATTTTGAGGGTAGGAGGGTCTATGTGGTGAAGGCTAAAGGTCCAGGAGGTACTGTCGGTAACCTTGACGATGCCATTACCTACCTAATCGAGAGGGTTGGTGTTAGACCTAGGATGATAATCACGGTAGACGCCGCATTAAAACTAGAGGGTGAGAAGACAGGCTCCATAGCCGAGGGCGTCGGCGTGGCCATGGGGGGAATTGGCGTCGAGAGATTCAACATAGAGAGAATAGCCAGTAAATACGGCATACCGCTATATGCCGTCCTCATAAAGATGAGCATACCCGAGGCGTTATCGGCAATGCCTAAGGAAGTGGAGGAAGCCGTTAACGAGGCTGTGGAACGGGTTAGGAGGGTTATCAAGGAGGGCGTTAGGGAGGGTGAGGAGGTAATCTTGGTCGGCGTTGGCAATACCAGCGGTGTCGCGCAATAATTAGTGAAAAATTTATTTAACAATACAATACATAGTTAATCGTGAGCTTCGAGAATTACTACGTAAGTACTGTGGGGCTAATAATCTTCATAATAGCCATTGTAATAGCCTTGGTCATGAATGAGAGGTACTTCAGGTTCATTAGAAACACCCTCTCACAGACAGACCTAGCCAAGGGCCGGGGTGAGGGTCAAGTCCTAAGCGGTGAGGTTGAAGTATTAATATGCCCACGCTGTGGCTATACTAAGACAATCCCATTCAGACTCGGTGATTATGTTGGAAAGATAACAAATGATGTATGTCCTAAGGATGGCGAGAAGCTTGTGGTACACGCAATATACTATGTGGGGATGACCGAGCAGGGGTCATGAGGTAAGCTTTATATTTTGATTCGTCACAGTAGAGTTCGTGACCTACTTTAATAGGGAATAAGGTCGTGAGTATAAGGGATGTTTTTAACCTAAGCGAGGGCTCGGAGGTAACAATAAGAGGTTGGGTCTATAGAAAGAGGGAGTTGAAGGATAAGATATTCCTCGTAATTAGGGATGGCGGCGGAATAATACAGACCGTTGTTGATAAATCCAACCAACAAGTGGCAAGCATAGCCTCTAAACTCAACATAGAGTCCTCAATCGTACTCACGGGGGTCGTTAAGAGGGAACCAAGGGCGCCAGGTGGCTCCGAAATCCACATTAAACGCATTGATTGGTACTACATCGGTGATCCATTCCCCATAAATGAAGATGCCGCGAAGTCTGACAGTGAGTATCTACTCGATGTTAGGCACCTATGGATTAGAAGTAGAAAGATGTGGGCAATACTTAGGATTAGGCATACAGTATTTGGCGCAATACATGAGTTCTTCAGGTCCAGGGGTTACTACGAGGTTCAGGGACCCATGTTCGTATCGGTCGCGGTCGAGGGAGGCGCCACACTGTTTCCCGTTAAGTATTTCGATAGGGAGGACGTTTACCTAACCCAATCATCGCAGTTTTACCTAGAGACCATGATATACACACTGGAGAGGGTGTACACTGTGGCGCCCAGCTTTAGGGCTGAGCCCTCAAGGACCAGGAGGCATTTGACGGAGTTTTGGCACGCGGAGGCTGAGGAGGCTTGGCTTCAATTCGATGGATTACTTAACCTGCTTGAGGACTTCATTACCTATATAGTTAATAAGGTACTTGAGGAGAGGCAGGATGAGTTAAAACTACTGAAGAGGGACACTAAGGTTCTGGAGAATGTGAAGCCGCCATTCTACAGGGTTAGTTATGACGAGGCAATAGAGATCCTTCGAGGTAAGGGCCTAAACATTAAGTGGGGTGATGATATCGGCGCAGATGAGGAGAGGGTATTGACGCAGCAGTTTGATAAACCAATACTCCTACACCACTTCCCAGAGCAGATTAAGGCGTTCTACCATAGGAATGACCCAGCAAGACCGGAAACGACGCTTAGCGTCGATGTCTTAGCCCCCGAGGGTTATGGGGAGATCGTTGGAGGTGGTGAGCGTATTTACGATTATGAGGAATTACTCAACAAGATCAAGAGGTTCGGCTTGAACCCCGAGGATTATTACTGGTACCTAGACCTGAGGAGGTATGGTTCAGTACCTCACTCAGGTTTTGGACTTGGCATTGATAGGTTGGTAATGTGGATATGCGGTCTTGACCACATTAGGGATGCAATACCCTTCCCACGTGATATACGCCGTGTAAAGCCGTAGACGGTAATTGAGATGGCTAGGCTTGTAGTGACGGGTACGCCGGGTGTTGGTAAAACAACAATAGCACTTGAGCTATCGAGGATTTATGGGGCCGCATTGATCAAGCTAGATGAATTAATAACACCAACCCTTAAATGGGACCCAGAGCTACAGACGTACATCATAACGAACGAGGACTACGCCCGCAGGTTAATAATGGAGAGACTTAGCTCTATCCATTCCCAATACATAATCGATACGATTGCCGTAAACTTAATCGACCCATCACTGGTCGATTGGTGTATAGTGCTCAGGCTTGAACCAACGCAATTAATGAGGAGACTAATTGCGAGGGGGTGGCCTTACTGTAAAATTGTTGAGAATGTTCTGGCGGAGGTCGTCGGGTCGTCTCTAACCATGGCAATTAATACGTTTGGTGAGGATAAAATTATTGAAGTGGACACGACAAATAAGGACGTAGAATCGATAGTGAAATATATAGTTGATAAATTGCGTGAGGGTAGACCGATTATAGGCGTTGTTGACTGGCTCAATACCGTGGATACAGAGTTCCTAGTTAACTTAAGTAAGGAAATTGATAATTGCATCACCCGCTAGGCAGGGCTTCTCAGAGCTTTTCTTGACTTTCGATTCCCAACGGATCACGCTTCGTTAGTGAGTCGTCGAGTTTTGCTGATAAGTCCTGGGCCTCTCTACGTCATAAACCAACGAGATGATGACAAGCCCCAACCCAGGTTATTTATGGAACATTAGTGATCTGTATACTTAACGCTCCTCATTAACTTCTTAATCTCGAACATGAACAGCCTCTTCCATCCCACGTTTTCTAACTTCTTGCTCACCACCTTCAACGTACCTGCCCTGAGACTCACGAGCAATGCCTTGTTAACGTGCTTTCCATGCATGAAAAGCCTAACTAGCACGAGTCTCTCATTGTTATACTCAAATACGTAATCCTTAACCGTCCTATACTTACCAAGGGTGCCTCCGAACTCTTCCTCCGCCATATCAAGGTAAGTCAATAAATCTGGGTCTATCTCCATATACTCAAGCCTATGTAGACCGGCGTTCTCAAGATCTAGCATTGCGACGTCAAGGTCTTTACCGACCTCAAATATTGCAATGCCATAAACGCGCATTTCAATCACCACGTCAGCAGTAGCACAATGGTTTAAAAACATTTTGTCCGATAATTACTGAAAAAACGTATTATAACGGTACATGTACGTAAATCAACCATACGTAATAAACAAGGCTGTTCACGACCGTAATAGGCAAACCATACTTCATAAACTCGAGGAACCCAAACCCCTCACCACCCCTCTTCTCACTAGCCTCGCTAATTATTACATTACTTGCGGCGCCAATCAATGTGAGGTTACCCGCTATCGTACTTGATGCTGCGAGACCAACCCAAATCACGTAATTGCTCGATGAAACACCCAACTCCATCATGAGTGGTATGTACAGGGCAACCATGGGTACATTACTTATGACCTGGCTTAGTAACAGTCCTGAAATGAAGACCCCTAGGAGCGTCGTTGGTTGTGGTAGGTAATGGGAAAGGGCGCTCAATACCCCCGACTCGAGCGCGCCCTCGCTGACTATGAATAGACCTATAAAGAATAGTATCGTCGTCCAATCAACATTGATCGCCACATCCCTTCTACTCGCGCCACTAAGTAGGTAAATAATGGAGGCACCCATGAACGTGAGGGTAACGGGGGTTAGGTATGGGCTTATGTTCACTATGTCTGTGATGAAATACAGCGGTATTAAAACGAGCAATACCGAGAGGGCGGTATAGGCCAGTCGCTTATTGGTAATCAATTCCTCAGGCCTCCTAAATTCGAGCAGTACTACGTCATCCTTCGCGTAGCCATTGAATAACAAGAGCAGGATTGGGTATGTAATTAGTAAGTTAATGATTGTTGGTGGTAATAAGTAAAGCGTAAACACTATGAAGGGCTTGGGCATGCCGGATTCCAACGCAATGAGTAGGTTTTGCGGGTTGCCTACTGGTAAAGCAACGCTACCTATGGTCACACCGAATGCTAGGGCGTACAATAACGGTTTAATATTAATCCTAGCCTGCCTCTTCATCGAGACAATAACGGGCGTGAACGACCCAGCAATACCGTCATTAGAGAGGGCTAGGGATAATAATGCGGATAGAGTGAACACCCTAAATATTAATCTACGCATACTACGTCCACTAACAAGTAGCCTATAGGCTAGGTAACTGAAAAAACCACTTACTTCGAGTGCCGACGATATGGTAAACAGCGATATTAGGAACAATATTACGTTGAGGTTAATAGAGGAGAGGGCTTGCTGGGGGGTTAATATGCCCAGCACTATCGTTAGGGCCGCGCCTAGGAGCATGGCCGCCCAGGGTTGAACATTCAACCTACCGACCCCCCTCAGCGCAATTAACCCATACGTAATGGTTAGTATTACGGCATCCTCTATGAATTTTATGGATACCATGACCTAGCAATGCGGTGATGACCCTACAGGTTTAAAGTCCTTTTGCTATTTTTAAGAAATTGAAACGACAACACTAATTAATTTGCTGGGCAGTGCTAAATCGGTGATGATGCTCGAGAGGAATGACCGGTGATGAGCACGCAGGCCTTACTGAAACAATAATAAATTAAAAATTGTAATCAAAGCGGTGATGGTGATTCACAATAGGGCTAGTAATTTCGTGAATGGTGTTAAGGCCGTAATAACGTTTTTCACGGTAATACCTATTGGTGGTTCTCACGATGTCGTAAAGGCCTTTGAGTATGTATGGCTGGCCACATTAATAATACCGCCGATAACAGGCCTAGTACCTGGTCTCGTTGGTTACTACATATGGATTACTACTCATAATGGCTTGTTCTCGGCGTCGATAGCCTACACCTCTTTATTACTACTCACTGGGCTTAACCATATTGATGGTTTCTCGGACGTAATTGACGCATTAATGGTTAGGGGTTCGGTCGAGGATAGGATAAAGGTGCTTAAGGACCCGCACAGGGGCTCGGCCGCGATAGCTATGGTCACTTTGTCGATAATCCTCGCCATCTCTGCATTGTTAGGGCTCACGAATAGGATGTGGCAGTCATTGTTCGTAGCTGAAGTAATCTCTAAGTCATCGTGTTGCTTATCCGCCCTCATAGGCAGGGAGCCGCCATACAGGGGGCTGGGGTGGCAGTTAACGGTGATTGCTAGGCGGAGGATTACTCCAATAATTACCTCCTCGTTACTGGGCTTGGCCATTACATACGTGATGCTTGGGATTATTGGTGCAGTCTCGTTCACGGCCACGATCTTAACAAGCATGCTCATTTTCATGCACCTTCAGGGAAAATTCGGCGGCGCGGTTGGTGATTTATACGGCTTCATACTGGAGGTTTCGAGGGTATTATCCCTCATGATTATGTTCGTTCTATTTAACATTTAATGCTTAACACGTAGGTGGTAATACATGTGTATTGAGTATAATGAAGCTTAATAAGTCAGTAATAAAGCATGAACCTTAATGAATGGCGACCCAAGCGTAATTGTTAGCATAACGCCGGATCTGGCGCTTGATAATGGATACACGTACGCCGGTGGGCTTGGAGTACTAGAGGGCGATAAGTTCTACGGCGCTGCCCGGCTTGGACTTAACTACTACGTAATAACCCTCCTCTATAGGAATGGGTACGTCGATTATGACTTTGACGAGAATGACAACCCAATACCCAAGCCCCAGCCGCAGCCTAAGTCATTCCTTGATGAATTGAGATTGAGCGATACCTTTATGGTTAAGTTAAGGGGTGAGAACATAGAGGTTAATGCCTGGGAGTACCGATTGAACACTGCCCATGCAGTATTTCTAGAGCCCAAAGGCCCTGGATGGGCCCTGAAGCTTACGGATAGGGTATACATAGAGGATAACGTCGAGGAAAAGTTCCTGAAGTACGTCTTCCTGGCTAGGGGCGCCGTGGAGTTCATACGGAGGAATATTGGTCTTGAGAATGTCAGGTACATAGATCTTCAGGAGGCATACACAGCCATGGTCCCGATAATACTCAAAATCCCAGGTAGGTATAGATTAATCATACACACGCCAGGGCCCTGGGGTCACCCATCATTCCCCAATAGACTCTTTGAGGAGGAGACTGGTTATAGGT
>JAKMAE010000057.1 GCA_022014875.1 Vulcanisaeta sp. | reverse complement strand
TTACCTTTGTTATCTGCATTGCCATTGTTGTGGCTGCCATTAGTGTTACTACGAGTAGTAACGCGGGTAGTATTAGTGCCAGTGTTTTTCTCGTCATGTGTAACACATCTATTTTGTATTTTTAAATATTACCTCTGTAATTCTTCCCGTGTATTTCAATTATTGTTTCAATTTCTATATTTCAGTTTGTAAACACTAACCTTTTAAGATTGAAATTCTGGGACTGATCACAATCGTTATGGAATTACCAGGTTGAAAGTAAGTCATATACCGAAGTCAGCACTCGGCAAACTCGTCACCGTTTTGGCAGGCGAGGTCCCTACTCATCACTGCCTGCATGTGCTTGCTCGCCCCTTTAAAAGCCTTGGCTCTTCTCCTTGGTTATTTATTGCCCATGTTCTTATACTTATTTTTTCTATGTAGTAGTACTATTGTAGTATTGTATATATGATTTATGAATTAATCGTTTAGGAATAATGTTTATTAATTAGTTAATTTTGTTTCTATGCAGTGGTGCTGTATGAGGGCTATTGACCTCGTTAAGAGGAAGCCTCTTGTCATTACTGAGGATAGGCCGTTGATCGAGGCCATCGATATAATGGCTAGGGAGAACGTGGGCGCCGTGGTCATAGTTGAGGATTTGAACTCCATGAGGTTGCGCGGCATAGTTACTGAGCGTGACGTGATCCGGGCCTTGTCGAGGAGGCTTCCCCTGGACACACCCGTGGGTAAGGTCGGTACTGTGGGTCCTAGGGTTGTTAGGGCTAGGTTTGATGATTCGGTGAGTACGGTGGCTTCGTTGATGGTTGAGTATAGGGTTAGGCATGTGGTTGTGGTTGATGAGAATGATGCTGTGGTTGGGGTAATATCGATCAGGGACTTGCTTGGTGATTTAGATGCTGTGAGGGAGATAGCCAGGTTAAGTAGATATCCCAAGGTCAGGGAGTGAATTGGTGGCCTTAATCAATGGCGGCTTAGCTATCCTTTAAATCGAGCCTACCAATGTTTCCATTGCGGGTTAGGGCTACCACCGTATGTTGTGGAATGGCGATTACGGCTACAACGCGATTTTCAGGACTTTGTAGATTAGGGATGACGTGGTTATTAAAGCCCCAATGATTACCCAACCAAGTGCTCCGAAGTACTGCAGTGCGTATGCCATTAATATGCTTATTATTGAGCCTATGGTTGAGGAGATTGTGAGTAGGTAACTCGTTGATTGCACTATCAGTATTGGGCTTACTAGGTTATTGATTATGTACAGTATCGACAGTAATATCACCGTGAATAACACGCCCATTACGGCCAACACGTAACCCAACGGCGCCACCCCGGCAAGCGCCGTTGATACACCCAGCGCTGCCGTTGAGAGTAGCAGTATCTTTCGTCTCTCAACCCTCACGGAGTGCCTAACCCTGTACAGAAGCGGCGTTAGTATTAATGGGGCCGTGAGCAGCATTACGGCGGTGTTCCCGTTAAAGTTTATCGTTATTGATATCAACCCTAGGTATACCCCCCAGGGTAGTGAGAAGGCTATGGCCAGCATTAGGATGTCTGGGTTATTCATCACCGCCATTATGGGCACGCTCTTTATTATCACCACATCCCTCACCGTGAGGAGGACAACCGCGGATAGCGCGATCGATACAACGCCTAGGTAGAGTGCGGTGGTTTTCGTTAGGTACGTGGCCGTAAGTGTCGAGATGGCTAGTAACGTGGTTATTGAGGATAAGTAGGTTACCTGGACCCACCTGGTCAGGCCCCTTATGCTCCACCAACCAAGTATTAGGAGTAGTGATGGGGCTAGGTAGAGGCCGAGGCTCATCCCAGCGAGGAACCTTAGGAATAGGGCTGTGTGGTAGCTGCTCGTTGTCGAGAACATTAGTGATAGGCCATTAAGTAATAGGCCAAGGAACATGGGCACCCTATTACCGACCCTATTCAGTAGGAAGGCTGCGGGTATCTGCATCATTGCGAAGCCTACCATGGCCGTAGCCATCGGCACTATGTAATACGCCACACCCAGCACAATCCTCCTTATGTTCATTAACTCGTACATCATCGCCGAAGCACTTAACCAATTAAGTAGTATTAATGATAAGCCAAAAATGCTAATGCCAAGTACGTAATAGGCCCTCCTAATTATCGAGGCATGAATCTCCCCAATGGGCCTCCCTGTAACTCCCACATGGGTTATCCCACAGGATCCCTTATCAAGGTTTCTAAGTATTGATAGTTAAAATAAAGAGGCAATTCGAAATAAATAATTAAGTATTTCAATGCTACATCTCATCATCCTCAATCCTGACCGATACGACGGCCCTGTTAATGTCCTCCCTAACCCTCTCCCTGAACTCGCCGTACTGCTCAACCAACGAGCCAAGCTTCTCCTTGTACCTCTTCAGGACAAGGCTGAAGCTTGTTTCGGCAATGTACCTAATTAATCTCCTCACCACGAAGTTCTCGACCTTCCTAGTGATAAGGTGGCTAAAGGCCTTGGCCTCCTCGAAAGCCTTGATGAGGGCCTTCAGTATGAATTCTAGCCTTAGTGGGTCCTCGAGCATTTTATCGAGCACCGTGAAGTCCCTCTTCCTAAGCGCGCCCATTGGTATGAATGGTAGTGGGAATGTGAGGACCCTGAGCTTCTTAAGCCTGTCGAGGAGCTCGAGGCTCTTTATTACGTCGTCGTCGGTCTCGCCGGGCAGGTTCAGTATCATTGTGCCTACGACGACCCAGTGATTATCGTTTAGTATGCCGATGGCCTCCTCGACAACGTCTGGGTACTGCTCAGGCTTGTATGGCAGGGCCTTACCCAGCATGAGCATCCTGAGCAGCCTTGGGGAGCCCGTTTCTATGCCCATCTCTATGAAGTGCCAGGTACCGCCCTCGTTCATGTACTCCGAAACCTCCTTAACGAGCTTTGGTGCGTACTTAACCACGGCCGCTGTCGTGAAGTCCGTGGTTATTTCGTAATCGTCGCCGTAGGACTTAACCAACTTATACGCCTTCCTCGTTAGGTCGAGGACCTTGTCCGGGTTTGGCTCGATACCCTTAGCACCGTACCTGAAGAACTCGTCACTATGCAGTGTTATTTCCTTAAAGCCGCCCACCTCAATGTTCAGTTTAATCTCCCTCTCGATGTGCCCCTCGAATGGGAATGACCTAATCATGCCGCTCAACGTTGGCGTACAGAACTGGCAGCCTCTCCCACAGCCCCTTGTGACCTCAACCATGCCTCCAATCGACGGCGTCACTATTGTCGGCACCTTATCCACAGGCACCGGTCTGTGGGCAACAACCCTCTCAGGCACGGGCTCGCCCTTTAGTATCTTCTCGAATAACTGTGGTCCATCCTCCTCAAACTCGCCCTCATACACAACATCGACCCCCAACTCCCTCTGCTTTCCCGTGTCGACTATTTGCCAACCAGCTGGCCCGCCGACTACGATCTTTATATGATCCCTATGCCTCTTAATCGCCGGGTGCTCCAGTACCTGTAGGAATGACTTTGCTATATACGGCAAGCCCCTGTACGGTAAATCCGCAAGCTTCAGTATCCAGTATACAATGCCTGAACCGAAGCTGAGGCCGAGTGGGTCCATCACGTATATACCCACAATCCTCGTGTTTGGCCCAATGACCCTATCCAGCTTGTATGGGTTCGCTATTATTACGTCATTTCTAGTATAGCCGTGCGCGAGCAATGTGGCTTCGACCTTAGCCAAGCCGTAAGGTGCCCTCAGGACCCTACCCTCCCTGTCGCTCTTAACCCTGAAGAACATCCTTGCAATCCAATCCCTGAAGTAGTTCTCCGGTATTGCGCTGGCGAAGCCTACGACGGAGGATCCGTGGGTATCGGACATCGTTGCTATCTCGCCCGTGAGAACTATTGGGTAACCACCGAATGGCATATTGATTGCTTAATTGCCTTGTAGTAGGTAAAAAACCTTTCCCTAATACATAAATTAATCACCCCGCAAACTTTGAATGAGGATTGATTTCAGCTAATACCCTTTCTGGGGGTCCTGGCCCCGCATGCCGTGCATACGAGGACGTATATTCTACCCTCCTTGACTAGGTACGTATCGATTGAGTGGCACACCGGGCATTCAACGTAGAGCTTTATGTACCTTTCATAAACGGCCTCTAGGGTCCTGGGGCTCCTCTCTGCGTATAGTACCAACGCGTTGCCCTCTATATTCCCGGGCAGGGCTAGTTCCTTGAGGAAGAACCTAGCTATGTGTGTCGGGTCCCTGTTAAGCCTCTCTGCCACCTCCCTGAAGTTCTGGATAATCGTCTTCTTTGGCTGAACTAGTATGCTTAGCTTCGGAAGCTCACGCCTCCTCTCTACCTTGGGCGTTATCACGGCATATGCCCTATCCAGTAATTTGAGGTATAATTCGTCGTACCCACCATCTACCATATACAAAAACAGGGATAGGTAGGGTATTATAAGCTCTTACCCCATTATGGTACTGGGTAGTGACGTGCCTACGTTAAGTCGGGTTTAAAGTCTTCAGACTTACTGGGTTGTTAATGACATTGCTTGTGGTTAAGGCTGCCAATAGGCGTGGAATGCTGCATGAAATAACGGGTGTGGTTAAGGATTACGCAAGCATTGAGTGGGTCTTTGTCTCGATACCCTCGGAGAACGAGAGGATCATTGCCATGAGACTCAGCGACTCACTACCGATAAGCGCCATTGAGAGGTTGAAGGGTATAAATGGCGTGCGTGACGTATGGGCCAGCCACGAGGCCCCTATGGAGCTTGTTGGTTTTGATAAGGAAATACTGAAGAGCATATTAATGCGGATATCCCAGGGTAGTACTGAGGTTCAGTTCTTCCTGAATAAGCTCGGTTATGAAATGGGGGTTTCGATGGCCAGCACGATGCTTAGGACTAAGTACACAATAACCACCATAGCGGATCCAGGTAAGGTATTCGAGACCGCAGTCGAGATGCTCGCAGTCATGAACCTAGCCCGAGGCGTCGAGGACATTAAACTAGGTAATGGGAAGGGTGGTTATGTGGCTACATTATCGTTAATCGAACCATTCGACCTAGATATGGGGCTGGCATTCACTAGGGGCTACATACTCGGTTTAACCAAGATATTGCTGAAGTGCGATTGTAACATAGATGCCGTAATAAATAAGTCCAGGGTAACATTCTACGTGAAGGGTAAGTAACTTCGCTAACCCACAACCTGTACTAAAAAATCTTAAAATAAAGCGCTTGGGCGAGCTGGATAATGGAGAGTTGGGTCAGGGCTCTCATAGACATAGTTAGGCGAAGCCTCGAAACGAACAGTCTGCCGATACCTATGGATAAGTCTAACTGTACGGAGTGGGCCAGGGAGTTAAATATACCCAGGGGTGGCGATACGATAATATACACATCATGCATGTACCAAATGGCCCCAATGATAAATCAACTAGTGCCATGGATAGAGAAGGTGCGGGGCACGCCATTAACGAGCCTGGCAGGTTTTCTATCGAGGTTCGCGGGTTTAGTCATTAAGCCCAACAGGGCCGATATTGATAGGGCGAATAACATAATGAGGAGCATCGTTAAGGCGCTACAGAGGGCTGGTGTGAGCTTTGGTTATTTATACGAGGATGAGCCGTACAGCGGCGCTCTACTTTACGAACTTGGTGCCGTGGACCAATTCAGGGAGTACTTCGAGGAGAGGGTGTTGAAGACGTTCGAGAAGTACGGGGTTAGGAGGGTCATAACGATAGACCCCCACACGCATTATGTGCTCACCAACGTGGCCCCTAAATACTTCAAACTAGGTTTCGAGGTCATCAATTACCTGGACCTGCTGAGGAACATCAGGGTTAAGCCCAAATTCAGTGGTGAGGTTGTGATTCACGATTCCTGCCTATACGCGAGGTACCTGGGCAAGTACGATGTTTACAGGGCAATACTGGACAACGCCGGTGTAAGGCATGTCGAAGACCCATTAATAACGGGTAAGGACACGTCGACATGCTGCGGCGGCCCACTTGAATCGCTGAGTCCAGGGCTCTCGAGGGATATAGCTAAGATAAGGATTCAGAACCTGGCTAGGCTCTCCAGGACCGTGGTCACGGTATGCCCAATATGCCTGGCAAACCTCAGTAGGAATGCTGAGGGCGCCGTGCAGGTTCTTGATATTAACGAGGTTGTTGAGGCGGAGTAGGATTTAAGTTTGCTAATTAATCAGTGCTTTTGAGTGATGATGCGATGGCTGCCATGAGCCGTGATGAGTAAGGTGTTAGCTGAGGCCTTTAAGCGACGTTTGGGGAAGCATTTTTATTCCAGTTATCACCCACGCATTAAGTATGAGCTTTGTAACTGTGTATGAGAGGGATGTTGAGGTACCGATAAAAATCAGCAAGACTGCGAATGAGGAGGCAAGGAAGAAGAGGCTCGAGAGGTGGCCCAGGGAGGCTGGCTTAACAATACCCCTCGACGAGTCGGGCACGAACTTCATGCAGCTCGTTAAGTCCTTCTCCGCCGACTACGGCCTAGAACTGGGCGAGAGGGTTTGGGATGTCAAGGACGTTGGTGGTAAGTACAGCGTAAGTATGGTTTGGAAGTTGGTGAAGGGCAATGACGTTAAGGGCTATGCCAGGGTCAATGGCGAGATACCATTAACACCGACGGGTGAGGAGGGCAGTAACGTTGTATATACGGCAAGGCTTAAGTACACAATCGAGATCAGCAACGACGTACTTAGCGAGAAGGCGTCTGTAGAGAACGTGCCCGAGGTAAACCTGTTCGGGTGAGGTAATTAGTTAAAAACTAAGCTCGAGGTAATAAGTATGCATGAAATACCAACTAGGGAATTCGAGAGACGACTTAATGAGTTGCACAGGGTTATGGAGAGGAGGGGGTTAAGCGCTGTGTATTTAGTGAGTGCCGTGAACATAGCGTACTTCACAGGTTTCTACTACCTACAGACCGAGAGACCCCTGGCCATTGTGATACGCAGCAACGGTGATGTATTCTTCTTCGGCCCATTACTGGAGAGGGACCATGTGCTTTACCAATCAAGGTTGATAACGAGGACTTACGTATATAGGGACTATCCAGGCGAGACGCATCCAATGAAGTTGTTCGCGGAGTGGCTTAAGGAGCTCCACCTAGACAGTGCCGTCATTGGTTATGACGTAGCGCCAGGCTACGTGGGTTATTGGGGCTACAAAGGGCCGAGCCTCACCGAGTTGTTGCCCAACGCTAAGTTCGTGAGCATAGCTGACGAGATCTACGCAATGAGGGTCATAAAGTCCGATGTGGAGATTGAATTACTTAGGGAAAGTGCGAAGTGGGCCAATCTTGCGCACTCGTTGCTTCAGGACTACACGGCGCCTGGTCTTTATGATTACGAGGTATCGTTGAGGGCGTCCCTGGACGCCTCGGTGATTATGAAGAAGGCCCTGGGGCCGAACTATAGGCCGCTTAGGTCTGAGTACCCAGCATATGCAGGGTTTAGGGGCCAGGTCGGCGAGCACGGGGCCTTCCCACACTCAATAAGTGTTGAGAGGCCGATTAGGGTTGGTGACGTCTTGGTGACTGGGGCTACGGCTGATATTTCCGGCTACATGGCTGAGCTAGAGAGGAACCTGTTCGTTGGAGAGCCACCCAGCGAGGTTATTAAGTACCACAAAATCGCGCTTAAGCTTCAGGAGGCCGCGTTAAACGCCCTGAGGCCCGGTGTTAAGGCGTCAGACGTTGATAGGGCTGTGATTAAGGCGGCAAAGGAGTTGGGGGTTTACGACTATCTACTGCACCATAGTGGTCACGGGCTTGGTTTGGAGGCTCATGAGGCGCCGTTTCTAGATGTTGGTGATGATACCGTACTTAGGCCCGGCATGGTTGTTACGGTCGAGCCGGGCATATACGTACCAAAGCTGGGTGGTTTTAGGCACTCGGATACCGTGGTTATTAGGGATGATGGTATCGAAGTAATTACCTACTACCCAAGGGATACTGAGTCATTGATAGTGGAGGTATGAATATTAAAAGGGCGCAAAGAGGGTTCAAAACAATGGCCTGGAGGGGGCTCATTAGGTATTCCGGAATTATAGCGGTAATATTGGCCTGGGTCGTCATTGCAATAAGCATTAGTGTTAATCCGTGGTTCGTCTTCACAAAGAACGCGTTTAGTGACCTCGGTGGCCCATACGCCACGGATCCCTGGATCTACAATTACGGTCTCATAATAACCTCGGTATTTGTTGATCTATACTCAATAAACCTACTCCTAACCTCAAGGAATAAGGTCGAGAGCTTCGCATCGGCCTTCGTGTTCGTGGCGGGCCTCTTCCTGGCACTTATAGGTATTTACCACGCAGGCACGAGGCCTCACGTTTTCGTATCAACCTGGTTCTTTGTGCAGATGGATATGGCATTGATCGCCCTGGGTATTGGCTCGTTAATGGGTGGCGATAGAGGCCTAGGATTATTCTCGCTACTGCTTGGTGTCCTAGC
>JAKMAE010000005.1 GCA_022014875.1 Vulcanisaeta sp. | reverse complement strand
ACGGAACGAACGCTGTAACCACCTTTCCATTCTTCGTAATTTGGACCCTCACGCATTTCCGCACGGCTGCGTTTGGTTTTCTTGCCTCCACACCTACCTTCTCCAGTACTATGCCTCTAGCCATCGGTGCGCCCTCTAATGGGTCGTACTTCTTCGCTATACCCAATACCCTCCTTTTGTAATATATGTCGCTCCACCTAAACTTCTTCCTCTTCTCCCTCAGTCCCCTCGCTGCGAATAGGCCGAGTGGCGATTTTTTACCTGGCATTGCGATCACGTTGGTTTAAGGGCTTATTTACTTTTCCTCACTTTACTGGCCCTCTGCCGGCGATATGATTTTTATTTTATCAATATCGAAGTACCGCTTCGCAAGTAGCCTAGCCCTGTTTATGTTCCTCCCCTGCTTGCCAATGGCTATTGCCTTATCTTCGCTATGTACCATGGCTATGGCGACACTTCCGTTGTTTGGCAACTTCGTTATTTTGACGGAAATGACCCTAGCTGGGTATAGACTATTCTTTATCAACTCCTCAGGCGTCTCCCCGTACTCTACTACCTCGACATCCTTGCCTATTAATTCCTTCAGTTTCCTAATATTGACACCGTTCTTACCAACCGCCAGCGGTGCAAAGTTCTTATCAACCACGAAGATTATTCTATTATATTGATCATCAATTACCGTGTCCCTAGGTGTTATGCCGGTTATTTTCTCGAAAAGCGCTACATAACGTATCTCCTCCTCCGTCAATCTAATGCTGGGCATTATGATCACCCACCGCTTTGTTGACCAGCAAGAGCTAATATATTGCTTTCCCCTGGATCTATTACTGCTATTGTCGAAACCTTAAAGGGCTTCCTAACAGCCGCGCCAAGGTCCCAACTCGTTCCCTGAAATACATAGACTGGTATATTCGCTATTTTGGCATAGTACTGAACCGTGCTAGCTATATGCGCTGGTGCGTTTGAGGCGAGTATCACCAGTTTTGCGGAGCCGTTTATTATCGCCCTTAGCGACTCTTTGTAACCAAGTGTTACCTTACCCGTATTCATCGCGACCTGGAGTTCACGTGATATATCGATCATTCAAGACAGCCCTGAAGAAACAGTATTTAAACCTAATGCTGGTGTAGACCTCGATAATACATTACTCGAACTCCATCATCAACTGCACAATACCGGTACCTATTGGTATGTACTTACCGGCAATGACGCTTTCGACAACGCCCCTGAACTGCTCAACCTCCCCCCTAATCGATGCCTCAACCAGGTTCTTAACCGTTACCTCAAAGGCAGCCCTAGCCAATGGGCTCTCCTTCTCACCAACAACACCGTGCCTACCGACCTGCCTAACCCTCCCGGTCCACGTCATCACATCGGCGATGAGCATTAAATGCCTTATGTCCGTATCGAGACCTTGCTGATCAAGCACCTTCTTCAGCTCCCTCATTATAACTGTCCTGGCAGCCTCTATGCCGAGCACCTCAGCCACCTCATGTAGGTCATTGGATATCGTTCTCCTGTAATCGACGCCCTCCAACGTAAGCACTGCCTCGAGGTTCGTACCCTCAGTCTCTATTATCCACTCACCATCCTTATACCTAACGAGGGTTTTCTTAACATTCTTAATCCCAGCCAATCTCGTCTGCATTATCTTGTCCCTAACCTTCCTTAATTTAATCACGTCAGCGTTCTCAAGCGTAACCCTAATTATGTTGCCCTCAACCTCAACGTGAGCACCCTTGCCCTTGATCTTCTCCATAACTTTCCTAACATCCTCCATACTAAGACCCCTTTGCCCTAGTTCCTCCTCATCTATCTCTATCGTTATTTGTGAATTTACGTAATCAATCTCGACGCTTTTCGCAACATTCTCGATCGTTGTCAATTGGATTTTATAGGCTATCTCCCTGGCCTTGTTTGGGTCGTGCCTATGATCCTCGTCTAGGTACACGGTCATTATTGGGACTGATGGCTTCCTCCTCGCATCCACAATCTCTATCATTCTAGGTAGGCCAAGGGCCATTGAGAATTCCCTAAGTCCTGCGAAGTGGAATGACCTAAGTATCATCTGTGTGCTCGGCTCACCGACAGATTGCGCAGTGACTATGCCTATGGCCTCCCCTGGGTCAATAAGTGCCTTATAGTACTCGTTCACTATGGTCTTAACCAATTCGGTTAATTGCTCCCTAGTCAGTGTTTTATTGGCTAATTTGTTCCTTAATTCGTCAATAATCCTTGGAGGTAGTATACTGGCTAATTTTGCCAGCACATTATTTAACTCCTCCTGTGTAACGATATCCATGCCTGCCATAATTTCACCCACCCAGGCCTACCCTCCTTAAGATCTCATCTATATTAAGCCTTCCATGATCGCTCTTACTAACGTCGATGCCGTCCTCGGCATACTTCGTCTGGATTATGGAGCCATTTGCGCTCCTAACGGTGCCGTCATAGGCCACGTAGATGTCTTGCAACGCATTGATCAACCTCCTCTGCATATAACCGCTCTGGGCTGTCCTAACAGCCGTATCGACCAGGCCATCCCTACCACCAGCAGCGTGGAAGAAGAACTCTATCGGTGATAGTCCGACCTTGAAGTTATTCCTAACGAAGCCCTTAGCCATTGGCCCTAGATCACCCGGTTCGAAATGAGCGGTTGTCCTTCCATAGAACCCCCTCTTGAACCTCTCGCCCCTGATTGTCTGCTGCCCAATCATCGCAACCATCTGCGTTATGTTGATTATACTGCCCCTAGCGCCGGTCTTAGCCATTATGTAGGCATCGCTGTCCTTGTTTATGTACTTCTCAACTACGCGGGCCGCAGCCTCCCTAACCCTACTTAGCTCAATCGTTATGTTATTCTCCAGGGTCTCCTCAACCGTTAGGCCCGGCTCGGCCTCGAGCTTGCCCTCTCTATACCTCTGTATGTACTCGAAGACCTTCCTCTCACTCTCCTCATATAGCTTGGCAAGCTCTTCGTAGCTCTCCCTCGGCATTTCAAGCGAGTCAATGCCCATCGTGAACCCCCTCAGGTCTAGGAACCTTAGTAATGCCCTAAGTACGGAATCTATCCATTTCCTCGCATAGTCATTACCGTACCTCTTAACAATGACGTGCCACAACGAATCAACCTGCTCAGCACCTATTGATTTCTTATCCAGCACTCCCGTGGCCATGTAACCATTAACAATCACTATGTACTCATCGGTGTAGCAGTTGTATGGATCCTTACAACTCTCCTTTATAGCAGTTGGTTGAACCCAATTAAGGTCTTTGGGCAATAGCATTGATATGACCTGCTTACCGGTCCAAAGCTCCTTAGGGTGCATTATGGCTGGTTCGTCAATCTCACCCTCGTAATTGGCCGCCGCCAGTAGGTACATCAGTAATTCCTTATTCACAAATGTGTCCTTCCTAGTGAGTAGGTAACCACCTGTTATGTAGTCCTGCCTCGCGCCTATGATGGGGCCGCCGTACCTCGGGGTTATTATGTGGTTCTGAACAAGCATTAACATCCTAGCCTCAGCCCTGGCCTCCTCGTTCTGCGGTACGTGTAGGTTCATTTCATCACCATCAAAATCCGCATTGTATGGTGGACAAACAGCCAGGTGTAGCCTAAACGTCCTGCCGGGTAACACCCTAACCAGGTGCCCCATCATCGACATCCTGTGCAGGCTTGGCTGTCTGTTGAAGAGGACTATGTCACCATTCATTAAGTGCCTCTCCACGACAAAGCCCGGCGCCAACTTATTGGCTAATTCACGCCTATCCCTGAAGTACCTTAGGTCGACCCTCCTACCGTCTGGGTAAATAACGTAGTTAGCCCCCGGCCACACCTCGGGGCCGTTGAGGACCAACTGCCTTGCTAGGTCGATGTTCCACTCCGTTACGACCATGGGCACGGTTAGTATCTTGGCCACGTCTATTGGTACGCCAACCTCGTTAATGCTCAGGTTCGGGTCTGGGCTTATGACGGTCCTAGCCGAGAAATCAACCCTCTTACCTGACAGACTACCCCTAAACCTACCCTCCTTACCCTTAAGCCTCTGTGCCAGGGTCTTCAGAGGCCTACCACTTCTGTGCTTAACAGGCGGTAGGTTGGGTAATTCATTGTTGAAGTAGGTAGCTACGTGATACTGAAGTAGATCCCATAATTGGTCAATGACTGTGCTTGGCGCGCCGGACTCTATGGCGGTCCTTAACTTCTCATTAACCCTAACAATATCGACAAGCTTATGCGTCAGGTCATCCTCACTCCTCTGCCCAGTCTCTAGCTGGATTGAGGGCCTCACCTGCGGTGGGGGTACAGGCAACACCGTGAGAATGGCCCACTCGGGCCTAGCAGCCTTTGGATCCCAACCTAGTAGTTCGAGGTCGCTATCGGGTATCTTCTCGAGCCTCTCCCTAATCTTTACCGGGTCGAGCTTCTCTAAAACACCGTTTTCCTTCTCCTCATAGAATGTGTATGGTCTCTCAAACCTAACCTTGTACTGCTTAGCACCGCAGTGTGGACACACCGTCCTCTCCATGGCCTTCTTCCTAATCCTCTCAACAAGCTTGTCTGCGAGTAGTCTCCACCTAACCCTCAACCTCTCAAGTCTCTTCCGGTACTTCTCAATCTCCTCATCCGTCAATAATATCCTACCACACTCCCTGCAGGTCGCCCTCAGTAAATCGTATATGTACTTAGCATACTCAACATGTATGACTGGTTTAGCAAGCTCTATTCTGCCGAAGTGGCCAGGGCATTTATCAGGCGGGTTACCGCATGTCTCGCATCTAGCGCCTGGCTCCACAACGCCGAGTCTCCTATCCATTAACCCCCCAACCATTGGCCTACCAGCCTCGTCATACGTCTCGGACGTGGTTATCTCCATCACGGACATAGACCTTATGATATCTGGCGATAGCAATGCAAACTTTATCGACTTAATCGTCTTGAGCGGTATTTCCTCCTCCCGAACAACGGTTTTTTCGGTCTGAGCCATCGCTCATCACCTCATGTATTAATCCATTTTAAGCTCTCCTCTCCTCAATTAGGTCGCCTAACTCAATCTTTGGGTATATACCTAGACTTATTAATTCCTGAAGCAGTAGCTTGAATGCGTACGGCACAATAACCCTGGCTATCCTACCTTTATCGCCATGTATTGGACACACAGGCTTGCCCTTATTCGCATCGTACCAGGCAATCATGCCGCAATCCTCGCATACATACATTACATACTTATCACTCGACTCCATAAGCCTCTCCCTCAACAGTGCAGCCGCGCCATGCGCTATCAATACGTCCCTCTCCATCTCGCCAAGCCTAAGGCCACCCTCCCTAGACCTGCCCTCGGTTGGTTGCCTAGTCAGTATTTGTACGGGGCCCCTAGCCCTAGCGTGTATCTTATCGGCAACCATGTGGTGGAGCTTTTGGTAATAGACAATGCCTATGAATATATCCGCCTCAAGCTTCCTACCGGTTATTCCGCTATACATGACCTCCTTACCATCCCACCTAAAGCCTGACCGTATGAGAAGGTCCCTAAGCTCCTCCTCAGTCACGCCCTCAAATGGCGTGGCGTCTATCATCACGCCCCTTAGCGCGGCAATCTTACCCGCCATTGACTCGAGTAATTGGCCAACAGTCATCCTGCTAGGCAGTGCGTGTGGGTTAACGATTATGTCGGGGGTTATGCCGTCTTCCGTGAACGGCATGTCCTCCATGGGTATTATCATCCCCGTAACACCCTTCTGGCCATGCCTGCTTGCGAATTTGTCCCCAAGCTCGGGTATTCTCAACTCCCTAACCTTTACCTTAACTAGTTTATAACCCTCGTTTGTCTCTGTTATGAGTACGCTGTCGACAATGCCCTTCTCACCACGCCTAACGGTTATTGATGAGTCCCTCCTGGCGCTGGGCAGCACGGTCTCTGTATATACGCCGTAGAACCTTGGCGGTGATGTCTTACCAATAAGGACCTCACCGCCTGATACGAAGACCTCAGGTGGGACTATACCGTCCTCATCGAGGTGCGCATAAGCCTCTGGGCCCTTATACCCCTTAACCTCCGGTGATGGTATTTCTATCCTATCCTCCTCACCACCCGGATACCTCATCTGCTCCGTCTCGTAGGTCCTATAGAACACGCTTCTGTACATGCCCCTCTCGATCGATGCCTTATTCAATATGACGGCATCCTCCATGTTATAGCCCGTGTACGTCAGTAGCGCGACGACGGCATTCTGGCCAGCCGGTCTCCTTAGGTACCCGTTAAGTTCTATACCCCTGGTTATTACCAACGGTCTCTCGGGATATATCAGTAGGTGCCCCCTACTATCTAGCCTGAATCTATAATTAGCTGCTGGGAAACCAAGGCTTTGCTTCGCCATTGCTGCTTCGTATATATTCCTTGGTGATTGATTATGCTCAGCGTAGGGGATTATGGACGCCACAGCGCCTAACATCGCTGACGGTATTATCTCCATGTGCGTGTACTTACTCAAATCATCCTCCGGGTTTATGGCTATTAACGCGTTCTCCTCCTCATCACCATCCAGGTACTCGATTATGCCGTTGTTGATTAGGTCGGACCAGGACCACTCACCACTCCTTAACTTCTCGATATGCTCTGGTTTGAGCCTCAGGCTGCCATTCTCTATGATGAGGACGGGCCTCCTAAGCCTACCGGCATCGCAGTTAACCCTAACCTCATCCAGCGCGCCTCTGCGTATTCTCGCGACATTGATTTCATGGCTTATTTGACCCCTCCTCCTCATTTCCCTAATCGTCATCACTAACCTATCCGGGTCTGTGTGTATGCCAATGAGCCTACCGTTTAGGTACACCTCCGTGCCCTTGACCCCATTCTTCCTAGCGGTTAGTATTGGGATGACGCCTAAGTCATAAAGTAGTTTTTCAACCTCGTTCTCGTCAACGCCGACAGTGACGGTGGCGAGCAAGGCCAGGTTCTTAACCAAGCCGCAGTTTTGACCCTCCGGCGTCTCGATTGCGCATAACCTGCCCCACTGGGTTGGGTGTAGGTCCCTAGCCTCGAAGTGCGGCTGCGTCCTACTTAGGTTCGAGACGACCCTCCTTAGGTGGCTTAGAGTTGATAATAGGTTTGTCCTATCGAGCATCTGAGAAACGCCAGTCCTCCCACCAACCCAATTACCAGTTGCCAACGCATGCCTCACTCTCTCGGTTATTATGTCAGCCCTGACTATCGTCACGAGACTCGGTACCTTACCCCTTGAGTAATGCTTCTCAAGTTGTTGCCTTATGTCCTGCACCAACTGCTTAAATACCGCCCTAAATAGTTGATCTAGTAGGTCACCAACGAGCCTAACCCTCTTATTTGCCATGTGATCCTTATCGTCAGGCTCTCTACGGCCTAGGTACATCTCTATAACGCCCTTAACCATTTGCCCAACCATCAAAGCCTTCTTCAACCTCGCATCCTCGGTAGTCCCTAGGTGTGGCAGGAAGTACCTATCAAGGACTTGCTTGGCCCTTTCAATCCTAACCTCCCTAGGCTGCCCAATCGCAACCTTACTGCCTATGAAGTCCAGCGCGTCCTCGACAGTACTAGCTATCTGGAGTGAGTACTGTAGCGATGGTAGTAGTTCATTCTGTATGTCTGGGTCATCACTTACGGCGAGTACTATGTCCTCATCGGTCTCTAGACCGAGGGCTCTCATTATTATTGGAAACGGTATCCTAGTGGCCACGGCAGGGAACGTTACGTATATTATACCATCCTTATGCCTCTCCACCGTAACGGTGGTTTTATAACCAGCGCCAATCGATATAACCTTAGCGACGTGCGTAATACTCGCCTTATCACCCTTATCATAAAACGGCCTATTTGGCGCTAGATCTTCCTGGGACACTACGACCCTCTCACTACCGTTTATTATGAAGTAACCGCCTGGATCATCCGGATCCTCGAGCTTCTTGATCAACTCCTCCCTCTTAAGCCCATAGAGGTTGCAGTACTTTGAACGAACCATTATCGGTAAATCACCTATATACACCCTCTGCCTATCAACCTCCTCGTCATTGACGTAGAGAGTCATTGTTAGGTATAACGGGGCCGCGTATGTCAGGTTCCTGAGCCTAGCCTCCATTGGGTATAGCAAGTGCTCGCTAGCGTCGGCTTCCCTAACCCTGGGCTTCCCAACCTCTATCTTCTCAAGCTTTATGTAAAGCCCCTTTATATCCGTCTCGATTACGCCAATCTCATTAATGATCTTCTGCAGCCTCCTCTCAATAAAGTCGTTGAACGATTCGATTTGGTGCCTAACTAAGCCGCCCTCCTTAATGAATGCCTCAACTAGGGCCCATCTATCGTCGGATGTCGGGAATTTACCACGGGTCCTCTTAGACCTCAGTATTGGTAACGGCACTGAGTCCGGGGCGTTGCCCTGCCCAATGCTAAGATTACCTATAGGCATTGCTTGCAACCCATGATTAAGTTATTATTTAAACCCTTCCTAGAATAGCCCCATGCCGCATTGTCTAAGCAATGATTTATTTAGCAACGCATTACCTGCCGAAAAAGCCCTGCCGGCCTAGCCCGGAACGACGAACCTATATGTAACAAAGACCCCGGCTGTGTCAGACTTCCTAATTATTCTAATTACATTACCGGGCTTGGCACCTATGGCTCTGACGAGTGGATCGCTGGCTCTTATCCAAGGTAATTGAAAGACCTTCGCATTCAACTGCTTCAATATTTCCTTAACCTCCTCCTTAGGCACGATCTCGGCTTTAGGCATGTACTCATGCTCAAGAATTCTTCTGAGCCGCTCCTCAGTCTTGCTCTTCCTTCTCGTAGTCACAATGCATGGCTTAGTGCTGAGCTATAAAAGCCTTAGTGGTCCTGGCATCGAGGTTCCTAGGGAAATAAAAATATTTTAATTCAGGGTTTCGTCTTTGATATGAAATGCACAATCCATACGATGAATTGATTAGGGATGTGCGTATATTCCTCGAATCATTAAGTGCGGAGTTGGGGAAAGACATTACTAATTACTTAAATAGCGTAACCAGGGCACCCCCCAATTACGGTTACTTGGCGATACCGGTCCATGGATTAATCAGGGAGTACGGCAACCTGGAGGAAGTAATTAATAAGGTACCGAAGCCGAGGTTGATAAGCAGGGTCTTGCTGATCAACGGTTACCTAAACATTGACGTTAACATAAATGAGTATGCAAACCTCGTATTAGGTGCGGTAAACTCCCTGGGTGAGAAATACGGGGTGTCCGATAAATGCCCAAGGGCAAGCTACATCATCGAGCACACCAGCGCCAACCCGGCAAAGCCGATGCATATAGGTCATGGTAGGAACGCCGCGCTCGGCGACTCGTTGGCCAGGCTTTTACGTTTCTGCGGATCCTCAGTTAGGGTTCATTTCTACGTTAATGACTGCGGCGATCAGATGCCGTATGTTGGCATTGGTTATTACGTGGTTAAAGACCTAGTGCTCAGTAGGGTTAAAAGCGGCGTAAAGCCAGATGAGGTCATTGGTGAGGTATACTCAATAACCTATGCCGTAACCGAGATTAAGAGGTTGAGCAAACAAATTGAGCAATTGAGCAATGAGGGGAAGTATGATGAGGCGAACAAATTAATAGGCGAGAGAGATGAGTGGGTCTCCGTAATAAACAATTTCCTAAATAGGGATAGGGAACTGACAGAAAGCCTCATCAAGGGCTTAGGCAAATTCGAGGACCTACCACTAATGATTAAGCAGTGGTCGAGGGCCTATGAGGAGGGTGATGAGTTCGTCAGGAAAGTCATAAGGGAGGCCGTGGATCTCGTACTTAGGGGGTTCAGGGCTACCCTGGATAGGCTCGGCGTATACTTCGATTCCTGGGATTTCGAGAGCGAGGTCGCCGTGGATAACGGCGGTGTTTCGAGGGTAATAAATGAACTGTTGACTAGGGCGCCTCAATATGTCGAGAGGGAGGATGGAGCCTTGATATTCAGGGCCGATAAATATGCCCAGGACCTGGGGCTTTGGGACGAACTTAGGCTACCCAGGTACATACCAAAGGCCACACTACTCAGGAGTGACGGAACAAGCCTGTACCTCACCAGAGACATAGCATACGCACTTTGGTTCTGGGCTAACTTCAGGTTTGACGCATTAATTAGGGTGATTGGCTCCGAACAAACACACCCACAGGCTCAATTAAGGCTCGCGCTCCATGCAATGGGGTATCACGAACTTGCCAGGAAAATAATGCATTACTCGTACGAGATGGTTAACTTGGCCGGCATGAAGATGAGCGGTAGGAGGGGTGTTTACGTAACCCTCGACGAACTCATTAACGAGACAAAATCTAGGGTCATGGATTTAGTGAAGAGTAGATTCACGCCTGAAGAGGCGGATAAGGTGGCTGAGGCCGTTGCGGTGGGCGCGATAAGGTATTCATTCGTTTCTGTAAGCCCGAACAAACCCCTAACCTTCTCGTGGGATAAAGTCCTAAATCTAAGGCAGAACAGTGGCCCCTTCATACAATACACGTACGTAAGGGCCAACAGTATAATTGAGAAGGCGGGTGTGGTGCCTAGGCTTACTAACATACCAAGTAACATAGCTGGTGAGGAGAAGGAGTTAGTACTGATACTTGGTGAGTACCCTGAGGTTATTGCGAAGGCGGCGCAGGACCTGAGGCTTGAGTACATAACGGAGTATGTCAATAGGTTATCGCTATTGTTCAACAGCTACTATGAGAAATACCCAGTGCTAAATTCGGAACCGGGTATTAGGGAATTTAGGCTAAACCTCGTTAATGCAGTCAGGACAGTACTGGGCAGTGCAATGGAGATCCTCGGCATACCTAGGCTGAGCCGTATGTGACCTAAATCATTATTTAGATACGTATATCTTAATTACGGCTCTATGCCAAAGCCTTGAGTTAACACCGAGTCTCTTACCGCTCACTGCGTCCACCGCCGTCACGGCCTTCTCGGCTATTTCGCTATGTATTGCCCTGGCTAGGTCGAGCACGGTCGCGTCCCTGGGCAGTAACAATACGTCAGGCAATACGTTACCCTCGGTATCGGCGAACCTCTTCTCATCAGCGACTGGGTAAACCGCTATCATGCCCAGCACGTCGAACACCGCGGTATTTAGCGCCTTAACAACGCCTGTACCGCCCCACTTGTGCATGAAATCCCTAATTTTCTCAAGGGCCTCCCTCTGGGCCTTTGTTAGGTTGTTTGATATTATCTCGAAATCGTTATCCCCAGGTATGTACTTGATTAGATTGGCCTTTGCAGCCCTCCTGAGCGCCAGTTCGTAATCCGCACTCACAGGCACTATCCTGTACCTATTACCGACCTCCTTAACAACTCTCCTGTAATTATCCTCGGCCTCCGGTATGTCCATCTTATTCGCGGCGATTACCATGGGCTTACCCAACTCCCTAAGCATGGACACGAACTCTTTAATGTCATCGTTGCTCCACCTACCCAACGGCTTCTTATCGAGACCCAACTTAGTAAGTGCCTCATTTACCTGGGACTGCGTTATGCCGAGCCCGCTGAACCTCTCGTACAGCACCTCCGTAAGGGGCTTCTTGGCGTAATCCACCAACCTAACTAGTTTGTCCCAATCCTTACTCAGCATCTGGACCATCCACATAACCACCTCATTGTTTAGGAACTCTATGTCTACCAATGGGTCGTGGGTCCCCGGCCTGACTAACCTACCCTCCTCATCGGTCGCGCCCGCCATGTCGACAACGTGGATGAGCACGGGAGCCCTCCTTAGGTGGTCAAGGAATTGGTTGCCCAAACCCCTACCCTGCCACGCACCAGGTACTAAACCAGCCACATCAATCAACTCCACAGGTATGAACCTATTACCCTCTATACAGATGGAGTTCCTGGGATTATCCTTAACACCGAGATCCCTACATACGCAGGGAATCCTGACATAACCAATACCGACATTAGGCTCTATGGTTGTGAAGGGGTAGGGGGCTATCTTAACGTCGATCATCGTTGCCGCGGCAAAGAATGTGGACTTACCCACATTGGGCTTCCCAACAATACCTACCTGTACATGGCTTTTTAACGACACAAGACTGGAGTGCCTAAGTCCTTAAAAAACATAATTTAAACTGCACTTTACATCATTTTTGCCGCTGTGGTTATTGCCTAGGCAATATTACTGAATTACACGGCCACGTCATTAATGATCCCGCCAAACTGCCGAGCTTAGCCCAGTTCCTGAAATTTTTACGCTAGTTTTCCAGGGGTTATGTACCCCATCAGTGCACGTAGGCATCACCGCGTATTTAAACATTGCCGCGTTAATTACTCCAAAAAATAAATAATGTTTTTAATATAGGCATTTCTATTCGTGATTGATGAGTTCCGAGTATGTGGTGATTTTCGTAACCGTGCCCAATAGGGATTTAGGTATTGAGTTGGCCAGGTACCTCGTGGGTAATAAATTGGCTGCGTGTGTAAATGTCATTGATGGGTTGAGAAGTGTGTATTATTGGGAGGGTAGGGTGGAGGAGGATAACGAGGCGCTGTTGATAATCAAGACTAGGCGGGATAGACTTGACGATACCATCAAGGCAATAAGGGAGAGACATCCCTATAAGGTGCCTGAAGTAATAGCTCTACCGATAATTGGTGGGTTGAGGGAATACCTTGGGTGGATCGATGAGGTGGTGGGGCACTCTAAGTAAATACTTATAATGACCCAGGGCTACCTTAACAGGCATGCCAAGGGCATTATTAGTCATACTCGATGGGTGCGCTGACAGGCCCGTTAAGGAGCTAGGCAATAAGACGCCACTCGAGGTCGCCATTAAACCAGCAATTGACAGGTTAACTGCGGATGGGTCCTGCGGATTGATGGATGTTATATCGCCAGGCATTAGACCTGGAAGTGACGTCGCGCACCTAGCAATTTTCGGCTACGACCCATATAAGTACTACCCAGGTAGGGGACCCCTAGAGGCTCTTGGTGCCGGCATACCGCTAAACCCTGGCGACGTCGCCTTTAGGGCTAATGTAGCTACTGTAAATGATGAGTTGATAGTTGTGGATAGAAGGGGTGGTAGGTACATAGGCGCTGATGAGGCAAGGGAGATTGAGGAGATCATAAACAACGAGGTCTTACCAATACTTAAGTCGAAATACGGAATAGACGCAATCTATAAACAAACAGTCGAGCACAGGGGGGTCCTAGTACTGAGGGGTGCCGTTTCACCCAATGTAAGCGACACGGACCCCCACGTTGTTGGTGCTAGGGTTGCTGAGGCGAGGGCCTTAAGTGAGGATGCAAAGGTCACGGCGAGCTACGTAAACGAATTCACAAGGTTGGTCTATGAGAAGTTGAGCAGGGCTAGGTTTAACGATAAGAGGAGGAGGGAGGGTAAGGTACCGATAAACATGGTATTACTGAGGGGGGCTGGGTCTCTGAGGAAGTTCGAGCCATTAAGTTCGAAATATAAGATCAAACCCGCAATAATCGCGGGCGTCGCGTTGATAAGGGGTATCGGGGTGGCACTGGGCATGGAGGCGATAAACGTAGAGAACTACGTAGGCTCTAAGGATGATGATTTCAACTCGGCATTCCACGCAGCGGCCGAGGCCCTGAAGAACCACGACTTCGTGTTCCTACACGTCAAGCCCACGGACTCCATGTCTCATGACGGTGACGCTAGAGGTAAGGTAATGATAATAGAGAGGGTTGATGCCGGGTTAAGGAGGTTTATCGAGGAGGCCCCAGGCGACACGTATATATTCATAACCTGCGACCACGCAACACCCATAACGGTGAGGGACCACACGGGCGACCCAGTACCGTTCATGGCTTGGGGACCCGATGTTATGAGAGATGAAGTGACTAAATTCAGTGAGAGGGATTGCGCAAGAGGTTTTTGGAACAGGATTAAGGGTATTGACGTAATGAACATAATAGCCAATTACCTCGGCGCAATAGAGAAGTTTGGTGAATAGGCAATGCAGTGACGGACCTATTACTTTAAAGCATGACAATTAGTGGCATGAAGTATTTTTAGGATGATGAGCCAGCCCATTACAGACGCTCCACATCATGAAGAGTATCGCCTTCGCTGATGAATTGTAAGAATAAGTTCAATAATCCCAAAATCACTGAAGTAGTAATTAAAAGTGATGATTCCGGAGTGGCTGATTAATGATGTACCCTGGCCTTCGCTGAGTACTTACGGTATTAATGCTTAACTAACCGTGACGCAACCTTTACAGTGAATTACCGTGATGATGGGTAGGGGGTGCCGAGTGAGTGACGAGGTCTTCCTAGGCTGATTGCTCCCGCATCGTTAGGAAGTTATGATTCAAGCGAAGTCTGTAAGTGGCCTAGCCATTATGTACGCATCCTCACCATCGTGGTAGTACCCCTTTATTAGGTCGACTATTTTGTAATTCAACTTCTTGTATAGATTAATGGCCGGTGTATTGGAAACCCTAACTTCGAGGTAGACCTCCTCCGCACCGTAGAAGTACTTCATGGCCCTCATACCCCTAATCATCATGTTATACGCAATACCCAACCTACGCGCCTCGGGTAAAACCCCTATCGATATTACGTGACCCTTCCTCGTAGGTTTACCCCTCCATATGTAGCTCCAGCCAAACTCGACCCTATTCATCATGTAACCCACAACCCTACCGTCAAGCTCAGCTACTATGAAGGCCTTTGGAAAACTCCTGTAGTGCTCAACGAAGAAGAACTCGGGGTAATTCTCCGGCAGTACGGCCCTGTTTATATAAACTACGGCGTTTAGGTCCGTTATCTCGAACTCCCTAAGTACGAATACTTTCCCATTTTTTCCTCGAATGTATTCACGACCCTCAAGCTTCCTAGTTACGTCCTGAACAACATCTCCGTCCATTACAGGGATGATGAATTTACAACTTATACACTTTTCCCTATTAAGCAATGAAATACGTAATTATTTGTCTAAGATGTATGCTGGAATAACCACTAATATTATTAAGCCAAGCATATATAGTAATGCGGTGTATGACCTGTAAGATAGACTTACGAAGCCGAGCTGCGGTATGACGAACTGAACCACACCAACCACATTATACCTAGGCACTGGGTATGGATCGGGCCCCAGGTTTGCATCGCCCTTAAATACGTAGATGCATCCCTGCACGTTCTCGATAGCCACCGCCCTATGCACAATTAAGTCCCCGAATTGTGGTGAGTAGTAAATAGCAACGTGACCAAGCAGTGATTGGCAGGTGCCTATGGTTGGCGCCATAATAACCAAGTCGCCTACCTCCAGCGTTGGTTCCATGGAGTACGAGCTAACCACTGCCCAGGGTACTACGAGTATTGATAATACTAATAATACGGTTAATAATGCATGACCCAAGCCCATCCTTTGCTAACCAGGCAATGCATTTTTATAACTTTTACCAAATTATGTGTGGGAATGGTAATAAGGGCCATAATCGCGGTGGTGAGCCATAACGGTGTAGAAAGGTTTTTATAGAAGTGATTTACGGACCCTCCGATGAGCAGCCAACAAAAGGGTGGAATTCCAGTAATGATCCTTAAGGAAGGTGCGCAAAGAACGACAGGCGCAGATGCGAGGAGGAGTAATATAATGGCCGCTAAGGTAATTGCCGAAATACTATCGACTAGCCTCGGCCCTAGGGGCATGGATAAGATGCTGATTGATGCCTTTGGAGATGTCACAATAACTGGCGATGGAGCTACAATATTGAAGGAGATGGAGGTCCAGCACCCAGCCGCTAAGTTATTGATCGAGGTTGCGAAGGCTCAGGATGCCGAGGTTGGCGATGGCACAACGACTGCGGTGGTCCTAGCGGGCAGGTTATTAGAGCTTGCTGAGGAGTTGATTGATGAGGGTATACACCCGACTATAATAATCGATGGTTATAAGAAGGCTATGGACTACGCAATACAAGTCGCTAATGAAATTGCCCAGCCAATAAATGTCGAGGACAAGAATCAACTGGCAACCGTGGCGATGAACGCGTTGAGTAGTAAGATCGTTGCCGAGGCCAGGGAGTACCTCGCCAAGATTGCCGTGGAGGCTGCCTCAATCGCTGTGGAGAAGGTTGACGGCAGGTACAACCTAGACCTGGATTGGATAAAGCTTGAGAAGAAGAAAGGCCAGTCCCTCGCAGAGACCCAGTTAATACAGGGTATTGTCCTCGATAAGGAGGTTGTGCATCCCGGAATGCCGAAGAGGGTTGTTAATGCAAAGATAGCCGTCCTAGACGCGCCACTGGAGATCGAGAAGCCCGAGTGGACTACTAAGATATCCGTATCATCACCCAATCAGATAAAGGCATTCCTAGAGGAGGAAGCCAACATACTGAAGTCATACGTCGATAAGCTAGCCGAGGTTGGTGCAAACGTGGTAATTACCCAGAAGGGCATTGACGAGGTTGCGCAGCACTACCTGGCTAAGAAGGGCATAATGGCTGTTAGGAGGGTTAAGAGGAGCGATATTGAGAAGCTGGCTAAGGCCACGGGCGCCAAGATAGTCACGAGCATTAAGGACATAAGGCCTGAGGACCTAGGCTTTGCAGGGCTTGTCGAGGAGAGGAAGGTCGGCGAGGAGAAGATGGTATTTATAGAGCAGTGCCCGAACCCAAGGGCGGTCACAATACTGATAAGGGGCGCAGCCGACAGGATACTGGATGAGGCCGAGAGGTCAATGCAGGATGCATTACACGTGATTAGGGACCTATACAGGGAGCCAAAGATAGTGCCTGGCGGTGGCGCCTTCGAAATAGAGGTAGCGAGGAGGCTTAGGGAGTGGGGTAGGAAACTACCTGGCAAGGAGCAGTTGGCAGTGCTCAAGTTTGCAGAGGCCCTAGAGCAGGTACCGACAATACTAGCCTTAACAGCGGGCCTTGACCCAGTGGATGTGATAGCTGAGTTAAGGAGAAGGCATGATGCTGGGGAGATCGATGCCGGCGTTGACGTGCTCAACGGTAAGGTCGCCAACATGTACAAGCTAAATGTTGTGGATCCACTGCTCGTTAAGAAGCAGGTAATTAGGAGCGCCGCGGAGGCTGCAATAATGATATTGAGGATTGACGATATAGTTGCGGCCGCGCAGACGAAGAGTAGCAGCGGCGGTAAGTCAAAGGGCAAGGAGGAGAAGAGTGAGGAGGAGTCGTCATCATCGAAGACAGACTAATCAAAACAAACCGATTAAGTTAAGTTTTAAAATAATTATTTACCACGGTTTTTCCCAATGTCCTCCACAGACCAAACCCCGGGTTCAGTCTTAAAAGAGGATCCATTAAGCATTGTCCTAAGGAGAATTGATGAGTTAATAAAGGGTAAATTAGTATATCCGCCTAGGATAACGAAGTACGAACTCGCTAGATTGGTCGCCGCAAGGGCTAAACAATTAGCCATGGGGGCGCGGCCAATGATTGATCCGCAGAAGCTTGGGACGTATGACCCTGTGCTCATAGCCTACGAGGAGGTACGTAGGGGGTTGATACCGTTCGTAATAATTAGGACGCTACCAAACGGTAGGCAGGTTAGAATTAAGCTCAAGGATTTGCTAGACCTGAGTAGGGAGTTTGGGGTTCAGGTTTAAAAACTAAACCTTAACCAACTCGAGTTTTCCATTGTCAATCCTAATCTCAACAGCATCACCAACATCCAGCCTGGGTCCCAGGGCCTCGGCCTCATCCTCATTAAGCCAGATTAGGAGCCTCGGTATTGGTACCTTACCACTCATCAATGGACCGACCATCGGCATTGACCTAAGTAACTGCTGTACGAGTGGCATCACGTCACGCATCACCTGCGACATTTCGTCAGTGCCCGTAATCACCGGGCCTGGTGATTCCCTCTCCTCAACTATTTGAATCGCGATCATCCTACCGCCAGTGGGGTCAGTAACCAGCGTCTTACTTACTACGTAGCCCCTAATTGTTATCATACACTAACCCAGCGCTATTGCGCTTAAAAACTTATTGGAGTATCGTTACGTGGATTGCGAAGATTTACGCTCCGATGCTTGGGGAATCGAAAGATTTAAAAAATATTACAAATAGAAAGATACGTGGGCGCGGAGGTTCAAAGAATTATAGACGAGATTAAGCTTTCGACTGAGGAAATAATCTCGGAAAGCCCAGATCAGATAAGGGCTGTGTACGTAATGGATAGGGAGGGCACCGTGATAGCGTACACAACCAACTCAATACTGATAAATACCAGCAACACCTTCTTCGCAGCGCCTCGATTCATAACCTCCCTGAAGAGCCTAATATCGACGCTACCCATTGGGAATGTTGATTACGTCCTCATGCAGGGCGCCGAAGGCATAATACAATTAGTAAGTATTAGGGACATGGGTTACTTAATGATTATTGGTAATTCGGAGGCCTCGATAGGGCTCACGAGGATTCTGCTCGAGAAGTACTCCGACAAGTTATACAACCTATTGAGCAGGTTGGTCAAGGTTAGTGAGGAGGAGTTGATTGAGGTAATAAATGTGGAGATAACGCCGAAGGACATAGAGGACGTAATAAACTTCATCAGGAGCAAGGCCGTTCTATAAGTGGTTGCAATGCCAATAAAGGTCCTCAAGATCGTAATAGCTGGACCATACGGCGCTGGGAAGACGACGCTCGTTAAGACGCTCAGCGAGGTGTTGCCAATAGAGACCGACGTACCTGTGACAAAGGGCTCACTCGATGGTAAGAGGAGCACGACTGTCGCCTTTGATTACGGCAAGATGAAGGTTAGGGAGGACTTGGTCGTACACTTATTCGGCGTGCCTGGCCAGGAAAGGTTCAGCTTTATGTGGAAGATAATAGCCAGGGGTATGCATGGTTACGTATTCATAGTGGATAGCTCAAGCGAGGATAGGGTTAAGGAGGCCATCAATATGTATAGTTTCTTCCAGGAGAATTTCCCAAACACACCACACATAGTTGCGGCGAATAAGCAGGATGTACCAAGTGCCGTGAGTTTGAACACTGTTAGGAACATATTGAAGGTGCCCTATACCGTGAAGATCATGCCGTTGATAGCCACGAACAGGCGAAGCGCGTTGCTTGTTTTAGTCGCCTTATTGGAGGAGATAAGGAGTGCGCTTCAGGTAATGAAATACGTATATTAATGACTTAGTACTTTTGATTTTTACGACCTTAACTATGCCCTTTTAGATCCTCTCAAGCACTATCTCTATCGCGGCAACGGTCCTCTCCTTGCCTCCCTGCCCAGTCACCTTGTCAGATAGTAGCTTTATGTCGCTTATCCTAACCTGGCCAGGTAGGAACCTGTCCCTGATCATTACTGCCGTGGATACTGCCCTAGCTATTGCACCGCCTCTGGCCTTTAGTATCACCCTCTTTGCTCCTGCGTTGAAGCTCATCACCGTCGCTATTACGTAACTTGTGGTTGGTTTTTTACCGACTAGTATTGTTGTTTCTTGTGTACTTGGCGTGCTCATACTTCCTCCGCCGCTACGGCTTTCTTGAGACTTTAAAAATTTAATCCCAGTCACTTCATCGTGACCCTTATTGAGTATCCACCATTCAATTTACTAAGTAATTCAACGCCGGCAACTACGTAACCCAGTACATTGACTTGCTCCCTCAGCTCGACATCGCCCAATGCAATGACTAAGCTCTTCTTCTTGACCCAGTAACCAACCTCATACGGCCTAAGGCTCGTTCTCTTGCCCTCGCTCACAGCGCCCAAGTCGAGGGGTAGTATGATTACCTGGCCGTATCTTATAGCGTTCGTCCTAGTGGGCAATGACTTACTTAACCTTGAGTATGTTATTGGTGATAGAGTAGGCTCTAGCTTAATGACTATATTACCAAGATCCCTAACCTCAAGGATTAATTGGTTTTCCATATAATACGCACCTTATAATCTCGAACTCTAAAGCACAATTGCCTTATAAACCTTATTGCCAATAAGTCAACCGTGGAATGCCCAAGGTGTGAGGTTGGTGAGATTAGGGATAATAATGATATTGTGAGAGAAAGCCGCAGGTTTATTTCCTGCATATTAAGTGGACTCAACATTAAGTACCTAGTCGTTGATAATGGAATTAAGTACCAGGCAATGTATTACATAGAGACCAAGGCTGAGAATGCCAAGGACGTGGTTAATACCGTCATTAGCTGCATCGAGGAATCATCCAAGTCACTGCCCAATGAGTTGAGGGATTACTTAAAGCCTAGGGTTAAGTCGTTCGACGACACGTACGTAATAATGTTTAATAATGAGTACATCACTGTAAAGGCGATTTGGTGATGTAGATGATTGATGAAAGCAAGTACAAGTTGAATTACGTGTATGCAGAGGACTTCGGTACTGGGTACTTTAAGTACGGACCAATAACCCTCAGGGATAAGCCATACATGATACAGAGCCGCGGATTATTCCTAAGAGACCTGCCAGAGAGTATAAAGTTGCTAGTGCCCAAGGAGGTCCTTGAGAGGGGCGTCGTGGTCGGCGACGAAATACCCAAGTACCTCAGCTCGGTCCGGGACGCCATTAGGAACCTTCGCTACCCACTTAAGGACGGGATTATTAGGAAGGAGGATGAGGATTCCTGGAGGATCGTTAAGGAACTCGCCAGATACGGCTTTTCGCAATTCTACCCAGAATTTGCAAGGAGGCCCGATTTCAAGGGCTTCTTCCTGGTGGTTGCTTTATCGGCCCTGGCACCCGATTACATGAGGGATAGGATGATAGAGATCCATAGGGAGCTAGATAATGAGTTCGACGGTAAATTGCTGCAGGCGGTAACAATAATTGACCAACCATTCGCAGTGGCCATAGCGGAGAAGGCGGTTACTTGCACAGTAATAGAGGCTGGCCACGGTAATATACAGCTCGTACCCATCAGCTACGGGCCAATTAGGGAAGGTATAGTGGCCCTTAATAGAGGTGGTGCCGAGGCTAACGCAATAACTAGGGAGATACTTAAGGACTCCGGTTACGGCGACTTAGCTAAGGATGAGTACGTGGTCGAGATAGTCAAGAGAAACGCTGGCCTGGTCCCAAGGAACCTCGATGAAGCGGTTAAGAAGGCGAGGGAAAACCCCGATAAATTCTCGATAAAGGTTAAGATAAATCCATTAGTCGAGGTCGAGCTTAGGGATACGGCATGGATGAGGTTCCTAATCGGGGAGATAATCTTCAACCCCAAGCACGAAGTATTCACAAGCTATATACAGCAGGGAAGGCTCGTGATCGAAGACGTCACGGTGGGTGACATGGTGTTTTATGGTGAGATGGACATGGCGGAGGCCCTAATAACGAGTATCAGAAAGGTGCCTGTGGAGATACAGGACAAGATAATGAGCACGATAATACTCAGCGGAGGAGCGTTTAGTTGGTCCGTACCACCCGGTCTCGAGGATGTCGCGGTCAACAGCGTCGATAAAATCAAGATAATGGTTTCAGAAAGGTTGCCAGACCTGGCTACCAGGTTGAGTATAAGCATGGTTAAGGACCCGCAGTTCAGTGTGTGGAAGGGCGCGATAATATATGGCTATGCCTTACCGAGCAACGTGAAGTGGAATGAGAGAACTAAGGAAGGTTGGTACTACCTACACTAAGTTAAACCCACGTCTCGATTCAATTGGGTTAAAAAGGGTGTGGTAAGTAATTATAGTGCTAGGTTAAATGAGTATTGAAATCGCAAAGAAGGTTCTCGAGGAGTGGTTCGCAAGGAGGGGGCTTAGGCTGGAGTATGAGGGTGAGAGGGAGTTAGTGCTTATTGAAGGCAATAACAAGGTGTATGTGAGGATTTCGAGTGAGGAGTTCCCGACAGAGTCGTACATCATTGATGAATTGAGCGCGGCAATGAAGAATAGGCTAAAGTATAACAAGGCCTACATAGCGTTTCCACGTAATGCCCGTGGGTTAATAAATGGAAAACTATTCAAAAGCCATTGGGTCGGCGTTTACCTTTACGACGTAAGCAGTGCCTTAAGTGATCCAGATAGGGCAGTTGAGGAGTTGATACCCAGCATACCAATCCAGCTCCCGCAGGGTGGTAATGAGGAGATTGAGAAGAGATTAAGCGAAATAGAGAAAACAATTGCTGAGCTAAGGAGCGCCGTCGATGGACTGAATATAAAGACCTTAATGAGGGATGTTGCTGAATTAAGGGAAAAGTTGCTGAGAATGGAGAGTACAATCAACGACTTGATCAATAGGGTGAGCAGATTAGAGAGGGTTGGCATTACCGCGGCGAACACGGCTCAGGTCAGTACGGAGGGTGGTGGAGGTGGTGAGTTACCTGACTTCCTCAGTGATAACCCGTGGATAGAGGTTCTTAGAAGGAGGGGTGGTGGGGGTGGGTGAGCTTGATGAGTTAATCACTAGGCTTCTCAGGGAGAGGTTGGGTAATGATGCGGAGCTAGCCGTGAGGTTGTACCTGGCCTATAAGGAAAAGGGTAGGCGCGGCGTGCTTGAGGTGATCAACGAGGTATTGAGGGAGGTCGGTGTTGAGGTGGGTGAAGGTGAAGGTTAGGATTAAGGAGTTGGTTATTAGGAACTTCAGGGGCTTTAGGAATGAGCATAGGGTCGTATTTAACGACGGCATAAACATAATCCACGGCCCCGTCGGATCCGGAAAAACAAGTATAATACAGGCCATCGAGTATGCACTCTACGGCACGCAACTGGAGGTTAAGGAGAGGATATCTAGGTTGGTCGATTTGATAAATGAGGAGTCCACGGATTCGATGGTCAGGTTGGTGCTGAGCGATGGATCGGTCATAACGAGGGTTTTGAGAAGAAGCGGTGAGTCTGCGAGGGAGGAGGCGAGGGCAATCATCGGCTCGATAACGGTTAAGGGCGGTGATGTGGATAGGAGGATTACGGAGGTGCTGGGTGTTGATGATGATGACTTCGAGAGATTCATCCTAGTTACGCACAGGACCCTGGAGGCCCTGGTGTACGGTAGTGTAACTAAGAGGAGCATCTTGATAGATAAATTATTCGGTTTGGAAATACTTGATAACCTCAATAAGTCAATACCCATGACTCAAATTGAGAAGTTGATCACAGAATTGAGGCAGAAACTCGCTAGTATTAAGGAGTTGCCTGAAATAACGAGTAAGTACGGCTCTATCGAAAAGGCCAGGGAGAAAATGCAGGAGCTAAGGGCTGAGATAGATAGGTTAAGGAGGGAGGAGGAGGAATTGAGTAGGGCATATAACGAGTTATTGAGTAAGAGGGAGGAGCTGCTAAAGGGTTTGAAGGGTGTTGAGGAGGTTTACAGCAACTACATAGCTACCCGATTAAGGAGGGAGAGTATTGAGGAGGAGTTGCGCAAGGCCAATGTTAGGGAGGTCAATGAGACAAGCATTAGGCTGAGACTTGAGAGGCTTAGGGATGTTCTTGTCGAGAAGCTTGAGGAATTCGCACTGGTCAAGGAAGCAGAGGAGTTGGGGAAGTTGGTCATAACCAGTGAAAACCTGGCAGATGCCCTGGAACGCATATACTCAGCATTTGAGGGTCTCGTGAAGCTTAAGGATAAATTAATGGAGGATAGGGATTATCTAAACAGGGTCCGGCAGGACCTGGAGATACAAACCGAGGCCGAGAAGTCAACATTAAAGGAGTTAGAGAGTAGGCTTGCGCAGGAGGAGGGTAGGGTGAGGGAGTATAGGGAGTTGGTGAGTAAGTACGGTGAGCCCGAGAGGGTTAGGAGGGAGCTTTATGAATTGAAAGAAAAGCTAGAGAAGATGAGCGCCGAGGAGAGGTTTAGGTTATCACTATTGACCGTCCTTCAATACGTATTATCAACACGCGAGGAGAAATGCCCCATATGCGGTAAGCCACTTAGTGAGGAGGATTACGAGATGATTAGGAGGAGGATTAAGGAGTTATCATCCGTAGAGGCGGGGGAGAGCGTCAATGCGATTAAGGATAGAATTAGTGAACTAGAGAGGGTTTTTACGAGGATGGAGTCCCTACGGCCAATAGTTAATGATTATGAGGCGACGATTGAGAGGGCGCGAGAGATTAGGTCTAGGCTTGATGCGTTGATTACTAGGTTAGAGACCATTGATGGGTCCATAAGGGATTTAGACAGGAGGATACAAACCCTCACGCGATTTATTGATGAGTTTAGGACTGAGGTTGATAATGTCGATAAGTCAATAGCGTACCTGAGGAAGTACAGGGAGCTTGAGAAACTGAGGGCGCAGGAGGAGGAACTTAAGAACCAGCTCGCCAGGCTTGGCCTGGATACGAACGTGATAATCAGGCTTGAAGATGAGATTAAGTACGTCAGTGATAAACTAATGCAGGTAAGGAATAGGTTGGGTGAGTATTCCGCCGAGCTCAGTAGGTTGGAGCTAATCCTGGCTAGGATTGGCCTCGATAAGGAGGACCCCTCGGTACTTAGGAGGAGGCTGGACTTCCTCGAGGACCTCTACAACAGGTTGGCCCGGATTAGGGCTGGGATTAGGGATGTGCAGGCCAGGGTTAGGGATGAGATGATTAGGTTGGTACGTGATAACGTAGGCCCAATATTCAAGACCCTCTACCCGTACGAGGACCTCGAGAGCGCGGGTATTGAGGTCACTGTTAAGGACAGGGGTGTTGTTGGTGTCGTCAGTGAATACACGCTCTATGCAATAAGGCCAGGTGGTAGGAAGGTCACGGTATCGAGGCTAAGTGATGGGCAGAGGCTCACGATCGCGTTATCATTCCTATTAAGTGTTTACAGGGCTACCAATCACAACGTAGACTTCCTGCTCATGGATGAGCCAATACCGTACGTAGACCAAAACATCAGGAGGGCCTTCGCCTCATTGTTGGCCAGGCTCGTTAAGGAGGGCTTGGTGGGCCAGGTAATCATCACCACGCAGTCAGAGGACTTACTAAACGATATCCTAGATGCCGCGAGGAACGCGGGCGTTAACTATAGCATTACTAGGTTGGTTAAGGTGGGTGGTGAACGCAGGATAGAGCAGGTATTGGGCTAGCATAGAATAGGTAATAAACAGGCTTATTAATACCGAGGTAGGTATGGGCTTGATGGAGGGCTTGTTCGTAGCCCTGGCAATACCGTTTAAGAACGGTAAGCTTGACCTGGACTCCCTAATTAGGCACATTGAGTCGCTAACTAAGGCTGGGGTTGACGGCTTTTATCCATTCGGCACCACGAGCCAGGGTCCATACTTAACAATAAACGAGAGGAGGGAGGTCCTAGAGCTGCTCGCTAAGCACACTAATAAGCAGTTGATAGTTCATGTATTCTCCTTCAACTGGGACGAGGTTGTCGATACTGTAAAACTCGCGGAGAAGTATGGGGCCGTCGCGATCTCGTCAATACCACCCATATACTACAGGCCTGATTATGAAACTATAAGGAAGTACTACCTCAAGCTCTCCGAACAAACCAAGCTACCGATCTTCATATACAACATACCGCAGAACACGGGCTTTAATGTAACGCCAGACCTTGTGGCCCGGTTAATCAGTGATGGTGTTAGGATTGCCGGTATTAAGGATAGTACTGGCGACATAACGCAGATAATGGGCCATGTAAGGTTGGGGATAACGGTGTTTAATGGGGCTGACACAACGATAGTGCCGGCGCTTATGGTTGGCGCTAAGGGCTGCATATCGGCGATGGCAAACGTATTCCCTGAATTAATGAGGGAAATGATTGATGATTTCAGGGCGGGTAGGCTTCAGGCAGCCGTTGAGAAGCAGGAATTGATTGCCAAGGTTAGGGACTTAATAAGGGATTACCCAGGCGTCGACGCTTACTACAGGCTGGTGCACCTGCTGCGTTATGACTTCGGCACGGTCAAGGAACCATACCTGAGGCCGTTAAGTAACGAGGAGGTTCAGAAATTGAGGGATGGCCTGGTTAGGCTTGGTCTTAAACCTAGGGTTTAAACACCCTCTTCGCTTAAATACACCCGCGATTGATTGGGCAGTGGGCATGGAATCACTGATTAGCAAGCCTGGTATCAGGGCGTTGGGTATAGCTGAGAGCTTCAGGATTGGTTACCCATACTCAATACTTGTTGGGGTTGTCATGAGGAGTGACGGCGTAATAGACGGGATCTCGCTGGGGAGGACCACCGTGGGCGGCTTAGACGCCACCGAATCAATAATAAGGCTCTACAGGTCGCTCGGTAGGAATGATGTGCAGCTCCTAATGCTAGATGGATGTATAATATCGTGGTACAACATAGTGGATCTCGAGAAATTGGCGACCGAGCTCGGCCTACCAGTCCTATGCCTGACCTTTGAGGAACCGGAGGGTGACGTAATCAACGCCTTAAGGAAGCTATTCCCCAATGATTACAGCATTAGGATAGCGCTCTACGAGAAGTTGGGTAGGCCCACGGAGATACTGTTACCTGGCAACCTCAGGGTTTACGCGAGGTTTGTGAATATGGATTATAGGACCGCGAGAACCCTAATCAGGAAGTTCACCAGAGAGGGTAAGAGGCCCGAGCCAATTAGGATAGCCAGGTTAATAGCTAACGCAATGCTTAATCACTTCATAACTCCTCAGAGAACCTGAACCCTCTCGCCACTCAGGTAAGACACCGCAACCTCGATATAGGCTGCGAAAACGAGCAGTAGGGAGACCATGATCAATATGGGGCCCGCTAGGAAGTAGAGCGCCCTTAATAGTGCCGATATGAAAAGTAGCGCTGGTATTTCATACCCAGAAATCCCGTAGAACCTCATTGAGAACCATAGAATCCCTGGGATCAACATTGGTATGCACAACACGGACATTACAGTAGCGATGAAGCCGATGAACAATAGGTGGAGTATTTCAGACATGGGGACCCCCACGAGGGCCAGTATTACTGCGGTCAAGAGGGATGCCCTGGCGAGCACCGAGCCTATTGGGTATGCCCTTGAGTACACGGTCTTAACCCAGGACCTGAAGCCCCTAGGTAGGCCGATTACGGCGAATGTGAGTAGGGACATTATGGCGATATCGATTACGTACTTCACGAAGTACGTCATTATTGGCAGTAATGCGGTATATAATAAATCAATTACGTATTGAGGCCGCTGCCTACTTTCGACACGCCTAACCAGGCTGACTATCGACGCGATTGGGAAGGCGATTATCCCCGGCCCACCAGTGTAAAGCGCCACGGCAAGGCTGACCAGGCCACTTAGGAAGAAGGTGTTTGGCCAGTAGAGGGGGACCCTACCCAACCCACCCCTAATCAGTAGTGCTATGTAGTATACAACAAGGACTAAGCCAACTATCCAGCTAAACCTTATGCCAAGTACGTACGTGATAAACCAGGCAATGGATAGAGCACCTATGAGCAATGAGGCTGGCGGGCTTGGCATGACCCTAGTAAACCCCGGGTGCTGACTAAACATTATGCCGATGTAGAAAAGCACCAAACCGCCCAGCATTAAACGCCCGTGCAGCAATGCGTAACGAAGGGCCAAAACCACAGACCCCACTATGAACGATATAAATGATGCTATGATCAACGCCTGCGAAACCCTCATCTGGTAAACAAACCACCGCCTATAGGTGTCCTGGGCCAACTCATTAAACAATCCACCCAGGAGTAGCCTAACCACCCTACTCACCGCTACACACCACCTCCGACCTAAACTCCAACGCCTTATTAAGTATGTTCCTCAACGTATCCCTCACGTTTTGGCTAATGTTCAATTTATCGAGACAATCAAGTACGTACCTGGTAATGGTTTCGGAGGGCTCCATACCGCACTGAGAACCAAGGCAGAAGATGCAGTAGAGGAAGCTACCCTCCACCTGAGTGCAAACCTTGGAAGCCTCATTGAGTATGCGGCCAGCATCCTCATTACTCAACCTGAGGAACCACGTACCATACTTCCTACTCAAGT
>JAKMAE010000056.1 GCA_022014875.1 Vulcanisaeta sp. | reverse complement strand
CAATCATCACGGCATCAGGCAGCAGCCCTTATCTTCACCGAGATTCATAAATTTATTAGAAGAAATAAAATGTTTTTGCGTTCAATTTTTAAAGGAAATCTACCAACTCGATATTCGCATCAGGGCACTACTTCATTTGGTAAGTACCTCAGGTCAAGACCCAGGTAAATGACTAACCCAGGCATTGGGGGAGAATAAGCCGGATATGGCCATGCACTCGGGAACATAATCTTGAACCATCAGTGGCAGTACTAGTAGTTTTCCTAATGAAATTTGTGAAAACTATACGCAGCGGTTATCAGTGTTATGTTAAGTGCCATTGCTCTATATGGCGATGACGTTTTGTTTTGATCTTAAGGACCTATATTAATGAGGAGGGTCCTTAGTTGAATGTGAAGATTGGCTATTTCATGATGGATAGCGCCATGCCTAGGATTAGGAATACCGTGAGCACCGGCGAGCTTGCCTTGAACATGCTCCAGAATACATCCCTGTTAGGCTTAATCATAGCTTTAATACTATAGTAACCGCTCCACGCGGCTGTGGCTAGTAGTATTACGAGGCCTATTATGTTTCTGAAAAAGTATAGGTAGAGGATTAGCATGTATATGTTGGAGGCAATGTTTAGGAGGGCTACCAGGGACATTGCCCTATCCTCACGCATTTCCAGGGGTAGCATCTTGATGCAAGTCCTTGCGTAGTCATCCCTCTCCCTAATCACGAGACTCCATATGTGGGCTGGTATCCACAGGTAAACAGCCATTGAGAGCAACAGGGCCTCTAGATCGAGGGGCCTCGCTAAGGTCCAACCCGTAAGTAATGCAGCATTGCCGGCGAACCCCCCAATCAACACATTTAACCAACTCCTGCATTTGAGGAGGACTGTGTAGACTACTGCGTAGAAGAACCAGCCGAGCGCCACGAAGACCGTGGGCCAAAGGCCCAGCCATAGGTACGAAAGTGCGAAGCCCGTGGCCGACAGTACTAATGATTCAATCAACGCGTTGCGGGGGCTCACGCGACCTGAGGGGATAGGCCTACCCATTGTCCTCCTCATCATGGCGTCAACATCCCTCTCGTAGTACATGTTGAACGCTGCTGAGCCGCCCGTGGACAATAAACCCACGATTGCCAACTCCGCAACATATACGGGGTTTAACTTAGGCGCTGCGGCGAACACGTAACCGGCTATGGCCGCGAGTATGAGTAGCCAGATAACCCTCGGTTTCACCAATAATACGTAATCCCTAATCAACACTATGAAGGAGGGTGAACCCTGAATTAAAGCTTTATTTCAAAAATTGCGCAAACTAGCATTTCCAGGCGTGTTCCCGCCCCTGGGAGGTTCGGGCCCTTGACGTATTTTATTTAATAGCAATAAAACCAGCGGCCTTTGGTTTAATTACGTGAGGGTTGGTGTTGTAATTAAGGCGCAAAGCCCCAGGGCGTTTTGGTTTAGGGTGTTTGATAACGTGGAGGATAGGATCAATGTTGGCTCATTCGTGACGCTGGATAACTACGATACCGGCGCCGGCGGGCCCATATTGGCCAGGGTCACTAGGGTAGTTAGGCATAACTACCTAGTTGATGATAGGGTCATTGCCCAGTTAGGCAGTGAGGATGTCATAAACACGTTTAGGGATTACGGAATAGACATACAATACATAGCCCAATCAACGCTGGCCAGGGCCTCAATCATCGGTTATAGGGTTGGTACGAGGTTTGCAAAGCCCCTAAAGCCCCCAAAGCCCATGGACTTCGTATACCTACCCACCGAGGAGGAGCTCCGCAGATTACTAAGGCTTGGTAATGGCGGTGTCAAGGTGGTTATTGGCAATGTTAGGTCATCATCAATACCCGCGGAGCTCGATGCCGACAAACTCGTTTCTCACCATTGCGCAATCCTCGCGGCGACGGGCGGTGGTAAGTCCTGGCTGGCCGGGGTCATTATTGAGGAATTAACGCTCAAGGCGGAGTTGCCGATAATAGTCATAGACCCGCACGGCGAATACTCGGCAATGCAGATACCCAGGGTCGACTCAGAGGATGCGAAGTTCGTGGCGAGCATGGTAAGGGTTTACGTACCAGGTAAGGTGGATACTACGAGCTTTGATGAGTACTTCAGGGAGAGGTTCGGGGTTGATAGGAAATACGTTAGGTTCGGTATTAACCCAAGGTCATTATCGTTAAGGCTTATGGAGGGCTTGCTTGACCATTACTACGGGCTCACGGATGCCCAGAGGAGGATCCTTGAGGAGGCTTGGCAATACGTGGGCATGAGCAGTGAATTGACGGGGCTTGAGGAGTTCCTTAACGACCTGGAGAAAAACGGGGGTAGGGTCGTTAGGGGCTATGGCAATGAGATTGCGCTATACACGTTATTGACGAAGGTCAGGATGCTTATCGAGAATAGGCCATTCTTCATAACCAGGCCTGGCGAGTTCTATGGTGATGAACCAATAAGGCTACTGGACGTTAAGGAACTGCTTGAGTACGGAATCCACGTAATCGACCTAAGCGGTTTGGACCTAATCGACCAACAGGCCCTGGTGTCCCTCATCCTGAATGAGATATTCAAGGTATCGATGAGGAGGAGGGATAAGCCAGTCTTTATCGTGGTTGAGGAGGCCCACAACTTCGCCCCATCGGTCGGCTCGGCACTCAGCTCGTCAACGCTGATAAAGATTGCCAGGGAGGGGCGTAAATTCGGCGTTGGGCTCTGCATAATTAGCCAGAGACCGTCCAAGGTGCACCCTGACGTGCTCAGTCAATGCCTAACGCAGATTTTCAAGAGGATCATAAACCCCGTAGATCTTAGGTACGTGAGGAATGTCGTAGAGTTCGTGTCGGATGAGGACCTGTGGGAGATAAGGGTCCTCAATGAGGATGATGCGTTGGTCACGGGCGTAGCCACACTAACGCCGTTACCCGTGAAGGTTAGGGATAGGTTGACGGAGCATGGCGGTGTCTCGCCAGTACTAACGCCGAGGATTGTCAGGAAAACTGCCTGAGGGGGTGGTCTGGTTCCTCAGCGGGATCACCAGCGCCTCATTACCCATCTTTTGCCTACCCATTGATTCCACGAGCTCGTTGTATATTTTCCTAAACACGCCCGTGCTTGGTGGTTCATAACTATTCAATATAACCCACGCATTAACCAGGGCTCTATACTCAAAACTTGTCTGCAACTCCTCGAAGAACCTATCAATCAGTGGGAAGCCGGTCTCCCTAAGGAACCTATATAGCCTGGCCAGGTCATCGCTAGTCGCCTCCTTACCTCCGAAATTAATCGCCCTACCACTCACGTGCCTCTCCCCACCGCCAGGCATCACGACCTTGCCATAGGCAGCCTTGACCCTCCACGTACTCGTGTCCGTACTATCCACACCGATGGCTTTGAGTATCGGGTTTATCACGGGTGATCCGAGGCCAAGCACGTGGATGCACGCCTTGGTTTCCTGCCTAACCCTGAGTAGGAACTCCAGCGCTAGTTTCCTGGAGTTCTTGGGTACGTTCCTGCTTATCAACACGTACGGCACCAGACCGCCTATTGCTATGCACGGTGGGTTACGGTCCAGGTACTTAACCAGGTACTCACTAATGATGTCGGTCCTATGGTGATAATGAATCACTGGTATTACGTTGTCAAAACGCCTAGTTAGGTACTCGTAATTCCTGAGGGATGCCTTGAGCTTACTCCTGACCTCACCCTCGGAATCTGTGGGGCTTGGTGGGTAATCGAGGTTTAGGTAATACCTAACGTCCCAGTACCTATCGTATAGGGCCGCTAGGTCCTCAATATCGAGTACCTTGCCGTGCTTTAGAAATTGATAGCCACCACTATCCATCCACACCTCACCATCGTATTGAAGCAGGTTCTTAACAACGTGCTCCCTAACCCCACTCCTAACTATGTCGAAGGCGTTAACCATAACCGCGGGGACCCTAAAGAACAACCATGGCTTAGGCCTCGAACGAATAGGTGCTCCTAGGATCACCCTCACGGATACCGTGTCATGAGAGTTCATTAAAAGTTTTACTTACCTCTCGTAGACGCATCGGGCAGGGTGGTTAAAGCATGGAGGAAATGTTAATTAACATCCTGTGCGCCTCACGGGTTCGTGAAGAGTTATCGAAAGAACTGTATCACGTTGGTCATCGACGTTTGCAACGACTCGCTGGATAGGTTTAAGAGCGTGCTTAATGAGATGATTAGAAAGGCTGGTTTTGGCGGTGCCCTGAGGGTGCTTGTTTATAAGTGTAGAGAACTTGATTTTAATAGGTATATTAGGGAGTTGAATGCCGTAATGGCGAATAATTACACAGTCACCGTGTTGGTTTACGAGTTCGATGACCTAAACGAATTAATAAGGGAGGTTGGTAAGGACGTATTCGGTAAGTGCAGTAGTGTGAGCACGGTCTCAACGATCGAATTGCCCGCGGGTATTAATTACGAAAAATTGAATAAATAACAAACCTAAACCCATAGTTCCAGGTTTCTCGGGGTATTGCGTAAGTCAGTATAGCCCAGCTCATCAGTGCTCAGCCCTTGCAAGCTTCATCAACACGTCGCGACTACTCAATCCAGTAGTAATGCCCTATTGACCTATTTAAGACTGGGTCGTAAAGCTCTATCTCGAAGTAGCCCGTGGGTTTTATCTGACCCTTTATCGTCGGTATAGTGCCTGAGAACACAACCACATTCTTCATATCGGGCACCACCTCACGTACCATGTCTATGAGCTTATCAGGCGGCAGTAGGAATTTCATAGTACCTTCCTGGTAGAGCACCTTCTCGTCATTCTCGAGGATCCAACTCCTCAGTACTAACTCGTCCCAGTGATCCTCGACTTCCCTAAGAACCCATGCCCTCCTAGCCACTATCTTCGGGTACATGTGCTTACCAGCCAATAAGCTGCACCTCTCGGCCTCCCTATCCGTGTGGTCGCTACCGACCGTTACGTAGACCTCGTCCTCGTTCTTAATAAGTAATACGTACTCAACCTCCCCACTGTGGAGGTCGCTGATCTTCCTTATGTAGTTACTAGTTGTTACTAGGTATGGTTGGAGGACGTAGATCTCCGGGATGTTCCTGGGACCCCCGATGCCTATCTTACTCAACTCCTCAACCTCCCTCTGAATCACGTCGGTGGTTCTACCAGACCAGGTGAACAATACTAAGTCGCTGACGGCTATTTCTATGTCCCTCTCATTACCGTTCTTGAACTCGACAGTGACGTTGAGCCTATGCATACATGAACTCCGGTTTATAAGGCAGTCGCCTTATTAAATTTTTAGTTACCCATCGCCGTGTTAGGCAGTGGAAACACTAATTAATGCCTAGATGGGCAGTGGGTTTGATGATTTCGGAAATAATAAGGCTCGGGCTTGTCTCGGAGATAAGGCTCTCAATACCCAACGCCGACGACGCCCTGGACTACCTAAGGCTCATGCTGAACAACCTCATAGGGCTTATGGCATCGTTACCGCCAGCCCTCGCCCAAAGTGTCAAGCCCGAGATACCCCTGTTCATCAGGGTCGTGGGTAATGAGGCAGAACTCTCAATACACTACTCGCCATTGATGCCATTAATTAGGGTTAGAACCTCGAGGGACCTCGTGAATAAGCTAAGTGGTGTGAATTTCATAGGCGTTGCCCTCGACTCGGGCGGTACGGTATTGAAGATGTACAGGGGCAGGGAGGAGATGGGTAGGGATAGGGAGAAGCTACTGTTCGTATTTAGGGTGTTCATGAACTCGGACATAGAACTGCAACCACTACCCAGCGTTTCGAGGGGGCAGGGCGGCATGATAATCTAGGCCTGGGGAGAAACACTTTTAATTACTAGGTCCTGGGTGTGTCGATGCCCTTCAGCCACACAAAGGTCGTTGGGCCAACCGGCAGGTTTGGGGCTAGGTATGGGATGGGTGTGAGGAGGAAGGTACTGCAGATAGAGGTTAGGCAGAGGGGTAAGCATAGGTGTCCGAGGTGTAAGTCCCTGGTTAGGATGGAGAGGATAGCCTTTGGTATATGGAGATGCCCCAGGTGCGGCTACACCTTCGCCGGCGGTGCCTGGGTCCCGCAGACAATAATGGGTAAGACGCTTGCCGCAGAGGCTATGGCGAAGCCCGGCGCTAAATCCGCGGTCAGTAAGTGATGAATAAAATAATTATGGGTATTATAGTATTGACCTCGTCACGTGATAGTGGAATAAGGATGAGGCAATTCCTCAATGAGCTTGAAATGGCTATTCCAAATACCGTCAAGGTGAATAGGGGCAAAATGTCGCTTATAGACCTCGCGGGCAAGGCCCTGGGCCTTGGCGCGACAAAGATAGTCTATTTCGGAGCCAGGGGTGGTAACCCGTCGGTGATGCGCTTCATAAGGGTTCGCCCGGGCTCCATAGAGTTCCTACCATACGCAATAAAGATACTTGGGGTTAAGCTATTACTTGACATGCAGGTAAGGGTTAGGCAGGTTAGTCAGGCTCGTAGTGCCATCGTGATATCACTCGGCGAGTACATAGACGTGGCAGACATACTGAGTGGGGAGCTGGAGCTACCGAGCCTTAGGGTTAAGGACTTCGAAAGTGTTAGGGGCATGTACGATACATTACTCGTGATAAGGAGGGTCGAGGATTACTACGAACTACAGATCCTCAATGGCAGGGACATGGGGCCATACGGCCCCTTCATGAGGATTGGCGGCGTTGTATATACGAAACCCAGGGTGATCAAGGTTGGGTGAGTGCGCGTTTAGGGCGGTCTTCACGGTAGAGAACTCCGACAAGGACTTAATAATGAAGTCATTCAAAACACTCGAGAGGGAGATGAGGTTCGGTAGGGGCTTCGTAAACGTCAGCGTTATTAACGACTCGGTCGTTATAACGGTCTGCGCAAAGGACTTGACAAGCCTAAGGAGCCTAGTTAGTGGTGTCGTGAAGTCCCTGTACCTAATATTTAGGGCTGTCGAGATTGGGGGCGCGGATTAATCGTTAATGCGATATCCTAGGCCCTGGCGGATTAATACTTATTAAGGCTTTAGCAACCTGTATCTTGATGAGTTCGTTACCACCATCATTACAGGCAGACCTCGAGAAGCTACAGGCACTGCAGGATCAACTAAACAGTGTTAGGATTAGGAAGCAGCAGTTCGAGAGCGAGTTGAAGGAGGTCGAGAGGGCTATTTCCGAGATCGAGAAGGTCCCGGCCGATAGTAAGGTGTACAAAATAGTTGGTTCCTTCCTAGTCCTAGTCACGAAGGACCAGGCACTGCAGGAGCTTAAGGACAGGAAGGAACTGCTCGAGCTCCACATAAAGACCTTGTCGAAGCAGGAGAGCATGTTGATGAAGCAGATCGAGGATCTAAGGAACCAGATAAACGAGGCACTGGCCAAGTTGCAGTCAGGCGGCGCCGGGCCTGCGAAGAGTGGTGGTTAGGCTGTGTCGGTATTAAACAACGAGGTTAACGAGGTTATTACCGAGGTTATAAACGCTGTTGCTGAGCAGGTATATGAGTACTTAAGGCATAAGCTACCCGAGAAGTTGCTGGAGGAGGTCGTGGTGAACGTGAGTCTCGTGGACCCGGTGAACTATACGATAGAAATAAGCGTTGATGCATTGGCTAACCCACTTTTCAGTAAATTGGATGATGTGCTGAACGAGGCCGTGGAGTTCGGGTTTAAAATAGCGGATTACCTAATGGACAAGTTCAAGAGGGGTGAGTTGGGTGGTTTACGGCCTGGAGAAATTGAAAGAATTGCTAGGGAATACGCAAAGAGCCTGCGTGATAACGCACAGAAACGCTGACTTGGACGCGTACGCATGCGGCGTTGCCGTTAAGGAACTCCTCGAGAAAATGGGGGTTCAAGCCACATTGGTGATTCCCGAGGGGGTTTCCCAGCAGGTTAGGTTATTCCTGTCCAGGAACTCCATGAAATACCTAGGGGGTGATTCCTGCAGTGGTGAGGGTTCCCTCGTTATACTTGTCGACGTGAGCACACTATCTCAAATAAACGAGTTGAGGGGGTTCATTGAGAATAGGCGGGTAGTGGTGATTGATCACCACGAAGTACATAACGTGAAGCCCGACCTGGCAATTGTGGACCCACTAGCAACAAGTTGTTCTGAAATTGCTGCGTTATTGTTTAGGGAGGCTGGTTTCGAGCCGAGCATTGACACGGCTAAGTTATTGATTGGCGGTATAGTGAGCGACAGCGGTAGGCTAAGCAGGGCTAGGGACTTAACATTCGAGGTATTAGCATGGCTGCTTAGGGTGTCGGGAGTTAATTACCAGGAGTTACTTAACTCAATGGTTACCGAGGCCCCATTTTCAGAGAGGATGGCCAGGGTTAAGGGTTTACTGAGGATGAGGGTTTACAGGATCGATGATTTAATAATATGTTTAAGCAATGTTAATGCCTACGAATCGTCCCTCGCCGAGACGATGATCAGGGCAGGCTGTGACTTAGCCCTCGTGGCCTCCGAGCACGACGATGAGGTCAGGATGATTGGCAGGTCAAGCAGGAGACTGCAGGGTGCATTGTCATTGGCGGATTTATTTAACGAGCTTGCGCAATACTTCAGGGGCGAGGGTGGTGG
>JAKMAE010000055.1 GCA_022014875.1 Vulcanisaeta sp. | reverse complement strand
CTCCGTGAAGCGTTTAGGAATTAAATGGTTACAAGCCTGATCATTGTGAGGATTTTTCTGCATTTAAATATTCATCAACCGCCCTAATTACATCATTAGGATCAGCCCTGCCTCTCAAGTCCCTAATTAATACCTTGATTAATCTATCCCTATCCATGGCGCCTAGTTCCCTAGCCTTTCTAAAAACAAACTCCTTAACCTCTTCATAACTCATCCTGGTTAACCCGAGCCTCTTCACGATGGTGCCTATGTCGGCATCGGGCTCCTCAACCCACGCCTTCAGTATGTCTGGTATTGCCTCCTTCGTGATGAGACCATTCATTAATGCTGTGAATAGAGACTCCAGGTGTTTCTCGCCTATCCTGCCAACGTCAACACCATCTCTCTGCAGGGACCTTAATGTATTAACGAGCGTGTTGGCTATCAACGTGGCGGAGACCTTGCCCCTAAACTTCTCTATTAAGTAATCAACCAGGTCGTAATACGGCGACTTTATGACTTGCATTGCCAATTCCCTACTCATGCCATAACTAACGTATCTATTGACCCTCGACTCTATGGGTTCCGGTATAAGCGACCTAGCCCTCTCAAGCATTTCAGGCGTGATCCTGATAGGCCTTAGGTCGGTTTCAGGGTACATCCTGGCAGCGCCAGGCCTAGGCCTCATGAACCTAGTAGTTCCATCAGGGTTCGCAGCCCTTGTTTCCTCAGGGACTCCGTGCAATGCCTCCCTGATCCTATTGATAATTACGTCCACGGCATCCACCAGGTCCTTATCATTGTTTCCGGCCAACAGTATGAAGGAGTCAACGCCCAACCTGGAGGAGACCTTAGAGACCTCCTCCGCCGTTATTCCATAGCCCGGCAACTCATCGCTATGTATGAGGCCCGAGAGGCTCGTCCAAGCCCTAACCCTATCCGCGAGCTCGGTACCAAACCTACGCCCCGGTTGCACCTCCCTACCCAATATGCCCCTGAGACCAGGCGTCTTCACCGCAACAACCCTACCACCGGCATCGATGACCCTCCTTAGCACGTTGGATTTAGTGTTTGAGAATATGTCCGTGACGTCCACGAAGTCCTTTACGAACCAATCCTCCCTAACCCCCCTACTCCTCAGCTCATCCCTGATGGCTAATAGGTTCAATTGCCTCTGAACCTCGTACTCGATCACTTTTGGTATGAGGCTTAGGTCGGGGACACCCTTAATCTCGGTCTTGGCGCCGTTATTTATCGATACATTTACGTCCTGCCTCACGGTACCCAGACCCCTCTTCGCCTTACCCGTCATCTTAATGCTATGCCCTATGTAGTAGGCAATCTCCATAATCTCCTGCGGACTGTAGGTTAATACTCCTGTTGATACCTCGATCAGGGGTATACCAAGCCTATCGAGCCTATAGACAACAGCATCACCCCTCTCCTCAATCTTCCTTGCGGCATCCTCCTCAAGGGCTATTGTCTGTATTGGCACCTTATAATCAAAGAACTTCGCTAAGCCGTCGTGGGCGATGAGGATCGTTCTCTGGAAACCCGACGTGTTCGATCCGTCAATGACTATCTTCCTCATCACATAAACCTCATCAAAAACCTTCGCATTGAACATCTGAGCAACAGCCAACGCAACCTCGAGAGCCTCGGGGTCTGGCTCGTGGGGTGGCTCCTCGTCTAACTCTACGAGGCATGTAGTGTCGTAGTAGCCCTCGTAAATGAAGACCTTGTGCTTCCTGAACTCCCACATAGCTGCTGGGTCGACCTCGCCAAGCTCACTCATGCTCGGTCTTAGTCTCCTAACAATACGGAAATGCGGTTCATCATTCCTAATAACCGGTGGGCAATTACAGAACAGTTTCCTACCCGTGTTCAACTGCACATGAATTTCCAACCCAACCTTAAGGCCAACAGCCCTATAGTCGATCGGCACATGGACAAGCACTGATGCACCCAAAATAAATATTTACTCAACCCATCAACACGGAGAGACACCGCTCAGCATAACACCTAAACGACACATCTTTCAGAATCAGTCCTGCATAAACCCTTATAAAACTTAGGAATTAACTAGGTGATGTAGTTGGTATGGTACCACCGTTAAAGAGACTGGACAAGTACGTGTGGGAAATACCGAAAAACTACAAACCATGCATGAAGGTGCCGGCCAGGATATTCGCAGATGACGAGTTGATAGAGAAAATGAAGACTGACATGACCCTCGAGCAGGCAGCGAACGTGGCATGCCTACCGGGCATTTACAAGTACAGCATAGCCCTACCAGACGCACATCAGGGCTACGGATTCCCAGTAGGTGGAGTAGCGGCAGTGGATATGGAGGAGGGCGTCGTGAGCCCCGGAGGGATTGGGTATGATATTAATTGCGGCGTCAGGTTGTTACGGACGAACTTAACCGAGAAGGAGGTTAGGCCGAAGTTGAGGGAGCTTGTTGATACGATATTTAAGCTCGTACCAGCTGGTGTTGGTGAGACGGGGCTTCTTAGGTTGTCCTTCTCTGATTTGGATAGGGTTCTTGAGGATGGTGTTGATTGGGCGTTGTCTAAGGGCTATGGTTGGTCTGATGATAAGAACTACATAGAGGAGTTTGGGCATTATGAGGGCGCCGACTCGAGTAAGGTTAGCCAGAGGGCTAAGGAGAGGGGTAAGGATGAGCTTGGAACGACAGGTAGTGGGAACCACTTCATAGAGATACAAGTCGTTAATAAAATATTCGACCCAGACCTAGCCAAGAGGCTTGGCATTGAGCAGGAGGGACAGGTAATGGTGCTTATACACACGGGCAGTAGGGGGCTTGGGCACCAGGTAGCCACTGATTATATAAGGATTGCCGAAAACAAGATGAAGCAATGGGGCTTGTTCCTACCCGACAGGGAGTTGGCGTCAATGCCCCTAAAGACCAGGGAGGCCCAGGACTACCTAGCCGCTATGAAGGCCGCGGCTAATTACGCCTGGACTAATAGGCAAATAATAACCCACTGGGTTAGGGAGGCGTTTAGGAGGGTCTTCGGTAAAGACCCAGACAAGCTAGGTCTTGAGGTCGTTTATGATGTGGCGCACAACATAGCCAAGATCGAGGAGCACGTAATTGATGATGAAGGCCACATTAGGAAGGTCCTAGTGCATAGGAAGGGTGCAACTAGGTCGTTCCCGGCGGGTAGGCCCGAGATACCGCCTAAGTACAGGGACATCGGACAACCAGTCCTAATACCGGGCAGTATGGGCACAGCATCCTACGTATTGATTGGCCTACCAACATCATTCCAGGTAACCTTCGGTACAGCACCCCACGGCGCAGGTAGGACGCTTAGTAGGTCCGCTGCGGTCAGGATGTTACCGCCAAACAAGGTGAGGAGCGCCCTTGAGAGTAGGGGCATTATAGTTAGGTCGGCTGAGAGCGAAATAATAAGCGAGGAGGCCCCTGAGGCGTACAAGAACGTGGATAAGGTGGCCGAGGTTGCCGAAGCCACAGGCATGGCAAAGAGAGTATCTAGGCATGTACCAATCGGCGTAGTCAAGGGATGATAAAAACCAGCCTGCAGATAAAATCCCCGAGAAAACCTGGTAAATATTTAAAAAGGCAGAGGCTTGTACACCTACGTAATGAGCGATCAGGGAATAACGTTGTCAAAGGAGGCCGTTACTTACCAAGTCGGTGGTGTGACAATAATCGAGGAATGCCCCAGGGATTTGAGGACCCTAGATGGCGAGCCGATAAAGCTGTTTGGGAAGTGGACGTTTGAGAATGTTGTGGTGAGAGATCCAGGGCTTAGGAGGTACATATGCCTAAAACCCATGTATCTACCGCATACTGCAGGTAGGTATCAAAAGAGGAAGTTCGGTAAGGCGAAAATACCGATTATTGAGAGGTTGATTAACCAATTAATGCACCCAGGTAGGAATACGGGCAAGAAGCATAAGGCGTACAATATAGTTAAGAGGGCCTTCGACATTATATACCTAAAGACAGGGCAAAACCCAATCCAGGTCCTAGTCGATGCCATAATCAATGCAGCGCCGAGGGAGGAGATTACGAGGATAATCTACGGCGGCATAGCCTACCCAGTATCTGTCGATGTATCACCGCTAAGGAGGCTCGACTTAGCGATTAGGTGGATCGCGGAGGGGGCGAGGCAATGCTCATTCAATAATCCAAAACCCATCGAGGAGTGCCTAGCCGATGAGATAATAGCCGCTGCACAGAATGACCAGAGATCCTACGCTGTGAGGAAGAAGGATGAGGTGGAGAGGATAGCGGCAAGCGCAAGGTAAGAAGTATAGATATCACAGATCACAGTCGAAAAAGAATAATTTATATCCTAGAGGTGCAATCCACATTTTGCAATGTCAATCGCTGAGTTAATATGGGTTGAGAAGTATAGGCCTACTAGGATTGATGACATTATCGACCAGGAGGAGGTTAAAGAAAGGATTAAGCAGTTCATAAAAACCGGTAATATGCCCCACCTATTGTTCTATGGCCCTCCTGGTGTTGGTAAGACTACGATGGCCCTTGCCATTGCCCGTGAGTTGTATGGTGATGCTTGGCGTGAGAATGTTTTGGAGTTGAATGCTAGTGACGAGAGGGGTATAACCACGATTAGGGAAAGGGTTAAGGAGTTCGCTAGAACCGCGCCAATGGGTAAAGTACCCTTTAAGCTGGTGATTCTGGATGAGGCCGATAACATGACGTCGGATGCGCAGCAGGCCCTTAGGAGGATGATGGAGATGTACGCAAACGTCACAAGATTCATACTCCTTGCCAATTACCTTTCGGGAATTATTGAGCCGATACAATCGAGGTGTGCATTGTTTAGGTTTGCGCCGTTGCCTAGGGATGCGGTTATTGCTAGGTTGAGGGAGATTGCGTCGAGGGAGGGGGTTAAGGTCACGGAGGAAGCACTCGAGGCAATATGGGAAATAAGCCAGGGAGACATGAGAAAAGCAATAAACACACTACAGGCAGCCGCCGCAACAGCTAAGGAAATAACGCCCGACGTGGTCTATAAGACGGTGGGCTACATAGAACCTAAGGAAATAATAGAGCTAGTTAACACGGCGTTTAGCGGTGATTTCGTGAAGGCACGCGATAAACTACGTGCGTTGATGTACGAGCGTGGCGCATCGGGGGTGGAGATCCTCAGGGCAATACAGAGGCGCATATTGAGTGGTGATATACAGGTGCCTGATGAGGCCAAGGTCGAGATTGCAGAGGCAGCCGCAGATATTGACTATAGACTTACCGAGGGCTCGGACGAGGAGATTCAATTATCAGCATTCCTCGCGAGGTTGATGCTTATCGGTAAGAAGTACGGATTAACAACCACAACTAAGGAGACGAAGGCGCCTAGTAAAAAGAGGTGAATGAATGAGCAGGAGGATACCCTGGGTCGAGAAGTACAGGCCTAGGAAGCTCTCGGAAGTCGTGAATCAGGAGGAGGCTAAGAAGGCCCTCCTTGATTGGATAAACAGTTGGGAGAAGGGGAAGCCTAGCAAGAAGGCTGTACTTCTCGCCGGCCCTCCGGGTATTGGCAAAACAACGCTTGCCTATGCCCTGGCTAATGAGAGGGGTTACGAGGTACTTGAGCTAAACGCGAGCGATGTTAGGACAGGTGAGAGGATTAGGCAGGTAATTGGTAGCTCCATGAAGATGGGGTCGCTCTTTGGGTTTAGGGGGAGGATAATACTTTTCGACGAGGTTGATGGCTTAAACGTTAGGGAAGATAGGGGTGGATTAGCCGCCATAGTCGAGTTAATTAGGGAATCCACGTGGCCCATAATAATGACAGCAAACAATCCGTGGGATCCCAAGTTCAGGGAGTTGAGGGAAGAGGCCGAGGTAATACAGTTGAAGCCCCTGAGCGTGGATGATATAGTCACGATACTGAGGAGGATCTGTAATAACGAGGGAATTAAGTGCGAGGAGGATGCGCTCAGGCTTATAGCGGAGGCGTCTGGTGGCGATGTTAGGGCTGCGATAAATGATCTACAGGCTGTGGCGGAAGGTAAGAGGGTCTTAACTAAGGATGACGTGGCAATAACGGAGAGGGCGCATCAGTACGACATGTTCAAGATACTGGACAGGGTATTCCATGCGAGGAGGTTCGATGAGGCAAGGTCCGTAACCTTCCTACCAAGCTTTGACTGGGAGAATTATTACCCATGGGCGCTCGATAATGTGCCGACAGTATACGCAAAATCACCAGAGGCCCTCAGCGATGCCCTCGATAATTTATCGCTATCAGATGTTATTAGAGGCAGGATAATGAAGACGCAGGGGTGGGAATTAATGCCGTACATGCTCGAGCTAGCTACTGCAGGGATTGCGCTTGTGCGTAATAAACCACCGTTAGCCAGGTTCATTAGGTTATCATTTCCCGAGAGGATAAGGTTACTGGCCAAGACTAAGGAGACGCGGCAATTAAGGGATGCACTCATTAATAGGCTTAGGGCTGAACTCCACGCAAGCAGTTCGGAGGTCTCGCTCTACTACATACCATTACTCAGGCTGATGGCGAGCAGTGACATGTTTAGGAAAAAGCTACTCGATAGGTTAACGAAAGTGCTCGGCTACTCACTCGATAGTGTGGAGAAGGCGTTGGGCATTGAAGTGGATAGGGGCGCCGAGGGTAGTAGGGTTGAACACAAGTCGGCAAAGAGGTCTGGCCAATAATTACGTCGCTATGGTGGGTGAGGTTACGTACGTAAAAACCCAGAGGCGCGATGAATAATCCGATTCAATGCTTTAGGATGCAGGTAACATGGTCATTGCTAGGGAATTGATGGGTATAGTCCCGCAGACCCAGCATATGCGTGGCTGAGGAATAATATTAACGGCCCCTTTCCAGGGCCTCCCTTCTCCTGCCCATGCGCCACGTAATGCGTATGGTTACGTAGGACTTGTCAAGACCCCTCATTAATATTACAAAACGTATGATTATGACCGATAACGCGGTGATTAAAACATCAGCCTCACCACTAATAAAGGGTCTCAATAAAACATACACGACACCGCCGAGCATCGCAACAGTCGCGTAAATGTCCCGCCTAAATATCACGGGAATCTCGCCCGCCAGGACGTCCCTAACAACACCACCGCCAGCCGCGGTGATCGCCGCCATTAGTACTATGCCGAGCACGTTGAGGCCGTGTTGGTACGCCACCTCGGCCCCTATTGCGGAGAATGTACCAAGACCGATAGCGTCGGCGTATAGTACAGCCTCCCGGAACCTTGAAAAGAGTGGGTAAAATACGTAGGCGATTATCGAGGCTAAAATCGCCGTTATTGGATACGGCAGATAGACGATATTAGTCGGCGGAAAAACACCCAGCAATACATCCCTAATGATACCGCCAGCCAACGCAACGGAGGAGCCAAGGACAATACCACCTAATATGTCCAACCCCTTCTCATAAGCCTTAAACGCACCCGATGCTGCGAATGCCACGATCCCCACGTAATTAAAAACATTAATCAATATCGATATTAAACCCACGAACCGCGAAGAAGACAGTAAGTATTTAATCCTAATCTTACTGATGCCCACAAACGACGAATAGGCAGTGAATCGTTGAATTACGACTTGAGGCACAGAACGCAACTACAACACGCCACCAAACTCAACAGTGACTGTCAAGCATTAGCGCTACGCCATTCCCAGTGCCTGCTTATCATGAACTGATAATCAAGGGAGCGCAGGAATAGGCGCTCAAACAGTCCAGGGACCCTCTCGAGAATTGGCATGCCTGTCCTGAAGATCCTTAACTGGAGGGTGATTGGTGACTCATCTATATCCACAATGTCGAAGGGCAGACCAACACGTTCCTCAAGCTCCACGCCCAAATCAACGGCCACGTCCCAACAACCACCCCTGCAGTAGATGCCGATATCCACATCCCTAAACTCGTCAAGCTCGATGAAACTGCCGAACAGGACTGCCAGGAGGACCTCATTATACTCACTAACTACAGATCTTATAGTTTCAATTAACCTACCCCTCCCAGCATCGTCGATCCTGAAGTACCTATACTTAACGCCCACGCAAACCCCTTATCGAGTCCAACAACGCAAGTATGCATTTAAAATTATTCCTGATGCTCCAATAAATCCTCTCATCATCAATGACCCAGTACCTATGAACAAGCAGGTTTCTAAGCCTTATTAACGCAACAATATCCCTAAGGCAAGCCTCATCAATCAACCCACCATCCCTAAGGACACGCAGAGAGTGGATCGGGGTTTCGGGTCTCTCATTAAAGTGCCTCCTAACTATGTGTAGGGCGAGGGCGTTTAGGGATTCCACCATCGTTATTATTAAGTACCTAATCGCCAACCTCTCCTCCTCACTTAATTCACTATACGGCTTACCGACATAGCGATTTACCCTATTTATCGAGTCCATCACATCCCTAATCAATGAATCAACGTAATCCCAATCAACACCCATAACCAAACCAACAAAGCAATACAATATTATGAAATATAAAAATTGCAATTAAACGCAACGACTAAACCCGTAATTAAGCGATAGCGCGCTCGCCTAAACAGCCTCAATAGGAACTGCAATAAAACCTTAAATTATTATAATTATTAAGCAATAATTAACAAGGAAGGTTATGAGTAGGAGAGGCGTTATCATGGCAACCATGATCATATTACTTACGGTAATTCTACTAGCGGCTTACACACCAGCTAGTATCACTGTGAAGA
>JAKMAE010000054.1 GCA_022014875.1 Vulcanisaeta sp. | reverse complement strand
GATTGGCGATGTCAACGCCAAGGTATTGCCCACCTACCACCCTGCCGCGGCACTTTACAACCCCAGGTTGAGGAGCGTAATCGAGGATGACTTAAGGAAGGTTAAGGAGCTATTGAACAACCTGGGTAGGAGCGGCGGTAGTATACTCGACTATATCTAGCAGCGTTACAATGTCCCATTTAGGACCCTCCAGAGACCTCTTACGTAACCTGCCAGGTACGGCAGTGTTATTAATAGGTTTAACCAAAGCATGTGTAGTATAGCCGTGATTACTGCCGTAGCCACAAGAAGCGTCATCACGATCTCCGGCAGCAAATCTATTATTCGCCCCCTAACCCACCTCTGCGAGCCTTTGGGCGTTGGGACCCAATTGAACCTGCCAATACCTAATAGGCCCATTAGGTTCGCGATGGCTATCCTCGGTAAGGCTAATAGAAAGGCGAGGTTTACGGAATTTACAGCAAAAACGTCCCGGAAGGGGACTCCGCCGTTCTCTTTATCAAGTCTCAGCAATACGTATAGGTATATAGCCAACGTGGGGGTTAATATTGCTATTAGGGATAGAAAGGCCCATAGGGGTATCGGGAGACCTAGTACGTCCATTACAATGAGTAATAAGATGGATAGGAACTGAAGGACGAATGCGAAGTGCTGGCCTAGGAAAAGCAGTACGACGAACCCATGTCTCCTACGTAAAATGTGCCGTAGGTACTTCCTAATCACCCTACCTGTTCCAAAGCTCCACCGGAGCTGTTGCCTAACAAACCCGTAGTAATTCACGGGAGCCTCCACATAGACCTCGGCGTCCCCTACATACGCAATTCTCAAACCATTAATGAAGAATTTAACGCCTAACTCTACATCCTCAAGTACGTCCTCAGGCCAGTAACCAACCATCCTAAGGGCCCCTACGTTCACTAACGAGCCACTGCCAAGTATCGGGACCCATTCAATTAGGTCACTGAGTGATTTCAGGACTTTAAAGAAAAGGATGTAGCCAATCCATTGACCAAGCGTCAATAATGAATCACCCTTATTATAAGTAACCCACCTAGGAACTAACGCGTGTGCCAGACCGGCACCATTAATTAATTTACTAAGTGTTTCCGGGCTTGTTGAGGAGTCTATATCCAAAACCATGACGTAGTCCTCATCACTTAAACCCACCCTCCTTATTACGTAATTAAGCGCACCACCCTTATAACCATGAGGTTTCTCTCTATGCATGACCCTAACACCGTATTTATCACCGAGTAACCTAATTATGCGGAGTAATTCTTCGTCGTATCCGTCGAGAATGTATACTATACCATCAACGTAGGGCTTAACGATTAATGCCTGCCTCATGGATTTCTCCACCAAGTCGAGAGGCTCGGATTTAGCTGGGATTATGATGAATAACCTACCGTCTTTACTAACGCGTTTGTCTCCCTGCCAAACAATGCCGCGATTTACCCACTTGGCCAATTCAATCATGATTAGTTGGAAAATGAGTGGGTAGAACACCAATGCTGTTGTGATTACGTAAAGCAACGCGATGATTTCGTAATTAATAACCATCGATGCCCTAATTCCTAAAGCATTAAATAATTTTACACCCTCCCTCCAGCGCCGCCAGCGCTTAGGTTTAGCACCACGTCTATGCGTGCACCCCTACTCCTCACCTTATCTATCCATGAGTTACTCATGGATATCAATACGGAAACCCCCGCAAGCCTAGCCCCCGCCCTATCTATCATCTCGATCAACGCGTTCAATGTCCTACCCGTCCTAACTATGTCATCAACTATTAAAACCTCATCACCCCTGTTGAGGAGGTGTTTAGGTAGGTATAGCGATACCTTACGTGGTGGTGAATCAATTACGTAACTAACCTCGTAGAACTCCTCTGATGCTAAGTCCTTATACTGCTTAGCTATGGCTAACCTGGCATTTAATGCGTAGGATGCCATTACGGATAGCGGTATACCATCGGTCGCAGCCGTCAACACCATATTTATTGGTAGGTCAGAAAACAACTCCTTAACCCTCCTCTGGTAAAGCCTAAGCACGTGCGGGTTTAGGAGTACGTTGTTTAGGTCCACGAACCCTTCCTTAACTACTATGCTCCTCCTAAGAACCTCAGTAAGATCAAGCATTGGCTTCAACCTCTCCTTTATCAAAGCAGCGGTCTCCAGTGATGGTAGTAAGTCACCGTTTGCATACCTACAGAGTAGGCTCTCGGGTATATCCAACAACTGGGATAATTCCCTGAATGTTAATCCATAGATTGCCCTGGCTATATTTATCGAATCAACAGCCTCCAACTGCTCATCGACCTTGGCCAGCCTCTTACCCACACGCATCTGACTAAATCATTTAATTGATTATTTAAATATTAATTTTAAACACGCACATGCCCCGGCTCAATTTGTGTGGAATGGATATATTACTAATTAGCACGTAGTGAAAGGTTTTTATTGAAAAATAATTATTTGCTTAGTGTATGAGTAACGAGGAAAGAAGGGAGGAAAGTGAGGAGGAGATTGAGAGGGGAGGGGCAACTGCAGAGCTTATCAGGGGAGGCGAGGTCCTGAGGATTAGGTGGGTGACTGGGAAGACCTCAGCCGCTAGGTTGTTTGGTAGGTACGGTAGGGAAGGTAGGCCCGACTTCTTCAGATTGCTTTTTGGGGCAATAAGTGGTAGTTTAAGGTCGCAATTCCCTGAGGACAAGGCCAACGAGCTCTTCAACAACATTAGAAGCTCTCAAAGTTTCAAGGATTCCCTTAACGAGGTCTTTGAGTCCATGAAGAGGTGGTTCTTCGACGAGGTGGTGCCTAAGTATAAGCTGGAGAGGGGCGATATATTTGTAATAACGGCAACCCTCGAGCTCAACATAAACACTGGAGAGCTTAAGTGGGTTAAGGAGGAGACACAGGTTATTTACTGGGTAAGGAGTGATAGAGTTGCCGAGAAGTGCAAGGAATTGGGCCTAGCAGTTGGTGGTGAGGAGCTCGATAAACTTAGGAGGGAGAAGAACGAATTGTTGAATAGGGTTAATGAGTTGGAGAAAAAGGTGAATGAGTTGGAGGGTAAGGTCAGTGCGTTGACGGAGGAGAACAATAGGTTGAGGAAGGAAAATGAGGAATTGAAGAGGAAGCTCGAGGAGATAAAGCAGTTGCTGGGTTAACCACCGTAGTAGCCTATTAAAATTCCATAACCAACAACATCGCTTTCATTGAGCAAGCTCAGTAGGTAGCGGTCACTAACGTTGGGTAGTGGCTTTATTACTGTCTTTAGTGCAAGCACGACCACGACATATTCATGCGGAGGCCCTGGTGGTGGGCAGGGACCGCCATACCCAATCCTGCCGAAGTCATTAACGCCCTGGTAGCCAATCCCGGGTATGTAGAATCCTGCGGGCAAACCCTCAGGTATTTGAGTTACGTTTGGCGGCACGTCATAAAGCACCCAGTGGATAAAGACCCCGCCAGGTGCGTTGAGGTCCTCCATAACGACCATGATGGACTTCGTGCTGTTCGGTATATCGCCAAGGCTTATTGGGATTGAAACATCGGCACCATCGCATGTATACTTAATCGGTATCTGCGATCCATTCTTAAACACTGAGCTCACTAGAATCCTGGGCGTATCAGCCGGTATTGTGATTAGCCCCACCTTAACCACCGCCTTCCTGGCGTGGGGCACTGCTAAAATCATCGATATGGCAATAACCACCATGATTATTACCGTGATTGTAATAACCAACGACGCCCTCATACCGACCCTATTAGGTGAAAAACACTTATTAGTTTATCATTCCCTTCGCCACTGTGCCTATCATAAGCTTTAAACGTAGTGATTTAGAGGGCCTATTAGGTAGTTACTTCAGGGATTCTAACGAGCTGGTTGCCCTATTAAATAGGCTCAAGGGTGAGGTCGAGGGGGTTTATGGCGATGATATTACGTTCGAGGTCACCCACGATAGGCCAGACCTATTCTCGGTGGAGGGTATTGCGAGGGCCCTTAAGGGCCTGTTAAGGCTTGAGCTTGGATTGCCTAGATACAACATTGTTAATAATGGGTTCAGGCTAATTGCCGAGGAGGTCCCAAACAGGCCGTTCATAGTCATGGGCATTGTCCGCGACTTAAGGCTTAGCGATGAGGCGATTAGGCAGATGATTCAGTTACAGGAGAAGCTCCACTTGACATATGGTAGGGATAGGCGTAAATTGGCTATAGGGTTTTACGACGTTGATAAAGTAAAACCACCAATAACGTACAGGCTTGAGAAATTGGACAATATTAAGTACAGGCCGTTGGGGAGCGATAGGGAGCTCAGTGGCCCTGAGGTTATTGAGGGTACGGATAAGGGTAGGGCGTACGGTAAATACGCGGTTTATGATGGAAAGGCGCCCGTGCTTGTTGATTCCGAGGGCAGGGTACTCGTGTTAATACCCGTACTTGGCAGTGAGGACTTTAAGGTTACTGAGGAAACAAGGAACGTACTCATTGACGTGACATCCACGGACTTAAAACTCGCAATATCCATACTCGCAATCCTAACCTACAACCTACTCGAGAGAAGCATGTCGAGAACGGTCGAGCTCGTAAATATAAGTGCACCGTGGGGTAACCCATCAACACCGATTCTTGAACCAATGGAGTTCCGGGTCACGGTCGATTTCGTGAATGATTACCTAGGGCTCAACCTAAGTAAGTATGATGTGATTAATTACTTAATGATGTCTCGCCACGACGTTGTGGATCAGGGCGGTGAGTTATTGGTAAGGGTTGCGCCGTACAGGATCAATGTGCTTCACGTGGTTGACCTAGTTGAGGACGTAGCAATAGCGTATGGTTACGAAAACATACCGAGGGAGGTACCAAGCCAGCCAGTTAAGGGTTCTAGAAGTGGCCTGGGCTTATTCACGGACCTAGTTAGGGATTTAATGGTTGGGTTGGGATTTCAGGAAGTCCTTAATTACATGATGAGTAATAAGGACGTAATGATACAGAGGACGCTCGATAAGAGAGAGCTTGTTGAGGTTGAGAACCCCAGGTCTGAGCTGTACACCGTAATTAGGGACCATATTTGGCCACAGTTAATGGAAATTCTTCAAAGAAACAAACCACTTATTAACAGAGTGCTTAGGTTGTTCGAGGTCGGCTATGTAGTATCACCAGATAGGGATAGTGAGGTTGGTGTTAGGGAGGACCTAGTACTTAGTTATGTAATCAGTGGCCCGGGGATTACATTGACGGATGGTTTATCGACACTGAGGACCCTAATGATGGCTTTAGGGATTGAGTATTCATTGAAGCCGTGCACACTACCGTCAGGGCTTCCTGGAAGGACAGCGTGTATAGTAAGTAATAATGACGAGGTTGGCTTCATCATGGAGGTTCTCCCCGACGTAATAGTCTCATTCGACCTAGATTACCCGGTTGTGGCGGCCGAGATAAAGCTAAATAAATTATTACAACCAGGAATGAAATATAAGCAACCCTGACTAAGCAAGTACGTATGTACGGTTTCGTATTCAGCAAGGTCGACATTGTCTCAAGAGGTGTTTGGGAACTATTCAACAGGGATGGAGCTCTACGTTTTAGGTTAAGTATTGGTGATTACGAGATCTATGATCTAAAGGGCCACCTGGCGTTCCTAGCCCTTAATAAAGATATTGTTTATCTGGACGATCTCGAAGACGTGATTAACAAACTAGAGGTAAAACCCAGCGAGTTGGTGTTCGTGAGTAGGCATTCCATGAAAAACCCGAGGCCCATGTTTACGTCACATGTTACTGGCAACTGGGGTGTGGCTGAGCTGGGGGGTAAACCAAACACGGTATCACTCGCTAACCCCCACACAATCACGGCATTTTACCGGGAATTCTGTAGATTAAGGGGTGATTATGGGTTGGATCATTTCGAGTGCCACGTTGAAGCTACGCACCATGGGCCCACAATAACGACCATACCGGTCACATTCATAGAACAGGGTAGTTCAGAGAGGGAGTGGGGCATAGTTAAGGGTTGGGAGTTGCTGTATTACTCAATTAATGAGTTCATAGACGGTAGATTAACGAGTAATCATGAACCAGCGATATCGATAGGTGATTTACACTACCTAACCATGGACAATAGATTACTGAGTGGCGAGGCCGATGTCGGCCATGCAATACCTAAGTACGTAAATCCCATCACCGAGGACATGATAATCAAGGCCGTGAACATGATGATTGATAGGCCCGTAAAAGCCTACATAAGTTGGAAGGCGCTCGATAGCGCGGCTAGGGTGCTCGTTACCGAAGTTCTTAATAAGTTAGGCGTTAAAATAATTAAAAGGACTTAATGAGTAAATACGCAGGTCTGGATTTAGCATTACCTGGGAGGAGGAGGACGGGCTTCGCCTTATTGGATTTATTTAATCGTGTATACGACGTTAAGACCTTATCCTCCAAGAATGAGGTTATTGAGTACGTAGTCGTTAGTAAACCAAGGCTTGTATGTATTGATGCCCCACTAGGCCTTCCTAGGTACGGTATTAATAGGCTAGTGGAGATTAGGGCCAGAGAGATGGGGCTTAGGTTAATCCCACCATTGTTGGGGCCCATGAGGGCATTAACTATGTATGGGATGGAAATTGCGAATACCTTAAGGGCAGCGTCGTTTAACGTCCTCGAGGTACACCCCACCTCAACATTGAAGGTTCTTGGCATCACTAAACGTGAGTTTCAGGACATGGTTACATCAATGTTCAGGGGACCCGCCATAAGCAATGAGCACGAATTAGACGCCTTAATAGCCGCCTTCACATGCCTACTTCATGACCGTGGGTGCACAGAGGAAATAACTGGTTATGATGGTGAGGGGTCCTTAATAATACCGCAGAGAAACTGTGCATATAAGGTGCTTGTAAATGAGCTTTTTAGGGGACTTGATTAATAAGTATAGGGAGTTGATAATCAAGGTGCTTAGGTTAAGCGTTAACTGCTGCGGTGATGATTGTATAATGAGGGTTTTAGACGTAACCCGCCTCCGAGACATTAATTGTGGCGTTTATGGCCTAATGATTGATAGGGCCCAGGTAGGCGAGCTACTGCGACGCCCATCAATTATTAAGTTATTACTTGATAGGGGAATCAATAGGTTAATTACTTATCCCTGTATTGACCAGGGTTTAATAAGGTTCCTCGAGAGGCTTGGATTCACGGTAATTAATTATATAACGGGTGATGAATGCGTAGTGACTAGGGAGGTGGTTACACACCTAAATGCCTATAAGGTAATCGACCTAGCGAGGAGGGGTGTGGTTGTTTATGTACATTTATATAGACCGTACATAAGGAGGGGTCAGTATGATGCAGTCTCGCTTTTTGACACTGCCTTTGAGTACCTGGCAAGGGGCAACGTTAAGATTCATCTGATTCTAGATAGTACCTAGTGGCGATTCTCGTGTACAATTCCTTAATTAACTCCGCCCATTTTAAGTGAATGAGGTTGCCGTCATATTCAATGTATACCCTGTATATGTGCTTCTTGGTCATCCTGGTGTACTTCCTGCACCTGGGGCATCCAAGCATTACGTATGCGGAGTTTTCAATTAATTGAAGGTTCGAGCCACACACGGGGCATTTAAGGCTCAATTCCATCTTTAACGATTCCTCAGACTCCATTGTTTAAGTTCTGAAAATTAGCGAATATTTAATAATCGGACAAAATGTTTACATTATAGTCTCGTTAATTATAAATAATCAACAGGTAATTCCCTATCAAGTGCCGATTCAATTTTGATATTAATCAACTTGAGATGCGACGGTTAATGCCTAATCTAACCCGTATTTGATTGGGTATTAACGTTATTTTAAATATCAGCACCAAATAAATTTTGTATAATAATTAACACCCAATGCTCACAATACAGAGGAGCATCCCTATCCCTAGGATTGGCCTATCTAAGCTCATAAATTACATATTATTCGTAGGTGAGAACCCAGGGGTTAACTGCTCTACAGTCAGAAGTAATGGGCTAGATATTGGTAAGGGTAGGGGCGATATAACGAGGTTCTTTGAGAGGATTGGTATAATTACGGTTGATGATGAATGTAATATTGAATTAACGGAGATGGGGAGGGTGCTGTTCAATGCCCTGAACACCGACCTGTACTTAGCAAAAATACTGATGCACCTATTACTATATAGCGAGCTCCCCCATTACCGATTACTGATAGATACTGTGAGTAAGGAGGGCTCTATGGACATTAAGGAGCTTCGAGACAAGGTAAACCAAAGAATGAGGGAGCTATCACCAACGGCATGGCTTAATGACGTTGCGTTCAAGGCACTGATTGGCCTAGCTGTGGATTTAGACGTGATCGAGGTGGTTGGTGATAGGGTGAGCATGAAGCATGTAGCCTCGGTTAGTGAATGTATTAGGAGGTCTATAGTAATCTTAGGTGGACAAAGGATACTGAGGTTTGATGATTTAAGTAACTGCCTTAGGCAGGTGTTTAGAAACCTAGACAATGCCTCACTGATTAACGGTATTAGTGACTGTGTCGAACCAGTAATGGCGCCAAACCCCGTTAATGCCAGGTCGGCATATCTTAAGGTTATTGATGAGGATTGCGTAGTTAAACGTATTATTAATACGGTGCTTAAAACACCATTTAGTCCCGATTAACATTGCTTGTTTTTCAACTGCATCGTTATTATGTACTTATTATGCTTGTCTATGTATGTTGTCCCAAGTACTACCTCATCACCCACCTTGACACACCTCTCATCCTTAACATTCACGAGCCAACCCATCACCCTAACATCACCAACCCTAGCTATAGCTATTATGTATGGC
>JAKMAE010000053.1 GCA_022014875.1 Vulcanisaeta sp. | reverse complement strand
GCATAGCCTCGAGCAATGCAGACTGAACCTTAGGAGGAGCCCTATTAATCTCATCGGCAAGTACGATATTCGCAAAGATTGGGCCAAGCCTAACCTCAAAATCACCAACCCTTGGGTTAAAGATTAGGGAACCAGTGATATCACTCGGCAACAAATCTGGCGTGAACTGAATCCTAGAGAAGGATAGGCCAAGGGTCCTGGCAAAGGCCTTGGCAAGGCTGGTCTTGGCAAGGCCGGGAAAACCCTCAATAAGGACATGACCACCAACCAACAAACACGCAAACAACAACCTAACCTCGAGCTCATACCCAATAACCGCCTTAGAGACTTCCTTAACAATGGAGTTAACGGCATCCTTTACGTAATTTAAATCCATCAATACCCCTAATCAATATGTTGCTATATTATACTTATAAGTTTACCTCATTTTTACATGGCTAATTATTACGTATATTACGTATCCAATGAGCCAGGGTATGGCGAGGACGAGACCCACAACTACGGAATACAACACATCACCGTAGGTGGGGCTTAGTGTGGGTTTTCCGTAAAAGGGTACTGGCATGAACATGACCCAGCCACCGTCAGTGTACGCCTCATCCCACAGCACACCAGTTGATGAAGTGTACATGTATTGCCCATTGGAGTATGTGCCGTAGAACCCAAAGGCGACCCTACTCGGTATGTTGCGTGCCCTCAGTATGTACATGGCGGCGGTTACGAAATCAATTATTGAGCCTTCACCATTCTTCAGAAGGTTTTCAGGCCCTACGGAGTAATTAATCAACCTATACCGACCACTCACCAGTCCCTGAAATACCTCATCAATAACCTGAAGCGCATTACCTCCAGATGTACCGAGCAGTTTTTGCGCCTCCTCAATGAACTGCGTATTTACTGGCCCTAGGTACTCAATCACGTATAGGGGGTTGTAATTATTAAATGATGTGCCCTGCCTACGGCATACATACATAACGTAACTCGCCGAGGATATGGGGGTCTCGGCGACGACGATATCGCCTGGTTCGAGTAGCATTAACTCCGTTGGAGGGTATGTACTCGTTATCGTTACATTACTCACGAAGTATGTTATTGGCGGCTGCGTATTGATGATGACTGGTATCGGCACTACCTGGGTTGGGGTTATGAACGTAGCATTAACCCTATAACTGCTACAGTCGGAGCCGTTGCTGAAGTATATAGTTAATACGGTAGACTCATTGACGGTAATTAACGGTAGTGTGTTCGCCACCGTACCATTGACGTATACATTAAAGACTAAGTATCTAAGCACCACGGGTATGCCGGATTTAACAATGGCTATGAAGTTCGTGGAGTTGCTAAACGATAGTTCTGTTGGTATGCTTACCTGTTCATAACCAATGATTGGTGTGAATGAGCCTAGGAAGTGGGATTTCGTGATTATGCCTCGGTAGAAACCGACATAGACGAAATTGCCCAACCTGAGAATGCCCGCGAATGAGCCCTCATAAATACCCTGCGGGGTTATTACGTAACCGCTCATGTTTGTGTAGGATAGCTCATAAACAGTTAAGGAGTAGGCACTACCTATGTAATTTAACGAGGCGTTCATTGCAATGGATTGCGTGGCCGACACCGCCTGCTGCGCCTTAATCACAGCGATACTCAGTAGCAAAAGCATTATTAGTTGGTTCATTACGTGATTAATGGGGATGAGGATTAATAAAACATTTGCACTAATACTAACACTGATTGCTCTAGTACTTATTGCGAGCAAGGCCTTGGCTACGTATTACATGGGCTTCTATGAAATAATTAAATGGCCAATCATCAGCATAGTGATTATCAATGGTTCATCAGCAAATGAGGGTATAGCCATAATCATAACACCGAGTTCATTAGATAATCAGCAATACTACGTATTCTCGGGAATTTGCGTTTTGGGCAATGGCTACTTTATAATTAATGGCATCCTCTATATGAATGGCACGATGGAGATATACTCATTAACGCCCCTAAACACAACCATGGGCATGGAGAAAACCCCGAGTAGCGGCTCCGTGGTAGCTCTAACACGTAATACTACCGAGTATGGAGGGTTTGAGTACATAGTGGTGGGTGGCCGTACATACCGTGTGTCGCAGTACAGGTCAGCGCCGCTTAATACCAAGGCATCCATCGGCGCGCTCAATAATTCAATAGCCACAGGGACCGGCGTGATCAATGTAGCGAATAATCTACATGGCGGGCATAATAAGTCAACCGGCACCCAATCATCGCTAGGTCACTTAATTATTACGGCATCGTTGGCATCAACACTATCAATAATTGCCCTGCTTATCACCATACCATTCATGGGCGTTGGCGCGGGTGGAGGTAGGGAGTGTATAAACAAGTCGTTTATATGGTTGATTAGGAAGCTTGGGCTTAAGGACCCGTCATTAACGCATAGGGAGGTTGGTGAGTACATAATTAAGCAGTTACATGTAGATCATCAACTTGTTGATAAGTTGATTAATTACTACGAGATAGCCATCTACGGAGGGGTCGACATTAAGTGTGAAGAATTTAAGGCGCTCATTAAGCAGGTAATTGATGGGGGTGTTGGTAGGAGGAGTGGATGAGGCTGGCCGCGGGCCTGTAATTGGGCCTATGGTCGTGGCCATAGCAGTCATAGACGACATGGATAAACTAAGGAGTATTGGGGTTAGGGACTCCAAGGAGCTGAGTCCACAGGCCCGGTCGAGGTTGATGAATAGGCTCAGGTCAATCCTGGTTTACATGGATTACGAGGTCATAGAGCCTGAGGTAATCGATAAGTACGTATACATGAATGCATTAAATAAGCTTGAGGCTGAGGTTACGATTAAGTTAATAATGAAGGCCCTAAAGAACGTTGAATTAAGCGTGGTTTACGTGGATTCCCCAGACCCAGATGCTGATAGGTATGGTGAGTTAATAAGGAGGGCGGTGGGTATAGAGGTCATTTCGATGAATAAGGCCGATAAGTTAATACCCATAGTTTCGGCAGCCAGCATTATCGCTAAGGTCGTTAGGGACTCCATAATTGAGGATCTGCACAGCAGGTACGGTGACTTTGGGAGCGGCTACCCCAGTGATCCCAGGACGATAGAGTTCCTTAGAAGTTGGGTTAGGGAACACGGTGATTTACCGCCGATAGTCCGCCGCAGCTGGTCAACGATTAAGCGAATAATAAGTAGTGGGTTGGACTCATTCCTCTAGGGAAGGTATAAATACTTAGGCCTGGCTAGTTAGTCGTATGAGGACTGGCGTTTTAGTGGCGGTGGTTGGTTTAGTATTCATGGTTGTCGGGTTTGCAGTGCTCGGGATGGCTGGTGATGTTCTATTCTCAGCATCCATCTTCATAATAGGCTTCCTCCTGGATATCCTTGGGATACTCATGATAAATAGGGATATCGAGAACCTAATCGTTAAATTAGAAGTAGAAAGTAATAAACCAAGCCCCGAAGATATAAAGAGGAGGCCCCTTAGGAAACCAAGGAGGGGTTAATGGACGGTGGTCAAATAATCAAAATAATCCTTATTTATTATTTAACACAGAGCAGGTTGGTTGGTGGATTGTGAGGATTATATTAATAACGAGTGGGACCAAGGGCGGTACAGGTAAAACAACGCTAGCCGTGAACATGGCCGTGGTGCTCGCCTACGAGCTCAGGAATAAGGCTCAATATCCAGTGGTTCTCCTGGACCTTGGTTTGGACAGCGGCACAGCCACGATGTTGCTGCTCGGTGATGTCAGGGCAGAAATACCGTACACCCTAGCTGATTACTTAATGGGTAGGATTCCAGACCCACTATCAACACTCTATGTCAAAACGTGGCAGGTTGGTGATGAGACATTTAGGTTGGTGTTTACGGCGTCCATAAGCCAGTACCCTGGACAGGTCAGGATTGATAGGTATCTACTCAGGGGTTTGTTAAATGCCATAGCCGCAGTATCCCCATTCTACGTAATAATCGACCCACCAGCCCTCGGCCTCTCCTACGATGTACTAACAACCCTACTGGAGGTGAGTAATAACGTTGTGCTTGTTGCGGTACCTGACCATAGCAGTGTAAGGGCTATTAGTAATGTTGTCAATCTAATGCGAGAGTTAAAGGTTGAGAATAGGCTGTTGAGGCCCATACTAAACATGCTAAATATTAAGTACCCAGTGGACGCATCAACGGGTCTCCCATGGACTAAGTTGGTGAGGGATGTGGTCAATATTGAACCACATGTCGTACCATACGACGAGTTATTCCCAATAGTTAGACAGGCCCTTGAGATAGAGAGCCTAAAGCTGTCCTTTTACGAATCACCGGCACTGGACTCAATATTTAAGTACGTGGATTATTTAATGGAAGCAGTACCACCAGAAGGCCAGAAATAGTCCTTAATAACGCCCAGGAAAATGCGTCGTACCAACCGGGTCTCTATACCTTGTTTCTGTTTCCCTATATAGTCTCTTCAATGCGACCCAGCCTAGCTTCATAGTTTTCCACATTAATACCAGCTTTATTCCTAATATTAATATGGCAGGCTTGAGGATGGTACAGACATTGCGCCGAACAATGCATTGGCGAGGAAGGGCGACATTGCATAAACAAGGACAACCAACAACGTTAGAACCACGGCATGCCTAAACCCAAGGGATAGCTCGCCTTCGCCTAACTTACCAGCTATTAGGCCCATTATGAATGAGTCTATAGTCACGGTGAGTGAGAATGACGTAGCTAACAAATTGACCAACGGGTTTGTTGATGGACCAGCGGCAATGCCGCCGGGGCCTATCCTGGTTACTATGGCGACTACGGAGAATATCAAAACCACGAGCGTTACGACGAGTATTACGGCGCCTATGTAGGGCACGTACCTCAACGGTCTAAGCCTAGCCCTCATGTTCTCCTGAACACTCACTATGGATGATGCAAAGCTGGCGAGCATGTCGAGAACCTGCGGTGATGCCCCACCCAGGTCTATCGTTTCGGTAAGCAGGAACGTGAATACCCTTGAGTAATAACTATGCAGTTTCGGCATTATTGATGAAAGCACTTCCCTAATTGGTACACCATACCTTATCTGCCTAACCATCCTATCGAGTAGTTGATCAAAGGCGCCGTACCTCCTCGTGTACCTAAGAGTCTCGAAGGTCTTCTCAGGGGTAAAACCACTCTTCCTCAGCTCGGTAACGTCCCTAAGGAACTCCGCGTACTCCCTATCTATTTCCCACCTTTCCCTAACAACCTTCATGGAGTATATAGCAGTTGGTGTGAAGGATAACGCCAGGGTTAATCCAAAGATTACCGTGAAGTCAAGGGGTATCGGTAAACCGTGGATGTAAACCCTATTGCTCAAGTCCCTGTGGAACAATAAGTCATACTCCAGGAAGCCCAGGACAGCCGCTACTACAAGGGACACGGCGGCCCACTTATACGGCCTATAGTCGGTATATGGCGACCTAAATGCCGAAACCTCTCCGAGGTATATGAATGCGACGGATATGGCAGGTACAACGAATAACCCAAACATGAAGTTGGAATTTATGGCCTGCATAAACGCGGCGTACCTATTACCGAAGGGGGTTACGGCCTGTGCCAGGTACAGTACGTCAAGCCCTATAAGTAGTATGGCGGCGGACCCTATGTAACTCTCCATTAGCATCCCCAGGAACTCCGCGGCCCTGTTCATACGTTCAATGGCGTTACTCACTATATCGTGAAGCCTAGTGTTTATGTAGTGGACAACATCGCCGCCGGTCCTGACGGTGGTAATGTAACCACTAATGAACTCCCTAAGCGGCCTGCTCTCTATTACTGACGAGACGTTGGATAACGCTGTCAGTGGATCCTCACCGAACACCTTAAATCTAATGTAGGCCCACCTGGCGACCTTACCCATAACCTCCAATATCCTTGCCTCGGCAATCCTCTCCACGGCCCTGAACACGGACAAGCCCGAGTTCGTTATTGCCGATACGTAGGCGACGAAGAAGGGGAGCTCGGTCTCGACCTTGAAGGCCAAGTCGCTAGCCATTATCTTAGGCATGGCAATCATCAACTCGTAAACTATCAACGGCATCATTATCAATATAAAACCAATACTTATGAGAACCAAGTCCCTAATGCCGTACTGCGTGGTGAAGAGCATCTTCATCCTTAGCAGGATCAATGCGCTGTTTAGGTTGAGCATTATTAATAAAACACCCAATGGCGCCATGGTAGCGAGCATTAGGACCGATATGAACAAGGTCCTTGCTAAGTAACGCTCAGGGCTTATGAAGGACAGCGATGCCTGTAACTTCCTGAGGGTGCTCTCGTATAGTCTAGACCCCCTGAGCCTGAGTATTAATGGTCCCATTACTGATAGTGCTATCTCGTCAAGGTCCACATTCTATTGCAAAATTTCAACTTTATAAACCCATCCTCACGTAAAACCAAGCCTACCCTAGGAAAAACCAGTGAACATCAACAATGTAGTAACTGTAGCGGTTGTATGGGTTGGGTTTCGGAGTGTTGCGGCCTAAGGAGTTCAATGCTGTATTGAGGATTTATTAATAATGTCGAGGGCCTTGTTCCTCAACGGTATCATCCAGTCCAGCCCTAAGTCTCTTAGGTATTCCTCGGAGGGCATGCCAGTCTCTGTGTCCCAGCCCCTTAATCTGTAGAATTCACGTAAGGCCTCCATGACCTCATCCCTCCTGAGTCTTGGGCCGTTTGGGTCATGAATCATCTTATGGGGTATCTCGCTCCAGGGATCCACGTAACCAAGCAATACGTGCCAGATCCTAGCTATGGTATCAATCCTAACACTAACCCTCGCTAACTGCTCCTTATTTAGCTTCCTGCCGGTGGCTGCCGCGTAGAATTCGGCAATATCATCCCACTTATAGGGGTTAAATACGCAAAGCCCCATGGAATCCATCACAGCCTTATGGTCCCTATCGTTTATCATGGACTCAACGGTGTTCTTCAATGGCGTATCCTCAGAGTGCATCTCGGGCCAGCCACGCAGATGCGATGCACCGACATCGGCGGTTAGGTAGGATATTACGAGACCCCTCAACGGGCCGTTTGGGTACCATGCCGGTAGCGCCAGGTTCTTTATATGTACGGCATACTCAGAGCCCCTACCCAGCCTCTTTACTGCGTCGGCCACGCCATCAGCCAATAACGCCCCAAAGCCGCGCCTGTACGCCATATCCTCTAAAAGCCTGAGTACGGCCTCACCATTGCCGAACCTTAATTCAAGACCTGTTTCATCCTTGTTTAGTAATCCATGCTCGTACAGGTCCATGGCCCATGCAATGACGTTGCCGGCACCGATTGCGTCCAGCCCTAGGTCGTCGGCAATCCTCATGGCCTTGAGGACAACGGCTTTATCAAAAACCCCAACAGCGGCGCCGAGCAAGCCCCACTTCTCATACTCGGGCTTAACAAAATCATCCTCACCGGGTATTCTAACCCACCTCGAGCACTTCACGGGGCATAGGGACCCAACAATCTTTATGGGCTTCCCCGGAAACCCCACCTCTAGCTCCTTTATTGCATAACCACTAAGCTTATGCGACTCCTCCTCGCTTAGCTTTGGCTTGCCGTAATTATACGCAGGCGAGACACCCAAAGTGCCGCTTATCACCAAGCCATTGTTTGTGCCGTACTCCCTGTGCTCAGCGGCCTCGTAGGTGGTCCTAAACCTTTCATAAACCTCTAGGAATAACCTCCTCAGCCTATCCCTGTCGGCGACCTCGATCCTGGGTATACCATACACAGAAACCGCCTTAAGACCCTTAGCGCCGAAGACAGCACCGAGACCGCCCCTACCGCCGGCCCTCTCGCCATCGACCATCACATTCGCGATCTTAACCATATTCTCACCCGCCGGCCCAATAACCATGACGGAGGCAGCCCTATTCGTCTCCTCCCTAATCAACTTGACAGCATCCCTAGTCGACTTACCCCACACCCTACTCGCATCCCTAATCTCGACCATCCCATCATGAACCCATAGATAGACAGGCTCCTTCGAGGCCCCCTCGATGATTAACGCGTCAAAACCGGCACCGCGGAGGAAGTAGGAAAACCACTCACCAACGCTGGTATCGTGGATTAAGCCGCTCAATGGACTAACGGCACCGACGATGGTCTTAGACGCAGCAGGCGCCAAGCCGGCAAGGGCCCCGGCCGCAATAACGATCTTATTACCTGGCGATAGAGCGTCAACACCAGGCGATAACTCCCTAGATAGTAAGCCATATACGAAGCCCTTACCACCAATGAACAAGTCAATTAACCAACCAGGCACCTCCTCAACCTTAACGGAACCACTCGTTAAATCCACCCTGGCAATACGCCCAGCGTAACCAAGCATTACGAACCGCGACGACAAACCCGCTTATAAACGTTATGTTATTAATCGTAGAAAATAATACCAACAACGAAACACCACATCGCGCATTTACCTGGCAACAGGTTAAATCACATCACACGACCAAGAACCCGCCTCGTGAGGTTCAGCAACTGTTCCACGTACTTCAAACCCACCATAACCCTCTCAATACCGTACTTCGCCTCATGAAACCCCCATACATGAATATCATAAGCCACAGCCCAGGCCTCCAACACCACAGGCTCACCAAGCCTATCGGCAATCGACTTGGCAGCCTCACCGAGCAGCCACGTGAACCACCTACCGTTTCTCCTTGCCTCCTGGGTCTCGGGTGTGTCTAGGGTTTCGGCGAGCGCCTTTACGCACTCCTCAACAACCCTGTACATCTTCTCTGACGCCTGAATAGCATCTCACTTGGCTATGTACTCCCTAGCCTCCTCAAGGTACCTCTCGGCAAGCACAACCCTAGCCTCCGAAGTGAGCGATGGATCGACACTACCACTAAGGGCGTTCACAATGACATCAACCAAATCCAAACCCATCGACTCAACCACCTCAACAAGCCTCCTAGGCAGAACAACGGTCACTACAGAACTAGACACAGGATAAAGAGCGACCCACCTTATAAACCTAATCAATCTAGACACCACGCCTCGATACAACGACTCAGACTTCAGAGTACTGGTCGAGCACTACTACTCACTGGGGCAACGCACC
>JAKMAE010000052.1 GCA_022014875.1 Vulcanisaeta sp. | reverse complement strand
CGGGACCTCTATGGAATATCAATATCAATGAGCAATTCGAGCAATTCACGTAAAACCCTGGGCATGACTGATGAGTACATCCTACGCAGGTGGTGCCGATGTTAGACGCCCTTAGGGGCGAGGTTGATTTATTGGATGAGGAGTTGATCGAATTAATAATTAAACGCCTAGAGCTTGCTAGGGAGCTGGGCCGGTTAAAGAGAAGCCTTGGGCTACCCATCGTGGATAAGGCACGTGAGGGCGAGGTCGTTAATAAATGGGTGAGCAAGTTAAGGAGCGCCGGGCTGAGTGAGGACTTGGCGTATGAATTGATTAACGCAATAATTAGGGCTTCAACGTACGTACAGGTTGGCGAGAGACTTAACATCAACGTGACCGTGGTCGGGACCGGGCGTGTTGGCAGGGCCGTATCAAGGGCCTTAAATCGCGTCGCCAACGTATCGCTCATCCAATTCAGAGATAAACCCGCAAGGTCGGACGTTTTCATACTAGCCACGAGGCCTACGTGGGATTCCGTGAATTACGTAATTAGTAATGTGGATGTTATTCGAGGCTCCGTTCTCGTGGATTTATTCTCCGTGAAGTCCACATTCTTCAACGTGCTCGAGGAATCATCGATTAAGTATGGCTTCCATTACGTGAGTGCCCACCCATTGTTTGGCGACGTTGGTGAGCCCGTGAATGAGACTGTGGTTCTAATACCGTCTAGGTCCAGCGGTGATTACCTGGACCTGGTCAGGGAATTGTTCAGCAGGGCTGGGTTGAACGTGGTGGTGTTAAGGAGTCCCGAGGAGCACGATAGGTTAATGGCGTACCTACAGGCCGCCCACCACATGGCCCTACTGACGCTTTACGCCCTGTTCAGGAGGGCTGGTATTGACTTGAGAAGTGCTCCGTTAACGCATAGCCTGAGGTACACTGTTAGGGCCATGGAGAGGGTTTTGTCCCAGTTGGACGTGGCTTACGAGATACAGTCACTCAATCCCTACTCGAGCCTCGTTAGGGAGGAACTTATAAGCACGTTGAGGTCGATAATCGAGTTAATAGATAGGGGTAGGCTTGACGAGGTGGTGAAATGATTATTAAACCATCGCCGGGCAGGGTTGAGGATTTGGCCCACGTACTGGATAAGGCAGGTGTTTGGTTTAGGGTTGTCAGGTTATTTAATGAGGACCTAATCGTAACACCACCGGAGGGCAGGGTTGATGAGTCCCTTATAAGGAGTGTCGATAGTAATGCCGTCATAATAAACGTAAAGGCCAGGTACCAACTCGCGAGTTCCGAGTGGAGGGGTAGGACCATTGTTGATGTGGGCAATGTGAGGATTGGTAGCGAAGCCGTAGTAGTCGCGGCTGGGCCGTGCGCCGTGGAGAGTTACGAACAGGTGAGGGAGGTGGCCATAGCCGTTAAGGAGGCCGGCGCCAGGATGCTCAGGGGCGGCGCGTTCAAGCCCAGGACAAGCCCATATAGTTTCCAGGGACTTGGAGTTGAGGGTTTAAGGATACTCAGGAGGGTCGGTGATGAGGTTGGGCTACCCGTGGTCTCGGAGGTCATGGACACGAGGATGGTGAAGGTGGTCAGCGAGTACGTGGACATGCTCCAGATCGGCGCCAGGAACGCCCAAAACTTCGACCTATTGAGGGAAGTCGGCAGGTCAGGCAAGCCCGTGCTCCTAAAGAGGGGTTTTGGCAACACGGTTGAGGAGTGGCTCGAAGCCGCGGAGTATATATTGCTCGAGGGTAACGGTAACGTAGTACTCTGCGAGAGGGGGATCAGGACCTTCGAGAGGGCGACCAGGTTCACCCTGGACCTCGGCGCCGTAGTCGCAGTTAAGAAATTAACACATCTACCGGTGTGCGTCGACCCATCACACCCAGCCGGCAGGAGGGACCTGGTAATACCGCTGGCCCTGGCGGCGATAGCCGCCGGTGCCGACATGTTACTGATCGAGGTACACCCAAGGCCCTGGGAGGCATTGTCAGACGCGGAGCAGCAGTTAACCCCTGAAATGTTTAGGGAGTTGATGGAGAGGGGCAGGGAGGTGGCTAGGGCCATTGGTCGGTACATATGAGGGAATTCACGTACAAGTCACGTGATGGCGAGGTCAGGGTCCTCATAAACGTGAACCATGAGGAATGCCTGAGGGGATTGCTTAGTAATTATACGGGTTGCGCGGCCTTCGTGTCGAGGAGTATACCAGGCGCTGTTAAGGTTGGTTGCCCGGTAATGGTTATTGATGATGGTGAGTCGGGTAAGGACATTAATACGGTGCTCAACATCATTAAGTGGGTTCATGGGCTGGGCCTCGATAGGGACGGCGTATTCATCGGCGTTGGCGGCGGCAGCGTCCTGGACGTGGTGGGGTTCTCCGCATCCATATACCTAAGGGGTGTGGATTACGTAAACGTCCCAACCACGACGCTCTCCATGGTCGATGCAGCACTCGGCGGTAAGACTGGCGTTAATGCCCTGGGTATCAAGAACGTTATCGGCGTAATTAGGCAGCCGCGGGCCGTGATCATCGATTTCTCATTCCTCGACACTTTACCGATGCAGAACTACGTGGATGGGTTCGCCGAGGTTATAAAGTACGGCGTCACGATGGATGAGGAGCTCCTCGAATACGTCATTGGTAATAAAGACGCATTGCTAAGTAGAGATGGGGAGGCCCTGGAGTGGGTTGTGTATAGGTCATTAATCAATAAGGCACGTGTAGTCGAGAGGGACGAGTTGGATAGAGGTGGGGAGAGGGTGGTCCTTAATTACGGGCACACCGTTGGCCACGCGATCGAGTCCGCAACGGGTTTTTCAATAAGCCATGGCAGGGCCGTCGCCGCGGGCATGATCTGCGAGGCCAGGGTTGGCGTTAGGCTTGGCTACACGAGCCCCGATGTGCCGAAGACCCTAACCCATTCCCTAGGCAGCTACGGCTTAATCACGAGGATCGATATTGCGGGTGCGATAGGCTCGATCATAAACGCCGTAACTAGGGATAAGAAGAGGAGCGGTAATTACCTGAAACTGCCCGTAGTTACCGACGTGGGTAGGTGGGAATTAGTTAAGGTTGGTATTGGGGAGTTCACGAGGTTGGTGATTGAGGAATGCAGGTCTATTCCGTAATTGGTTACCCACTGACCCACACATTATCCCCCGCGATACATAACTACGTATTCAGGGCCCTGGGTAGGGACGCGGTTTACGTACCATTTAGGGTATCGCCAGGGAGGCTTAGGCACTTTGTTGAGTTCGCGAGAGATGCCCTGAGCGGCTTCAACGTAACTATGCCGCATAAGGTCTCCATCGTTGATTTATTGGATGATGCCCGCGGCGCAGCCCGTGTGTTGAATAGTGTGAACACAGTAGTTAATAGGAACGGTGAGTTGATAGGGTATAACACTGATTATGAGGCGGTCAGGCAGGCCCTAGCGGAGAGGGGCTACTCAGGTGAGGACTCATTACTCGTTGGCGCCGGCGGCGCCGCCAGGGCGGTTGTTTTGGCATTGGCCGAGCTTGGCTGTAGGAGGGTCTATGTGATGAATAGAACCGTGGAGAGGGCCGTGGAGTTATGCTCACTGGCTAACTCACTCGGTGTGGACTGCGTTGCAATGGGTATTGGCGATGCCGCGGTCAGGGCGTGGCTCCTCGTCAATGCGACGCCGTTGGGTATTGATGAGGAGTTCCCAATAGACCCACTTAAGGCTGGCGCGGGCCTGGTCCTAGACCTGGCGTATAAAATCAATGGCGATACCTCGCTCATAAGGCTGGCTAAGAAGTACTCGGTGAGGTACATAGACGGCCTCGAGGTATTGGTTAGGCAGGCGATTGAGGCCGACAAAATATGGCTTGGGCCTTTCGAAAGACCGAGCTGGAACGACGTGCTCATGGAATTGCGTAGACAATCGCAATCACTCGGGGCCGTACATGGCTAAGGACCTCTTAAACATCTTAATTTTACTACACACGCCAATATTGAGCTGCCCAGGCCCTGTCCTCTGCCTAACGGAGCAGTACATGAGGGACGACCCCATCATCATGGAGACAGCCCTATACACCGGGTTGCTCGGTATCACGGCCACGTGAATGCCGGCCTTACCCACGAGGCTGAGTAGGTTTACGAAGTCGTCATCCCTAACCGTGAATATCTTGTAAATAAGTGCCCCATACCTCCTAGCTAGCTCAAGATCCCTCAGGGCCAACTCGTACGAATTCACCTCCTTACTGAACACATGCCTGGAGACTATGGACCCCTCCACCAGTTTACCGTAGGTCTCAGGGCTCTTGGCCAATAGTGATGCCTCCACATCCACCAACGCCCCAACGCCCCTACCCAGCTCTAGGACCTCATACTTAATACTAGGGTCGATCACGCGATTACCACCCTCATTATACTCCCTAACCGTCACTATGGTTGGGTAATGAGATGTGTAATCCTCGATGAAACCCCTGAGCTCGGGGCTTGGCCTCAGGTCATCCAAGTAATCAAGCCTTAGCTCCACGGCTTCGCAGGACGCCGGTAAGTACTGAAACCTCAATCGCCTCACTGGGATTGCGCATATGAGCACCGGCTTATTCAAGAGCAGCCCGCTCCACGCGTTCATTACTAAACTAAGTACTAAAACAAAATTAGAAATTTTAAGTATTTGGCCCAAGCACCCATGTTAAATAGGCAATGTCTGTGGAATGCGTAAGTTACGGCGGGATCAGCATCATAAATGCGGTACCTGCATGGTTAGGTGGAGCCGCCGCCGTAAACCTACCCGTAAGGGTCAGGGTAGCCAGGGGCCTTTGTGAGCATGATGAGTTCATAACGTTCATAATAAATTACCTAAGGGATATATTCAACACGGACCTTGAGGTGTGCATTCACGTGGACAGTCAGATACCTAGAGCCAGCGGCTTGAAGAGTAACAGCGCGGTTGCCGTGGCCGTAATACACGCAGTGAAGAGATTCCTAGGCCTCGGTGATGACCCCGTGGATAGCGCCAGGCTGGCTGCTTTAATAACCAGGGCCCATGGCTCCTCAATAACGGGGGCGTTTGATGATGCCTCGGCAGCCATACTTGGGGGGATCGTCCTTACCGACAACAAGTCAATGAGTATAATCAAGCACCTACGTGCTGGGGACTTCACAGTCGTGATAACCGGGTACAGGGAAGGCAAGAATTTAATGGGTATTGATAGGTTGAGGGCGTTATCGAGTATATACACGCCATTGTTCGAAATGGCCCGTAACGGTGACGTGTGGAGGGCGGCCACGATAAACGGCATATTGGTTGCGGAATCACTTGGTTACTACAGGGCGTTGGAAACCATAAGCGTTGCACTGCGGCTTGGCGCCCTGGCCTCGGGGGTTAGTGGTAATGGGCCGTCCATATACGCCGTGTTTAGGCCGGGGGAGGAGGGGCCATTTATAGATTATATAATTAATTCCTGGGGCTACTATTTAACGACGAATTTCGTTGAGCCAACCCGTTTAATGTAGGTTCCTCCCGTAGTTTTAAAGTAAACTATAGAAAATATAGGTAGGGATAATCCTTAAATATTCATTACATTTTGCTGTTTAGTCGTATGGAATATCGAAACTTCCAATGGTGATTGGGAAACTGAGTGAAGCCCTGGACTTCAATAGGCTCATGGAGGTTAGGGATAGGGCGAGGGAGGTCTTGCTAAGGCTCGATAAAGCATTTCCCTACGTACACCTTGGGTCATCATTGGCGGCCTTGGACATAATCAACCTATTAATCAGGGTTATGAGGAGGGGCGGCGAGTGTGGGGATAGGTTCATCCTGAGCATAGGCCACGTAGCGCCAGCCCTCTATTCAATACTGGCCGTTGAGGGGTTAATACCAATTGAGGAGCTCATGGAGATAAACCAAACGCATTCCACGGTATCAACGCACGCCGATAACATGGACCTGCCATACATAGACGCCACAACGGGCTCGCTAGGGCAGGGCTTAAGCATAGGTGTTGGCCTGGCATTGGCTTACAAAATAAGGGGGTGCAGGGATGGCTTCATCTACGTCTTACTTGGCGATGGCGAATTGAATGAGGGGCAGACCTGGGAGGCCGCGGCGACGGCGGTCAAGTACGGCCTCAATAACCTAATAGCCATTGTTAGTGTTAATGGTTATCAGCTTGATGGCAGGACATCGTCAATAAAGCCGATCAATTACGCGGAGGTTTTCAGGGCAATTGGTTGGAACGTGCTCCACGGGAATGGCCATGATTACGGGGAAATGCTTAGGCTACTTGCCAAGGCCAGGGAATCCCCTGGCAAACCCACGGCAATCTTCCTAAGCACTGTGAGGGGTAGGGGCGTGAAGGAGCTCGAGAACACCCATAAACAAACCCTAAACCCGCCACCAAGGCCTCAATTCTCCATGAGGGAGTCCCTCGGCATGACCCTCGCAAGGCTTGGTGAGGATAATGATAGACTGGTTGTGATCACGGCCGATGTTGGCGAGTCAACGAGGGCTAGGTACTTCGGCGAGAGGTTCCCCGAGAGGTACTTCAACGTGGGCATATCCGAGCAGGACCTAATCGGCGTAGCCGCGGGTCTCGCGCTCGGCGGTTACATACCGGTGGCGATCGCCTACGCAATGTTCATGATGAGGGGCTGGGAGCAGATTAGGAACTCCATCGGGAGGATGAACCTCAACGTGAAGCTCGTAGCGACCCATGCAGGGCTTAGCGACTTCGCCGATGGACCAAGCCACCAGGCACTTGAGGATGTGGCCCTGATGCGGACCCTAAACAACATAGCCATAGTCGCGCCGGCCGATGCCTGGGATGTTGAGAGGGCACTGCCGAGGATTATCGAGTACAGGGGCCCCGTTTACCTAAGGATAGGCCGTGACTACTCACCCCCAATAACGATGGACCTCGATTACGAGTTTCGAATAGGCGAGTTATACCCGCTCATTGACGGTGACGACATAGTGATAATGGGTTACGGCCCCGTTCTTTACAACGCGGTTAAGGCAGCCCTGAGCCTCAGGAAGATGGGGATAAGCGCGGGGGTTTACAATGTACCGACCATAAAGCCCATAAATGAGGACTTGGTCAGGAGGGTAGCCCGTAAGGTGGGTAGGATAATCGTGGTCGAGGAACACTCACCAAGGGGTGGGCTAGGCTCGGAGGTGGCCGAGTTAGTTAGTGGTTTGGCTGAGGTCAAGATCCTCGGTGTGGACGGCTACGGGCATTGGGGCAGGTCCGAGGAGGAACTACTTAGGTTCTATGGGCTTGATGAGGAGTCGATAATCGATGCCGCGCTTCGGATGGTGAATACTCATTAAGTACTTCTTCACCTCCCTAACCCGGTGCCATAATGGGAAAGCTCATCATTAATGGGTTCAACCCAGGGGAGAAAACGATCAATGCACCGCCCAGTAAGGCCTTCACCCTGAGGTACCTATTGGCCTCCGCGTTATCGAGGACCCGAGTCACGCTTAGGGGCTTAAATTGGGGTGATGATACGTGGTCCATGATAAGGGGCATTAAGCCAATATCGGAGGTAGAGATTGGTAGTAAGTACGTCAGGGTTAGGCGTGGGATTGAGCTTGATAGGTTCAGGGTCATAGACGTTGGTGAGAGTGGCTTTACGTTTAGGGCATTAACGGGGGTATACTCAGGCATTGAGGGTACTACGTTCCTCATACCAAGGGGCTCTTTGACCAACAGGCCAATGGACGACTTAATAAATGCCCTGAGGAGCATTAACGCAAGGGTTGATAGGCTCGGGCCGGTTGTGAGGGTTGTTGGCAGTAGGCTGGTTGGTGGTTACGTAGCGATAAGCGGCTCGGTCAGCTCTCAATATGTATCATCATTACTATACCTAGCCCCACTGACTGAGGGCGGTATAGAGATATACGTAAAACCACCGATCAAGTCTAGGCCATATATCAACGCGACACTGCTCGTGCTTAGGGAGTTCGGTGTAAGGGCCGAGGTCGAGGGCGACACAATATACGTACCTGGCTCCCAGGAGTACAGGGCAACCAATGAGGAAGTGGTGATACCGGGCGATTACGCCCTATCAGCCTTCTACATAGTCCTCGCAGCGCTGGCGGGGATTGACCTTGAAATAACGGGTCTGTACAGGGACAGGGCGGTGGAGGGTGAGTACGCCTTTGTGAACTGCGCCAGGGACATGGGCGTTGAAATTGAGGAGCGGGGTGGATCCCTCATTGTTAGGGGCTCATTAACCAGGGAGTTGAGGCCCATCACGGTAGACCTTAGCGACTCGCCGGACATAGCAATGCCGCTTGCCCTATTGATGGCTAGGTCTAGGGGTAGGTCTAGGATGACGGGTGTGGAACACCTGGCGTATAAGGAGAGTAATAGGTTGAGGACTATGGCCGAGGTGCTTCGATGCCTCGGCGCCTCGGTTACCGTTGACGAGGCAGGGGGCGTAATGGAGATAGAGGGCGTCAACGAATTCGCCGGCGGCTGCGAGGTCGACCCGCAGGGCGACCACAGAATCATAGCCATGGGGGTCATCGGTGGGTCCCTGGCCAGGAAGCCCGTGGTGATAATGGGTTGGGAGGGCATAACGAAGTCCTGGCCAACATTCACGTGGGAGCTGGAGAGACTTGGTGTTCGAATTAGCTATGCGTGACCCATCAGTAGTACTTAACCACCCTATACCAGTTATCCCGCTCAGCCGGTCTAAGGCCTAGGCGCTTGATTAAGTATATTATGTCCTGCCTCGTCAAGGTGGGCATTTGGAGGCCCGTCGCTGGTATAACCCTCTCCTCATAGAGTGTGCCTCCAAAATCATTGGCGCCGAACCTAAGCGCCAGCTGGGCTGCGTCGAGGCCGTTCGAGAGCCAGCTCGACTGTATATGGGGTAGCTCGTTCTTGAACACTAGCCTAGCCACCGCCACTATCCTGAGTAGGGTCGCCGATGTCCTGGGGTACGGTATAGTCTTCGTTAATTCGCTATTCCCGGGTTCGAAGTTCCACGCCGTGAATGATAGGAACCCGTGCGTCCTCCTCTGGAGCTGGAGTATGTTGTATAGGTGCTCTGCCCAGTCCCTCCTGGTCTCCACGTGGCCGTACATCATGGTGGCGTTGCTCATTATACCCATCCTGTGCGCCGTCTCCATCACCAGGAGCCAATCACCAGCGCTTATCTTGTGCGGCGCAATCTCCCTCCTAACCCTATCAA
>JAKMAE010000051.1 GCA_022014875.1 Vulcanisaeta sp. | reverse complement strand
AGCCACGATAGGTATAATAAATGCATTGTCGAAGTTCATGGAACCCGTTGAGGCTTACATGTTAGCAAGCGTAGCCATGGATCTTAGGATAAGCGAGGTTGTCGATGTACCAAACTGAATTAGTGACCGCCTTTTTCCCGCTAGACATAGTAGTGAACGATGAAGTTAGGGAAAAATTAAGGAGATTCGGGAGTTTGTCTAAAGGCCTGTGAATGCTGCCGTGATAAAACCTCTATGGCTCAGTTCCGGCCCGGTTTCATTCTTCATCGCCTCATATCCGTAGTGGTCGGGATCATCACTGAGAATAAAACCTGAAAATAAAAACCAGGATTAATTTTTATTTTTAATCATCAACACGCAAATACTTATTACGCTGCCCTGTACTTATTGTCCGTCTTAACGACCTTACCGTCCTTTATCAACCTTGTTAGTTGAGCCTTAACGACATTCAGCCTTTCCTCCCCAACCGCCTTAGCTATCTCTTCAACAGTGAATTCCTTGCCCTTGTTGCTCGTTAGGAAGTCCAGGATCTTCTTCTTTATGCCCTCGACCATACAATATAAAGTTCCTAATCTGGGTTATAAAGATATTGCTTTTTATATTTGTGAAATATCAGCCGTAATTTTGCTAGGTAAATTAATGATTTAGTTGTTATGCCTAAAGTGCAGCAAAAACCGCGCAATTAGTGATCTTTTTCTCGTGAATTACCGAGCCATATTTATGGCATATTAACGCCAACGCTAACAACTACTAAATTGTAGAAAGAGAAACTCAATCCTAAGGGGGCAAAAACACTTTATAATTCCTAAGCCTTGCAGTTAGATTGATTAGCGTGAAGAGGTTTAGGGCTTTTTATGACCATGGAGTTGTTATTGAGTATGGTGAAAAGAGATTCATCATCGACCCGTTGAAGAGGCCGAGTAAGCCATTCAACGCTGTCTTAATAACCCATGGACATAGGGACCACGTGAACCCAAACGCTGTCCGTAACGTTGCGCCCCTAATCATGAGTAGGGAGACCGCTAGGGTGCTCAATGTCCGTGATGGTGTAAACCCCAGGTACATAGAGGTTACCCCCGGCCGTGAGTTGGACGTTGATGATGCCATAATCGAGGTGCACAATGCGGGCCATATAATCGGTAGTCTATCATACGTGCTTGACTTTGGGGATTTAAGGGTGGGGGTAACGGGCGACTTCAACGTGGAACCCTCAGTCCTGCTGAGGGGTGCCGATGCTCTTGATGTGGATGTATTAATAATGGAGACCACTTACGGAGACCCAAACTACGTGTTTCCCAGCAGGGACTTCATATACAATGAGTTGGTGGGCATTGTTGAGGAGGGCGTTAAGGACGGCATCGTCCTACTCATGGGCCAACCCCTTGGGCGCGGGCAGGAGTTAACAGTACTGCTTAGGAACTACCCAATATACGTGGAGCCCAGAATTAAGGTCATCAATAATGCAGTGGGTATTAAGTATGGTCGTGTCCTGAGCGGATCTCCCGAGCCGGGCTCCATCATTATAATGGGCATGTACGGCGATCCCATAAGCATTGTTAAGTCTCTGAGATCCAGGTATGGGGCGGTTAGGGCCGTAGTACTGAGCGGTGTCTATGCTAAGGCATCGAGGGCTGCAGGGCTTAGGGCCTTTGGTGTCGAGGCATTGCCACTAAGCAGTCACTCTGACTTCCCGCGCCTCCTAGACTTCGCACTTAATAGTAACGCTAAGCTGATCTACACTGTTTATGGTAATGCCGCGAGATTCGCTAAATACCTAAGGAGGGCTGGTGTTAGAGGTATGGTGTTACCAACCGCGGCACAATCAACACTAGACCCATTCCTTAAGGCTTAAAATAGCCATGGGTAGTCATCACACTGATGGGTCGCGTAATAACATTACTTACGGATTTTGGTTACGATTCATACTTCGTACCATCAATGAAGGGCGTAATACTTAGTATAAACCCCAACGCCACAATTATCGACATAACCCACGCAATACCCCCGTTTAACATATTCAAGGCAGCCTTCACACTGTGGGCCTCGTATAAGTACTTCCCGAGGGGTACCATACACGTTGTGGTGGTCGATCCAGGCGTCGGCACATCCAGGAGGGCCCTGGCTATTAAAACTAGGAATTACTACTTCGTTGGCCCTGACAATGGTGTCCTGATGATGGCTGCCGAGGATGATGGTATCGAGGAGGTTAGATCTATTGAAAATAGGACCTACATGAGACCTACGGTTTCAAGTACGTTTCATGGTCGTGACGTATTCGCGCCGGTGGCTGCGTACATAAGCCTTGGACTCGACATATCGCTACTAGGCCCCAGGGTAACAGACCCCGTGAGGCTCCCGATACCCCCGACATACGTGACGCACGGCCTTGCAAGGACGGCGATCATATACATCGACCACTTCGGTAATGCATACACGGGGGTTAGGTCCAACGACGTCCCAATACTGGGCCTGGACTATGGCGATGAATTGGCGGTGTCAATACCTAGGAAAAACATAGAGCTTAGGGTGAGGTTCCTCAGGAGTTACGGCTTCGCCAAAGAGGGTGAGGCACTGGCCCTCATTAATAGTGAGGGCTTTCTCGAACTATCAATCAACCGCGGAAACTTCGCATCGAAGTTCGGGGTGGAGGAGGGGGATGAGGTGGTGATTTCGGTGATTAAATGATTTCGTCCTCGGACACCGATTTCAGTAATTCCCTGAAGTTCGTCATCAACGTGGCATAATCAACGAAGTACTGCCTCGGAACCCTATTGTTAACTACCGGCACGCCCTCCATAGCCAGCAATGCCCGCTTAATCTCTGCACTACCGAAGGAGTACCCGCCAAGTGAGCCGTCGTTCCTCACGACCCTGTGGCACGGCACTATAACGGGCAACTTATTAGCACTCGCCAACCTACCGATGGCCCTTGGGCTCGTGTTCAATAACTTAGCTATTTGCGAGTAAGATGCCACCCTACCCCTAGGTATGGATAACATAGCTAACTGTGCAAGCCCGAGAAGCCCTGGGCCAAGGCTTATGTACTTCAGGACCTCCCGCGCATCAACTAGGCCATTCACATAATTTATTATTAAATCCGCAAAATCATCGTTAGACTCCTCATGTACGCCATCGGCGCCAACTCTGACCCTTACCTCCCTAATCTTATTACCATACCTGCAAACCTCGAGTACGCCAATCCCCTTAACCATAATTGCTGAACAATGCATTTAATGCATTTAGCAAAGAGACCTTAAAAACCCTGTCCCGAGGATTAAACGTGGCTATTAAGGTTAGGTTGGCCGGGGTATTGAAGGCCCTGGCTCTGGGTAAGGATTACCTGGAACTGAGCAATGTCACTAATGTGGGGGACGTAATCAATGGGCTTAAGTCAATAAGTGATAAGTTGTATAGGCGCATCTTCGATAGCTCTAGGAACGAATTAATGCCTGACATATACATAGCCGTTAATAACGTAGACATAAGGCTGCTTAAGGGCCTGGACACGCCGGTCAGTGATGGTGATGAGGTTTTAATACTCGCGTACATCCATGGTGGCTAACCCGATGCCCGTGATAATCAAGTTGACGAGTGATATTGGGGAGTTAAGGGTCTGGCTCGCCACAGTGATCCTCAGTGAGCCATTAAATGAGGAATTATTAAGCAAAGTAAGAGGCGCGGTTTATGACTGCGCCAACTCATTAATAACCGTGGTACCAGCAGACAGGGTACTAGGTCCCTGGCAAATGATATACCCAGCATACCTAAGCCTTAGGGATCACATTACGCACTCATCAAAGATAAGGGATCCAGGCCTAGCAGCGTTGACTTACATGGCTGGGACAACACGATTAAGTAAGGGGTTAAGCATACTGAGCCCTATTGGCCATGACAAGCTCTCCATAGTAATCATGGGAATCAACGACTGCGTTGCTGATGCGGTTAATAGGGTCGTGGATTTACTGAGGGAACACATCCTTGATCTAGTAATCGGCGTTGGCATTTACAGGCTCTGTAACTGCATTTTCCCCTCAATGGATGAATTTATCAACACACTGATTAGTGAGTACATGGATGAATTTACCTAGCAAAAATTGCAGTGTAGAACTTAAAATTCCCCACAACCCACAGCACTTAATTGACCATGGATAGGTTATTTTACATTGCTAAGGATGAGGAGATATTGAATGGCGAGGCAACAGATATTTACTTTAAGAGGACCGTCGATGTGCTCAGGGCTGCTGGTCTCGATAAGGTTAAGGTGAGGGCTGAATTCCACGTAGTGAATTTACCGAGGGGTTACAAATGGGCAGTATTTGCCGGCCTTAAGGAGGTTATAAACCTAGTCGCGGCTAGGGAGTTGCCAGTAACGATATACGCCATGCCCGAGGGAACGCTGTTTAAGGCCAACGAGCCATTGATGGTTATTGAGGGTAACTACGTGGACTTCGCGGTCTATGAAACAACGTTCCTCGGAATACTTAGGCACTACACCTCTGTGGCCACTAAGGCCGCCAGGATAAAAAAGCTGGCCGGTGATAAGGCATGCCTATTCTTTGGCGCGAGGGTTGTGCACCCAGCCATACAGCCCATGGTCGATAGGGCCGCATATATAGGTGGTTGTGATGGTGTGGCCGGTGTCATAGGTGCTAGACTCATTGGTATTGAACCAAGTGGTACAATGCCGCATGCATTAATGATAGTGTTTAGGCACGCCGTTGGCGACCACACAATGGCCTGGGTCTGGTTCGACAAGGTCATGCCTAGCAACGTGCCTAGGATCGCGTTGGTGGATACGTTCTTTGATGAGCGTGAGGAGTCAATGCTCGCTGCGAAACTACTCGGTAATAAACTCTACGGTGTCAGACTCGATACGCCAAGCAGTAGGCGTGGCAATATGGAGGCGATTGTACGTGAGGTTAGGTGGACGCTGGACCTGGCGGGCTACAAAAACGTGAAGATCGTGGTTAGTGGCGGTGTTGATGAGGAGGATGTGGTAAGACTTAGGGATGTGGTTGACGTGTTCGGTGTCGGTACGTCAATAGCCTTCCCACCCAGTGTGGACATAAGCATGGACATAGTAGAGGCATACGACGAAAGGAGTGGGCAGTGGGTCCCGATAACGAAGAGGGGCAAGCTACCGGGCTTTAAGCAGGTCTATAGGTGCCCCGGGACACTTAACGACCAAGTCGTTCCGTGGGGGTACGAGCCGAAGCCGTGCCCTGACGGGTCTAAGCCAGAGCCCATACTAAGGAAGTTCGTTGATAATGGCAAAGTCATCGAGCACTTACCGAGCGATGCGGAAATTAGGAACTACGTCCTTAAGCAACTCAGTAGTGCCGAACTCTAAAATCGTATTTAAAAACAATTACTAATCTCGACCTAAAGGAATTCCCCAGGATTGGGTTATCGAGCCCTGAAAAACGCAGGGTTTTTAAGCAATCAGTTGAAAACCAGGTTTACAATTCCTCTTCCCACTCCTCTTCGAACTCTTCCCACTCTTCCTCTTCTTCCTCACTCCATTCCTCCTCCTCCATGACTAGATTGTTCATAATTGGTCAGCGATGATTTAAATCTAATTTTAAAAGCATTACCTAGTCTTAATCAACGAGTAATATTCATTACATAATTGCGCGGTGGTCAGAGTCGTTATAGGTGTGGTTTATAAGGAGCAACGCTATTCATTCTAGATTTACATGGACTTTAACCTAGTCGTGTCTACAGGAAGGAGGTTAGAGGGTAGGTGCGCCGATGAGCTTAAGTACATGGGTGAGCTTGTTGGTATGAGGATTGTGCAAGTCTCATTCACGGGCTTTGATGGACTATTGACGGGGTACGTCGATGGCGATCCCGTGGAGTTTATTAGGAGGCTTAAGGAGCTCGTGGGTAGTGGTCGTTACATCCCACGCTTTGTGCTGAAGGTTGTTCCTGTGATGATGACTGTAAGCACGGATCTCGAGGCCATAGTAAACGCGGCGGTTGAGCTGGCAAGCAAGTATCTCGGCCCTGGCGAGACCTACAAGGTTGAGGTTAGGAAGAGGGGGGTTGACCTCGGTAGGATGGAGATAATAAATTCAATAGCCAGTAGGATAAGTAATAAGGTCAGGCTTGAGAATCCAGATAAGGTGATTCAGGTGGAGGTCTTCCCAACAAGGACCGGTGTAAGCGTTATAAGGGAGGATGACGTGTTTTCCCTAATGAAATTGAACGTAAAATCCAACGCCCAGTGAAAAACGTGGTCCTAAAACCATACCTATCTATGGAGACACAGCACTAACCAGGTTGGTGAAGCGAGGCCCTTATCCTCCTCATCATGTCCACGATCTCCTTCGATAAGTTATAATCCTCATTGTAGATCTCGACGAGCTCATCAAGTACTGAGATAAGGTCTGCCTCTACCTTCATCATTTCCTCGTAGGCCTCGATCAAATCCTTAAGGATTTCATCGAGGTCCGCAACCCCCCTCTTCTTAATATCCTCAATCCTACTCTGGAACAGGCCCTCAATCTCACTGAACTTCTTAACCACCTCAACAAACCTCGCGTTTCTCTGCACAATCTCCGATAGCTTTGCCTCCCTCCTCCTCATCAACTCCACAAGCCTTGTAAGCGTGTTTAATAATTCATCAAACCTCCCAGGCGCTGACATATTGAATTCACTAGGTGTTGGTGAATTTAAAGCCTGCGGGTCCACGGCAGGTCCCCTATTGGTTTGGTCATTATCGTAACCCTTTAATACTCGTACCCAGCGCGTTTCTTGATGGATGTCACAGTTATAGGTACCGGTAGGATGGGCTCCGCCCTAGTTAGGAGATTGGCTAGCCAGGGCTTCACGGTATATGCCTGGAATAGGACTAGGGAGAAGCTGAAGGATTTACCCGCAAAACCAATCAACGACGTCTCAGAGGCTAGGGGCCTGGTCTTCATTTTCGTCTCGGACGACCACGCGTTAAACATGGTCACTAAGGGGGTTGGTGGTGAAGTAATAGCCCTCGCAGGTACGTACAGCGTGGCTGCCGTCGCGGCACTAAGCACTAGGTTCGCGAACCTAAACATTGGCTTATTGGCGACGCCCGTCGTCGGTGGGCCGAGCGACGTTGAGAGGGGCACCGCGATTTACCTAGTTGGTGGTGCCGAGAGTACGTACCAAAGGGTTAAGGACGTACTTGAGAAGTTGGGTGTAATAATTAGGTTGCCCACTGCTGAGTCGGCCATGGCGTTGAAGCTCGCATACAACGCCCTATTGATAGGCGCAGTAGCACTCCTGGGTGAGTACTTGAACCTGGGTAGGACGTATGGTGTTGATTACGAGGTGTTGAAGGACTTGTTGAGGAGGACTGCATTTAGGGAATTGGCGGATAGGTACATCGATAGGATTATTAATCCGAAGTCCCTGCCACCCTTTACCCTGGGTTTGGCGGCCAAGGACGTGCATTACGCAGTGAAATCCGCGGGAGACGCTGGGACACCCATGGTTGTGACGTCGGCGGTTAAGGCGCTTTATGAATTATTAACAGCCATGGGTTTCGGCTATGAGGACTACGTGAGGGCCGGCCTACTGGAGCTTGGCGCCTACGGTAAGAGGGCGTGATTAATCATCAATATTAAATTATTTTAGTTACAACTAGCGGATCCTAACCTTATTCACCTTCTTATTCTGCCACGAATAACGCCTAATCCTCTTTGACCTACCCCACCCACAGGCCGCGCAATAACCCTTGGTTGGATTATAGGCATGCCTACCACACCTAGGACACCTAATGTGCGTCCAACCCTTACCCATCTTGCCAAAGCTTGTCGTACCCTTGACCATAACCCGGGACGAAGGCGCGCCATGTTTAATAAGTTTTTACCCCCGTAATTCCCAGGCCCTGTCATATTAAGTTTTTAAGGTCCATCATTATTACGTTAGGGTGATTGCGCCCTTGCAGGAACGATTAAAGGCATTAATTGATAAGGTGCATGGTTATGAGGTTAGGCTTGAGGAGATGGAATTCACAGTGCACTTCAGGGATAGGGAGCGTGAAATTGAAATGCTCTTCACAGACGTCCTGGGGAGCCGAGGCATATCACTGATTTATGGGCCGAGAGGTGCGGGTAAATCAACCCTCGCAGAGGTAATTGTGAGAGGTACTAACGAACTTGGGAAGATCAATCGTAATTACGCATTTGTCCACCTTCACCTTGATGAAGGCATTATTAAGGAGCTGAAAATTCAAATACCGAACTTAAGCGATGACGTAATTAATCAATTAAAAAACGTCTTTAACCTCGACATTAACCTAGGCCCAATTGGGTTTAGCATTAAGTTAGGCAATGCAATCTATGTACTTGCCGAGGTTGTAAAGAGGTACGGGCTCGATGATAGGATGATTGTCGTGTTCCTAGACGATGTTGATAAATACGTTAAGAGGCTTGGTTATGACGTCCTTGAGGCCGTGGCCAACGCAATACCTGATATAATAAGGAGGGAGGGGGTGAAGATGCAGGTGGTATTCATGGTTAGTGATCAAGCGGCGGCCGACGTAGTCAATAAGGTGGGGCCGAAGGGTGGGTTAACGCCATACCTGCTTTGGAACCTGCCGAGGAGGGCATTCGAGGAGGTCATCAACGAGATTAGTGAGAAGACGGGGGTCGAGTACGTAGATACCGACTTGCTCTGGAACTTATTGGGTGGAAATGTCAGGGAGCTTGAGAAACTCGTTAGTAGGTATAGGTGGGATGTAAAAACGTGGCTTCAGGATGAGGTAATCAACTTCATCAGGGATGTGTTAAAGGCAAATATTGATTTACGAACATTCAAGGACGTTAACGAGGTGCTGGAGGCCATAATTGAGAAGGGTAGGGTTGCCGCTAGGGATTATGGACTCGGGGAGTTCACGGGCCAACCAGATGCTATCGAGGGGGCTGCCAAGTTCTTGGAAAACAACGTAATGATAAAAACGAGGATGCGTGGCATAAAGTACCTATTCGAATTACCAAGGGAGCCCTGGGTTGGGAGCGACTTTGCATACCAGATACCGGCGTATTATTGGGTGCTTAGGGCAATGATTGAGCAGGGCAGGGTAGGCGTGTCCGTCAATGATATCCTAAGGACCATAAACACGAGCGCCAACGCCTCCAGAGGTAACTCATTATAGCCAATGGGGAAGTAATGAGACAAACCTAACCACTCCGTTAATAACGGGCTTCGCATGATAATCCCGAG
>JAKMAE010000050.1 GCA_022014875.1 Vulcanisaeta sp. | reverse complement strand
GGCTTTTAACTTTTTTGCCTCGGTTTTCATGGGTTCCTGATTATTCATTTATTTATTTTTGTATATCTTTGTTCATGTGTAATTTGTCTAGCATATATGTAAAAAACATCTTTACAAAGATTTAAATTTTAAGCGTACATGCGCCTTGATTGATGAGAAAGGTCGTGGATGTTGATGATGCCTTGGGTTTTATTAGGGATGGATCTGTCATTGCGGTGTCTGGCTTTAACATGGCTACGACGCCTGAGTATTTACTCTTAAAGCTTTATGAAATGTATAGAAATACTGGTCATCCGAGGGACTTATTCATTGTTGCTGATTCCTTACCTTAACCTTAGCTTCCTACCGGAGAGGGTTACAGGCCCTGGCGGCTTTCCGGTAATACTCATGGCTCGCCGAGACTATACTTCGCAGGTGCATTTACGGCAGGTAAGAGGAACATAGTCATAGACAACGATAGACTCGTCATCGTAAATGATGGACCAATAATAAAGTTTGTGAAAAAGCCGTACAAGATCGGCTTTAATGCCGAGCTCGGCCTTAGGATGGGTAAGGAGGTCATGTACATAACGGAGAGGGCAGTCTTTAGGTTAACTAGCGAAGGCCTAGTACTTGAGGAGTACGCACCGGGCGTTTATATTGAGAGAGACATATTGAGCAAGATGGAGTTTAAGCCAAGGATTTCGAGGAATTTGCACCCAATGGATGAATCAATATTTAAGGAGGGTAAGTTGGGGCTAAGGAAGATTGTTGAGTACGCAATTAAGCATTAAAAGGAGCGCTATGTGTAAGATTGATGAGGCATCATGGCGGTAGTATCGCGATCACGTCGCTCGCGATCTCGGCTAGACCGAGTTCCTCAACAGTCTTCCTCCTTGGATAGCCAGTGGTTGGGTCCCAACCAAGGGTTTCCCAATACTGCGCCCTCATCCTCTCCACATCCTCCTCGGTTAACCTGACGTTGGCCAATGGACCCTCTGGGAATGGTTCAAGGACGCGCTTCGGCAGCTTAAAGTCGCGGGCTGGGTTAATCCCCTCTCTAACGTTGAATAACTGCCTGAGCGTGTGTATCCTATGCCCAACCCTCAGAAGCTCCTGTGGCGTGTACTTCATGCCTGTAACGGCATATATTAAGTCTACGTAGGGCAATGTCCTGTAAATCACCTGGGATGCAAACTGGCAGAAGCCAAGCGAATTCTCTACCTGCGTCGCCATGGCGATTATGGCGGCCTTACGTCCCTTATCGCTGTAGTCATACTTAGGCGATGAGCCGAGGTCAATACCTAGGTCGAAGGGTGCCCAAAGCCTTTTACCACCCTCGCCCCACCAATGAACACCACCAGCCGTGTGCCTGCCTGGGGTTGGGTCGCCAGTATATGCTATGGCTAGCCCTGGCAAAAACTGTGGATGGTGCGCTGGTAATTCCTGACCACCGACATGCATTGCGTATTGCTCGGCGCCCCTGCCTATCAACTCCGCAGCCCTTTTTACGCCCTGTCCAAGTATCTTACCAATACCCTCAGCTTTGCATATCAACTCAACGAGCTTAACGACAGCATCTGGATCGCCCCACCTAAGCGGGAAGCCTACGTCCTTCTCAGTGAGTATACCCCTCTCGTAAAGCTCAAATGCGAATCCCACCACGTTTGCCGTAGATATGGTATCGAGGCCGCACATATTGCACAATTCACCGACGTAGACCACCGAGTCCTGGTCCGCGTTTAGTAATGCTGGGCCGAATAAGGCTGCTGTTTCATACTCAAGCCTATGCCCATATACAAGCCCATACCTAGTCTGTCTCCTGACCCAGGCACCGCAGGCGACAGGGCAGCTGGCGCACCCATACGGTTTAACCACGTCCTTAATTATTGTGTTTGTACCGAATAACTCGAGCTTCTTTGTTCCGTAATCCCTAACGCCAATCCCTGCCCAATTCTTAATCGGTGTGTCCCCGGACAAAACGCTTGTATCCAGCGTCGATATTGTGCCATACTTATGCCAAATCTCGTAAGCCCTCGCCCTAGTGGTCCTCAACGCGTCAAGCATCTCCTTTATCTTTTGCCTAAGTAAGTCTCTATCGTAAACCTCAGGTCTCTTATCACCAACAGCCACTATCGCCTTCAGTTTCTTACTGCCCATGACGGCGCCCAGCCCAGACCTGCCATAAGCCCTACCGCGCTCATTGATTATGGCCGCAATCAACTGGAGTTTCTCGCCTGCGGGTCCAATACTGACGACTTGGGCACCCTTATACCTCTTCTTAAGCTCATCCTCCGTCTCGCCGGTCGTCTTCCCCCAAAGATCCGTTGCGGGTTCTATGTGTATGTTGCCATTATCAATCAATATATAGACTGGCTTCTCGGCAACCCCCGTCACAAAGATCGCGTCCAGGCCTGCCTCCATCAACTTAGGGCCAAACCTACCACCTGCGTTAGAGTCACCCCAACCACCAGTCAGTGGAGATTTGCCAACGGCCATGGACCTACCGGTCATAGGTATACCCGAGGCGTTGAGGAGGCCGGAGACTATGCCAAGGATATTCCCAGGACCGAGAGGATCTACGCGAGGCTTCATATGCGTATAGAGGAACCATGCACCAAGGCCGTAACCACCGAGGAAGTTCCTATACACCTCGTCAGGGACCTGAATCTTCTTGACCTCACCCGTTGATAAGTCGACGAAGCCCACAACCCCATTAACACCCTTAATGGTCACGCAGAGAGCCAGGTTATTGTAAATATAAGCATTACCACAAACATATTCGGTAAAGTTCGTATTAGAAAAGACGTATAATGGTGGTGGGGCCGCCGGGATTTGAACCCGGGATCACTCGGGCTCTCGTGATCGTTGAACCCACCAGCGACCAGCCCGAGCCGAGCTTTAGGGTGGTTTTCCCACTATCCTAGCCAGGCTAGACTACGGCCCCAGCTCTGCTTTATTACCCGGGTTTTTAGGTTTTCCTCGTACCTAATCGCCTTAGGTGATTAATGCCCTGTATACGAGGTCCATGAGTCCCATGAACGCCACGTTCTTCCCGTAAATCTTATTCAATCTAGGCAATACCCTATCCATCTGTAGTTTACATGCTGCGCAAGGTACCACGATGTAATCCGCATTCTTTATAACGGCTCTCTCATACCAAAGCCTTGCGTACTTTATCGATAAGTCCTCCATCTCCTTAGCAAGCATTCCGCTGGTTCCGCCGCAGCATATAGCCAGCCCGGGTTCTTCATTTATGTATGCATAGTTGCGAACCACGTTCGCTAATATGAACCTTGGTTCATGAATTAAATCGCCACCTCTTACGTAGTGGCAGGGGTCCATGTATACGTAGGTTGCATCGCCATTAAGTGACTTGTCGACCTTTATTAAACCCCTCCTAATGGCGTCGGCGGTTAGGTAGAGAATGTGCGTGCCCTCGATACCGTACTCCCTAAGCCTCGGTATGATGTAGTTCTTGAAGACTCGCCATCCATGGCCACACTCACCCGCTATGACGAGCTTAACCTCCAACCTCCTTGCCTCATCGATTACCCTCTCGGCTATGAGCTTCATGTGCCTCTCGTGAAGGAATAACCCATAGTTCGTTATATCGGGGGCCCTGGTACTAATTGTGAAATCTATGCCTAACTTACTGAGTAGTGCTACATAGCCCTTGAACGTGTTTATAGACACGGTATAGTCGGCGCACGCGGAAGGCAGTAGCAATGCGTAGGCTGGTTCATCAATCTTAACCCTAACCTCAATACCCTTCTCAACCCTTACCTCATTAACTACGTTATTAATTATTATTTTAAGTACGTCTGGCGGTAAACCGAGAAAGTTACCCACACTCTCTAGGTTATCCACAACGCCGGATACGTAATTTGGGGCTAGGCCCATCTCGTAAAGTATGGACCTAACTACCCTAGATACGTCACCAACATCAATACCCATCGGGCAGGCCCACGAACACCTCCTACAGGTTAAACACTGCCAGTAATACGTATAGGCCCTCTCGACGACGTCCGCGCCCATCTCGCCACTCAGGATGGCTTGGGCTAGTGTTAATCTACCAAGTGGTGAGTTATTTATGTCGCCCGTAGATATGTATGCAGGACAAACAGTGAGGCACGCACCGCATCTAACGCATAGCTCCAGGGCAAGCCTGAGATTTCTATTCTCGCGGTAGGCCCTCGCTAAGGAAGACCTTAGGTAATCAATGCCCCGCGCATGGAGCGTATTAATCCCAACCCTACCGTGTAGTCTCTCTATTAACTCCTCAGGTGCGTAGTTATGCCTATACACGCTTGAATCCCCCATCATGCCTTATCGACATGATTACTCACGGCCTAATAAGTTATTGATAATGATGCAGAGATTGCATAGTTAATGATGCGTTAAGTCCCGGGATGCGTAAACCTTTTAAAAAGTCATTAATCGCATGGATTTCGTGGCGAAACTATTGAGTTATTACCAGGGCAGGGACACGAAGAAGCCAAGTGGTGGTTATAGGCCTAGGCCGTATAAGGTCAAGAGGAAGGCACTCGGCGGTGGTCCGCCGACGAATACCACATTGTCAGAGTCGGGTAACGAGGTTAGGAAGGTAACGAGGGTATTCGGCGGCAATGTCAAGGTTAGGGCCTACTCCGTCCAATACGCCAACCTATACATCCCCAGTGAGAAAAAGGCTGTGAAGGTTAGGATAATCAGGGTTTTGGAGACCCCATCAAATAGGGAGTTGGCCAAGAGACAAATCATTGTTAAGGGCGCCATAATAGAGACCGAGAGAGGTAGGGCCATTGTTACGTCAAGGCCTGGGCAGGACGGTATCGTTAATGCAGTACTCATTGAGAAGTGAGTTGGATTACCTAAACGAGGCATAACACCTTTTATAGCCCTCATCGGTATTACCTACGATGGATAAGGAGGGTTACTGGATTGTGTGGACTGTTTATTTTGACTCAACGAAAAGCAGGAAGAATGGTAGGAAGGTTCCTAGAAGCATTGCTGTAAAGGCGCCAACAATAGACGAGTTGGTTAAGGCAGCCACAAACCTGGGTCTCGAGTTCGAGGTGTATAATGATAAAAAACACCCGGCTAGCTGGTTTGAGGGCCCGTACGGTTACATAGCCGTTAAGAAGAGGGAGGGGCTTAGGAAGAGGGAGCTCATCAAGGCGATAGCTAGGGAGCTCGTGAGGATTAGGCAGCAGGCGTCGAAGACCGTTTAAGGTATGTAGATAAAGCATTTTGTTAATTATAAATGGGCGATTACTAGAGCTAGGAGGGCCAGTAGTATTGCGGAGATCACGAGTCTCCTACCGCGATATGGCGAGATCCCGCTTAGCCAGAGGAACCCACCAATTATTCCAAAGAGTAATGCGAGTACCTGGGATGCGTTGTACACCGCGTTCTTTAGGAAGTTTGTGAATGACACCAAGTTGGCTAGTGCTGTGTTTATTACGTCCTCTGTGCCGTTGGTTATTGAATTCATGAAGTTGTTTATCGTGCTCGTTATGTTCGATGTCGCCGCATTGATGTTACTACTCTGTGCATGTGTTATTACAGGCGTGGTGAGTACTATCAGCATTACTAGGAATATTTCCAAAATCCTCACTGCCCCTTTCATGGTATCACCGTAATGTTAATCACCAGGATGATTTATAAGTCACTTTCAGCGACCCCTCCACAATAATCGATAAAAGTTTTATAAAAATGCTATAATTGGATTATCCAGGTATGAAAATACCGAGGGCATTAACAATAGCTGGGTTAGACTCTGGCGGTGGCGCTGGTATTACGGCTGACCTCAAGACCTTCCACGCACTTGGGGTTTACGGTATGGTTGCGTTAACCGCGGTAACTGCACAAAACACTCTTGGCGTCAGGGCTGTCCAGGAGATTGACCCGGCGATCGTGGAGGCTCAAATAGATGCTGTGGCTGAGGATATCGGCGTGGACGCCGCAAAAACAGGAATGCTCAGTAGTTCACCAATAATGGAGGCTGTGGCTAGGGCAGTTAGGAGGTGGGGTTTCCCGTTAGTTGTTGATCCCGTTATGTATGCTAAGAGCGGTGATCCACTCATCAGGGCTGACGCGATGGAAACATTAAAGCGTGTAATAATACCTATTGCCAAGGTTGTCACGCCAAATGCACCGGAGGCGTCGCACTTGGCCGGTTTTCGTATTGAGACGCTTGATGATGCGAGGAAGGCTGCTAAGGTCATTGCTGAGGAGTATCATCCTGAGATCGTTATAGTCAAGGGTGGTCATTTGACTGGTAATGAGAGTGTGGACATTGTTTATTTCAGGGATACCGGTGAATACAGGGAATTAAGGGCGCCTAGGATAGAGACCAGGAATACCCATGGAACCGGGTGCTCATTTTCGGCAGCAATAGCTGCAGGCCTAGCGAAGGGGTTGGACCCCTGGGAGGCCATAAAGACCGCCAAGGAGTTCATCACAGTAGCTATTAAGTACTCACTACCCCTAGGTCATGGACATGGCCCCGTCAACCCAATGGCTTGGCTCGAACTTAGGGCGTACAAATTCGACGTGCTCAACGAGATGAGTAAGGCATTGGAAATTATCGAGAAGAACTCCGAACTTATAGGCAACTACATACCTGAGGTTCAGTCAAACCTTGGCTATGCATTGCCTGCGCACTACGCCCATGACATCAACGACGTCGCTGCAATACCCGGTAGAATAGTTCGGTACCTAGGCAAGGCGAGACCAAGTGGGCCGCCGACCTTTGGGGCTAGCACGCACATTGCCAGGTACATACTCACGGCCATGAAGTACGACCCGGAGGTTAGGTCGGCCATGAATATAAAGTATGACGACGCGGTGATAGAGGCTGCGAGGAAGTTAGGCCTGGTCGTCAGCAGTTACGATAGGAGGCAGGAACCGCCTGAGGTAAAGTCTAGGGAGGGTGCGTCAATACCCTGGGGTACGGAGCAGGCGATAAAGGCTGTGGGTAGGGTTCCCGACATTATTTACCACCTTGGGGATTGGGGTAAGGAACCCGAGATAGTAATACTTGGCAAGTCCCCCGTTGATGTTGTTAATAAGTTATTGATGATCCTAAACTACGTGGGGAAAAGATGATTTAAACCTGGCCCTTTAGGTTCTGGCTCAAACGAGGACTACCTGTAGGTACTTATCGCCACGCCTACTTATTTTGTACCTACTGACCTTTCCATCCCTGAGGACCACGACCTCGCCATTGATGTTCCTAGCCACAGGTCTCCAGTTTGGTGAGAAGTAATACTCATTCTTCCTATACTTAGACTTAGCGAGTGGGTATGCATTACCGTTGTATAGGATCACGCCAACGCTCCACTCAGGGGCCTTATTGATGAGCGATGAATAATCCTCACCGGCCCCTTCGCCCTCCTCATTACTTTCTGACTTGCCTTCGTATTCGTCTACTTCGTCCTCCATTACATAAAGCCCAAGCGACCTCTTTATATACCTAACTATCTCCGTAAGCTGCACGTTATTATACATGTAATGCGCCGTAATTTATTGTGGAAATATCAATAAACACCACGAATAGTAATAATGAAGCCGCCTACTTCTTGAATCTCTTGGGCCTTAGATTTTTACTCTTACATCTTCGGCACTTCTCGGCTCCAGGCGGGTTCCTGGCGCCGCAGTTCCTGCATATCCAATAGTTGAACCTGTGCTCAATGGCTATCCTAAGCTTCTCCGGGTCGCTGATGGGCATACGAAGTACGAATTAGCAAGGCCTTTTATACTTTTACCCTCATTACGCAATTCACGGGACTGGCACTATTGACTTAACCGTAACCTCATCAAGTGGTTTGATGCCGTACTTCTCCCTGACCTCCTTCGGAATTGTGAATTGCCTACTGGCCGTGTTTTTAGTACGTAGAAGCTTGACCCTCTTCAACGCGATCTCCTGTCCGAAGTACTCAATCACGATGTCTGCGTACTGCGCATTCTCGATACCCAGAGCCTTAACTAAACTCGCAGGTATCAATACCTGGTAGTTTATGTAAATCTTCGTTGTATATGGCAATTTGGTGATCACCATACTTCTCCTAACCCTCCTTACCCGAGCAGTCCCTCCAATCGCCATGCTATGCAATTTTTACCATGATTTATTTATTAAAGTTTCTAATGAGGGTTAGAAAAAATATAATTACAACGATACAGGCATGATCGGCGGTGGGAATCCCTTTTTAAAGGGTTTACGTATCCGCATAAACGATGAATGCCGTGATTGATGTATTGGTTATGGTTTCCCAGTTAATAGCGATAATAGACCCAGTGGGGGCGCTGCCTCTTATAATGACTATGCCGAACATCGAGCAGGCCCAGGTCTTCAGGAGAGCCCTTAGGATAATTGCTATAGCGGTACCGACATTGCTCGTGTTCTTCGCCGTTGCGGGGCCATATATATTAAAGGCGTTTAATATAGATATAGCCGACTTCAGGATTGCCGGCGGCATAGTCCTCCTGGTCATAGGCATTGATACACTAAGGGAGGGTGCGCCCAGGACCATGGGCTTAAACCCTGAGGATTACGTATTCGTACCAATAGTAACGCCGATGCTTGTCGGGCCTGGAGCCATTACCTCGGTTATGCTCTTCAGTACGTACTATGGGCTACCCGAGGTAATAATTAGTGTAGCCATAGCGTCACTCGTAACATACCTAATCATTAGGTTCGGCTTTTTAATCATGAGGGTGGTCGGAGCCAACATGCTGCGCTTCATTGGTAGGTTCATGAGCCTGATAATAATGGCATGGGCAGTCTCCCTGATAATACAGGGGTTAAGAGAAGCAATGATTATTTAGTAACAGGGAAAAGGAAAGAAAAAGGCGGTTTTAGGGAAGCGATGCATTACCGAACCTAGCCAATTTGTATCTGCGACATCGTTATGCTCCGTGGAAATCCACGGAGTAGCTGCGCTAATCCGTAGGTGTTTATTTGCCCAAGACCATCCACTGGATTCCACATGCCCTGTATCACCCAGTACAGCCCATTCTCGCCGCCCAGTGTTGGGAACATGGCACCGGGTATGCCCGTGTAGAATTGCTGTGTTGGGTATGCACTACCCCAGGCGTAGAATTGTGAATATTCATAGTAATACAGCAAATACAGCGTCGGGGCTAAGTCACCTATTATGAATGATTTACCGAGGTAGCTCTGGATCGTCGCCGTCATGCCAGCCGACAATGGTGTTGCTAAGCTTGTACCTCCTATTAAGTATGGTGGTATTACGCCATTGAGTACGATCCATACTCCGGTGAATGGATCTGCGTCAGCCGCTATGTCCGGGACACCCCTATGGCCTACTGTGTAGAATACGA
>JAKMAE010000049.1 GCA_022014875.1 Vulcanisaeta sp. | reverse complement strand
TAAAGGCCGTGAGTTCGGTATCCCTACTCACTATTTTCCTGGGTATCGTACCATCGATGTAGCGAGAGACTAGGTTTGCCACCTTATCGGCCATGCGCCTATACTCAGGCCTATTCACGAGGGTCCTTATTATCTCACCCATGGTCCTGCTCTCACCCACGAGCCTTGCGGTCTCGTTGATTATGTCGTAGTATTCGTTGGGCGGTCCTACGTATATGTGTATTGTCCTGGGCTTTATCTTCGTGACCCTAAGTATCTCCTGTACGTCCTCTATCGTCCTCTCTATTATATTCATGGCGACATCCAACTCATCACTTATTAGGTTCTCATCGTATGTTGGCCATGGTTCTAGGGAAACGAATGTGTTGTTGCCCATTCTGTGCCAGATCTCCTCCGCAATATGCGGTATAACAGGTTGTAGTAGTTTTACCCAGCGTTCAAGTACGTACCAGGAGGCCCACCTAACCTCATTCTCGCCTATACCAACAATCCTGGCAACCTCGAGGTATTTCTCCATGGACGCTAACATATCAAAGAACGCCTTTAAGACGTAGCTCCTTACGCTCTCGCTCTCCATATCGACGGTTGCGTCACGAATAACCCTGTTTATTTTAGATATTATCCATCGAGTGATTAGGGACAGTGAGTCAGGGCTTGGGGTTGTCGATGGTTTACCCATTTTGATTATTTCATTGGCGATTTCCCAGAATTTAACTAATCGACTGGCCGTGCTGGCTACGTCATCCTCCCTCCAGTCAAGTGTTGTGTCTAGGTCTGCCGCAGAGGCTAGGTATAGCCTTGCAAGGTCTGTGCTGTAGTGCGTCGGTATGTATGGTAGAGGTAATACGTTGCCTAACGACCTACTCATCTTCATACCCTCCCTAATGACGTACTCGTTGAGCGAGATCGCCCGTGGCCAATACTTCTCTGGGAATATGGCCACGTGGTGAAATATGAAGAAGCTTAAGTGGCTACCAATCAGGTCGGGGCCGCTGTGCCTCTCATCGACTGGGTACCAATAGTCGAACTCCCTCCTTAGGTCTTCAATCAATTCCTTATCTACATTGAAGACCTTAGCGACGGTCTCCGGATTGCCCTCTCCCAGGAATACGTAATCGAAGAACATCATTATCGCGTTTAACGCATCCTCATCGGAGCCCCTACTCCTGATTACGCGTTCTGCGTATTCACCGAGCTTCTTATCAAGTCCTGTGGATCTCACCTTATGAGCAATTGTGTAGTACGCCATGTATATTGTGGAGTCGCTCAATGACTCAATAATCCAGTCAGGGTCCCAGGGCAACTTAGTGCCCAGCCCCCTCTTCCTGGCGCATGGCCTCATGGACAACCAGTTGAACACATCCTCGAAGTTCTTCCTGTACTTCTCCGGTATTATCCTCATCGAATTAAGGCACTTAAACGCCTTGTTCTTCCACTCCGGGTTTCCGTAATTGAGGAACCACTGGTCCTTAATGACCGCTGCTATTACTGGGTTACCACTCCTCGTCATTACATTTCTGGGCTCAAGCTCGTACATCCTACCCCAAGCGCCCTCGCTCTTCAGTGCCTCTATCGTCTTCTCCCTAGCCTCACTCACCTTAAGTCCTGGGAATAGCGTGTTCTCCCTCATGACACCGTTGTAGAACTCCTCCCTGTAGATGATCTTCGTGGCCTCATCAAGCTTTGCCTTGTCGTTTTGGTCCTTAACGCCCAGCTTCTCAACGATCTCCTTGGCCGGGTATTTACCGTAGTTGGGAAGCCTTATTATGGGTATTGGCTCTATGTCCTTAACGATGTTCTTAATGCCGTACTTAACCAGTGTCTCCTCATCCCTTTTTAGGTCGATTAGGGCCACGTAATCGTAGGGTGCGTGGGCGGGTACGCTATATACAACGCCCGTCCCTGTGTTCTCATCAACAAACGATGCGGGTAGTACAGGGACCCTCCTATTAATTAACGGCGTCACTACGTATTTACCGATCAATTCCTCGCCGCGAATCGCGCCAAGCACCCTCACTTCATACCCCTGATAGCTGAGCTTCCATGCCGCTGGCTTAGAGATTATCCATTTCTCGCCATTAACCTCGGCGATTACGTATTCCACATTGGGGTTTACCCATACGTTGGTTATACCGTAGATAGTCTCTGGCCTAAGAGTTGCAGCCACTAAGTACTCGTCGGAACTCTCCAGTTTGAACTTCACTAGGTTGAACTCGACAATGTCGACTGTTATCTCATCCCCACCCCTGATATCGTGCTCACCGACGGCCTGCCCCTCATCCGGTGAGTAAAGCACCACGTGGCTGCCCTGGGTTATGTAACCGGCGTTTCTCAACCTGTAATACTGCCATATTATGAAGGCGTTATAGTCAGGGTCGCCGGTCGTGAATTGCCTCCTAAAGTCCATGGAGAAGCCCATTGACTTGAAATCCCCGACGTATGCGGAGGCGAAGAACCGGGCTATGTTCCATGGGTTGGTGAATGTGGCTAATATATCCCTGACCTTGCCTGGGTCATTTACATAAAGGCTTACGTACCATGTGTAAAGCCTGACCTCTTCCTCGTCACCCTTGGCTATTCTGTCCGCAACCGATTGTATGGGGGTTCCTGTTATGTGCCATGCGATTGGGAATAGTACATTAAATCCCCTAGCCCTCTTGTACCTAGCTATTATGTCGCCTATCGTGAACGTCCTACCATGGCCGATGTGGGGCGGCCCAGAGACGTATGGGTAAGGCACGGTTATGAAGTACTTAGCCTTGCCAGGTATTGGGTCAGCATTGAATATCCCCTTACTGTACCACTCTTCCTGCCATTTACGCTCAATTTCCCTAATCTCCTTAAGGAAATCGCCGTATAACTCCTCAACCTTAGCCTTGAACTCCCTCATTCCGCTTGTTGAGAAAGCTCATCGCTTTTAAAACAATATCTCAGGATTTTAAAGCTTAATCTGCGCCACCCACAGCCTCAGTTTCAGGCCGGGCCTCAGCGAGTTCTGCGAGTCTCGACACGATCCTCTCCTCACTAATTATGTCCCTGATCGAGATTACACCGCGTAATTTATCACCGTCCATAACCACCAAATGCCTTATCTTGTTATCATTCATTAGTAATGCGGCCTTGTATATACTATCACTAGGGCTAATCGTTATCAACCTGCCCACCGTACCAACCTCGGTAACCCTGGCGTTCAAGTCCTTACCACTGGCTAAAGCCCTGATCACATCCCTTTCCGAAATCACACCAATGGGCTTGCCGGCATTATTAACTATCACTAGAAGACCCACGTTCTCCCTAGCCATTAAATTAACGGCATCCCTAACCGTAGCGTTTTCACTAATTACTATTGGTTCCCTCTTTATTAATTTGTCTACCGTAATGCTCATCGACAATCACCGCGCATTATTGATTAAAAACTTCGCTCATCATTAATAACAATTTATAATTATAAATATTCGTAAGGGAATGGAATAGAATAAATTTAAAAATGAAGTCGCGACTTAATGAGTAATGGAGTATTTATCAACATCGTACATAATCGGTATCGTTATTTTTCTAGTCCTTATCACGGTATCCATCGCAGGGCTTAGGAATAGGGTTGTCCTTATCCGTGGTATAACGAGGCACCTATGTACGGGGGACACGTGCCCTCTATCCCTAGACCTATTAATCCTTAATCCATTAGGGGTTAGATCAATCGCACCGAGGGGATTCTATGCATATTCAATTATGAAGTTTGTTAGGGATGATGGATCCGTGATACATTTCTTCAGGGGGTATGTACCATCATTGAGCAATACTTGGAGGATCATGGATCCGCTACCCAGTATTAGGTTGTTCAATATTGTGGTTAGTGGTGATGGTATTCACGTAATAGATATACTGATACCATACCCATCATTCGTTGAATTACCCGGTGGTTCCTTGTCGCCCTTCGACACCAGGACCGGTGAGCCGATGGGTACGGTGAACTTCTTAAGCATTAGGAGAGCCTTAGCGGCAGAGCTTGGGGAGAGACTTGTTCAATCAATGAGCCTAGTCGAGATCGTTAAGAGGGTTCTTGTGGACTTAACATTCTACGATGGCGTTACGCCCACGAGATACACAATACCACTACCCAGGCTCCTAGCGTTAGCCGGTATTCAGGTTAATGGTGAGATTAGGGTGATCGAGGGTTCATTAAGCACGAACTTTAGAAGGGCAATTAAATGCCCATTAATGCTTAATTCAGCCTCATGCTTTATGGCTAATCTAAGGGCTATGTGGGCCTGGGCGACGGTGATAGAGGCTTTGCTCGGCCTGTTTTACGCATTTACGTCCATGCTATTGCCCCTAATCATTACGCCCATTATTTACTTAGCATTGCTGAGCGTTATAAGCAGGCTCACCTAACAACAGCGAATGGGCAACTCCTCCTATGATCGCATGTGGAGCATAGCCCAGGGCTTGGGTTCGGCCTTGGGTTCCTAAGCCCCAGCCAATACTCCAGTGCATAATCAACATCCCTCATGAACTCATCGAACGGCTTAACCCTGACCCTGTGCAACACCACGTTCTTCGTAAGTACCACAGCACCCTCGGGCTCATCCATGTGCCTAGTTATGATGTCGAGGTTATCGATGATGCGAAAACCAGCGCCCCTAACGACTTTTATGATCGCCACACCCTTCGGCTTAAAGCCCAGGTACGTCAACATGTGGTAATAGGACTCTGCCTGGAAGCTCTCCCTACCCCTCACCACCCTGACATTTCTCGGATTGTCCGTAGTCTTCAATTCAATCACATACGTAGGTTCGCCATCAACGTTTATTATCAAGTCTGGAAGCCCAAGTATTGGTACGTTGTTCCGGACCATGACGAGAGACGCCTCCTGTATGAATGGTTTTGTGAAGTCTGCATAACCAATCCAATTCCTCATTTTCTCATTGAAGAAGTAAACACCCTCCTCACCCCTGTTTATAACCACGGGGTTCCAGCCAATCTCTAGGCCGAAGCCTTCCTCCCTCACACCCAACTGCCTAGAGTGTTCCAGCAATCCGCTAATTACCTTCTCATTGACAACCCTACCCCTGAGGTAGTCAAGACTAAGCCTATACTCGCAACCCCATAATTGGGACCCTATGTAACCACTCATTAGGAATAAGACGCCATGCCTGAGCTTAGGGATTACTATGGCCTCATCTCCCCAACGTAGTATTGCGGATCCGTTAACCAACTCGATACGGGGCGCCTTATCAAGGCGCATTAAAACCGCAGTACCTCGCTACCTCATGGTTTTAATACTTTGGTTCTATGCGCCTATACTCCAGGCCATAAGCCCTCAGGTACTTGTACGCCGCCGCTGATATTGACGGCGCAGCCAATATGCCCCTCACATTCAACCCCTCCTTCTCCCTGAGATAATCCACGTAACGCTTAAGTTGATTAACAGCCTCAGGACCTGCTTGCGAGCGCTTACATTCAATCACTACCAAGTTGCCCTTACTATCCCTGGCCAATATATCGATATCACCAACGAGTGTGTGGTACTCACGGGCAATTATTTGTAAACCATCCTCGATAATACTTGGATTATTAACTATTGCATTAACCATATCGTCCTCCCTACCAAATACCCTGTAATTACTCGTGGTACCAAGTCTCAGGGCCACGACGAACCTTATTATGGGTATCTCAACCACCACGACCTCCCTAGGGTTGGCCCTAACGCTCCTTAGGATAAGTATGCCATTATCTATAGTCGCATATAGGCTCGAGGGCGGTGGATTCCACAGCCGAGGTTCCCTCTTTTCTCCTTCATGCACCATGAATGTACCATCAGGCTTCGTAATTACCAACCTCGGCATTAATTCCTCAAGGCTCGACCGGGCCCTGCCCTCGTACTGCGCAATCATGTCTCCATAGATGAGGAGTACATGCGTGCTCTTTCTGAGGTTAATTAACCTAAGCGCTTCCTGCGGTGTTGGGTCGATTAGGTATTCGTAATTTTCGGGTTTTGTATTGTCCAGGAAATTCGTTAAATCCATCAGTATCAGCTTAATTTCGCGAGAGATAAACGTTTTTCTTAGTATTACTCCATGAATTCCACGTCTGTCTCGCTGAGGAGTTCTACGTCGAATCCGAAGCTATACAACGCCCTAGCTATATCAAGAACAGAGAGTCTTAGGGGGTTAACGACTAGGTTTAGCACGTTATTTTCAACCCACAGGTCAAGGGGTCTTACGGCGTTTTTAAGAGCGTCCATATTGCCCATCCTGATAATCCTAAATCTATAATACCTGGCGTAGACCGTGCATCCCTCATTAAGTGCTTCATTCACAAAGCTCTGGTCGTTATTCACGCTGAGGAGTGTGCCTTCATTGCTTGTATTCACCACTTGCATAGTGTCCCTGCTGTCCATCTTCTCAATACATCCGCTTCTTATTAGGTAGACGAGGTCCATGTCGAACCCGATACGCTGTATGAATCCCCTTTTAACACCTTCGGTTTATGGGCAATACCCACCTATTCTCCATGACGAAATCCCTTGCTGCTTAAGCCAGGCCTTATCCTGGTTATGGCCTCCCTTACCCTGACTATATCCTCCTCCTCAATACTTATCAGTGATAGTGCGTTCATTAGTAATTGATTGAGAACCTCCTCATTCACTGACGCGTTAATCTCCTCCAACTCAGTCACTAGGTAGTTAAGGACTGCCTTTGCGGCTAAACCCCTTACATTATCTCGAAGCCGTCTCAATTCATTTAGTAAGTCGTCGCGATTCATTGTGAATCACTACTAAGGAACTGACATGGCTCTACGATTTTATTAAAGTTATTTTACCAATCAACGTATCACGGCCTCTTGTCTATCGGTACGTAGGGTAGGTCGTGAGGGCCTGTGTAGCAGGCCCTAGGCCTAAACAATCTGTGTTGATCTAGGTACTCTATTGCATGGGCTGCCCAACCAACAACCCTGGACATTGCGAAGATCGGTGTGTAGTACTCATAGGGTATGCCGAGTAGGTACATGGCAATGCCGCTCCAGAAGTCTATGTTTGGGTATAGCTTCTTGGGTGCGAGCTTTTCAAGGACAACCTTCTCAACCTCAGAGGCTATGTTGTACCACGTCATGTCTCCCTTGGCCTCGCTTAGCTGCCTAACGAGCTCCTTGTATATCCTAGCTCTTGGGTCGTAAGCCTTGTAGACCCTATGGCCAACACCCATCACCCTCTTCCCCTCGGCCAGCAACTTCTCAATATAAGGCCTGGCATTCTCCGGGGTCTTTATCTCGAGGTACTGCTTCATGGCTGCCTCGTTGGCTCCACCGTGTAGTGGGCCCTTTAGTGTCGCAATACCAGCTACTATGGCTGAGTACAGGTCTGTCCATGTTGATATTGCGACTAGCGTTGCGAAGGTTGAGGCGGGTATTTCGTGGTCTATGTGCAGGATGAGGTATAGATCTATTGCCCTGGTCGACATCTCATCGGGCTCCTTACCAAACATCATGTAGAGGAAGTTAGCCGCGTGACTGAGGTCCCTCCTTGGTTTAACAATGTCCAACCCCCTACTGGCCCTGTAGTGAGCGGCTATCATTATCGGTATTGCCGAGGTTATCTTAATAGCCCTCCTTAGGTTAGCCTCTTTACTGTAATCGTTGGGGTTCTCGTCAAAAGCCCCCAGGGCGGCCACGCCGGCCTCAAGCGCAAGCATTGGGTGGGCCCTGACTTTGCCCAGGGTTGTGACTATGGAGTAAACCTCACTGGGTAGATCCCTGTAGGATACTAATAATGACTTGAAATCCTCGAGCTCCTTCCTGTTCGGTAACTTACCGTAGAGTATTAAGTAGGCGACCTCCTCAAACGTTGAGTACTTAGCCAAGTCCTCAATCCTGTAACCCCTGTACCAGAGGATTCCGTTCTTACCATCTATATCGCTTATTGTCGTGGTTTTCACCAGGACATCCTCAAGACCGTGAATTATAGGGCCGCAGGGGGTTTGAATGACCTTACCGCTCGTTGTGACCCTAATCTCCTTAACCTCCTCGCTCATACAATAATGACTTTGCAAAGGCTTATTTAAATACTATCCTAATATATAGTTTAATGATAACCAATATATACGACAAATAGCGAAAACTTAATAGTTAATTGCATAAATATTAATCCCTGGCAAGAACTTAATAAGCAAGTCATTTCCTAATTAATCATTGATGGTAAGGGCGTTATTCATCGGCAGGTTTCAACCACCGCATTGGGGGCATGTTTGGGCCATTAAGGACATCCTTAGGGAGGTCGATGAGTTAATAGTGGTTATTGGTTCGGCGCAGTTCAATTACATAATTAAGGACCCATTCACCGTAGGTGAGAGGATATGGATGTTGAGGGAGGCGTTGAGGGAGGGCGGTATAGACCTATCAAGGATAATCATTGTGCCGATACCAAACATAGAGAACAACGCGGCGTGGTTTGGGCACTTGAGGTCGTACGTGCCGCCATTTCAGGTTGCCTATACCGGGAATCCATTCGTGGCGATGCTCCTCAGGGAGGCAGGTATTGAGGTTAGGCAACAACCAATGTATGATAGGGAGAAACTGAATTCCACAAGAATTAGGGAGTTAATCATAAGGGGCGACCCATCCTGGGAGGAGCTTGTGCCTAAGTCCGTGGCTAGGATAATCAGGGAGATAGGTGGTATTGAGAGACTTAGGGTAATAGCCATGGGTGAGGCAGAGCCACATAGATGGTGATTAGACAAGCCTTGCCCTTTAGGGCGGGGAAGAGGGTCATAAGGCTAACGTAGGCCTTAGAATGCGACCTCGCCATCGTTGTTTATAATTATGTAGTACCCGGATTATTCAGAAGGTACTTACCCGAGACGGAGGAGTAGGTCCTAGTTAGCTTATGATTTTGACGTTAAATCATTTTTAAACTTTGAAATTAGGTATAGGTAATGATGCAGAGGGTTGATATTAGTGGTAATGTGGCTATGATTAAGACCGTAAATGCCCAGGAATGCGTGGAAAACGTCATTTTTGAGATAGTGTGTATCTGCAACCTAAAGTCCTTGATAATTGCGGAAGATAACGTAGTTACTGCACCAAGGAAGTACGTGGGTAGGAACCTGGATGATGTGATTAATGAACAATGTAGGGAGAGAAAGTGCCTGTTGGTGAACGATGGGCATAGACAGTACCTGTTAGTGTTTTTCGTGTTAAAGATGGGGCTTGGGGACCTCGTGGATATAATAAATCATGCATGTAATGCGTGAAGTTACAATCAATCCCTAATAAAGACAGAAATCAATTTCCCGACCAACCGATGGAGATTACTGATAATCCTGCACCTCAACCCTCGCCTTTTATGAACGTATCTTTTCTCAATTCCTCAAAGGCCTCCATTACCTCATCCCATGTATTCATGACTATCGGCCCATACCACGCAATCGATTCACCTAAGGGTCTACCTACCAATAATAGGAATCTAACGGGC
>JAKMAE010000048.1 GCA_022014875.1 Vulcanisaeta sp. | reverse complement strand
ATGTAATTAGGAGGGTTAGGTCGATGGTTGGGGGTGGTTATCAATTACTATCGCCGGGGATTGGCGCCCAGGGTGGTAAGCCCGGCTGCGCAATAGCCAGTGGGGCTGACTTCGAGATCGTTGGTAGGGCAATACTGAGTAGTAGGGATCCCAGGGAGGCGGCGCTTTATTTAATTAATTCCATGAGGAACGCGACTTGCTAATCCGGCAGTGCCTTATCGATGGGTAGCAACCTATTTCTCCAGTCGGAGACTAGTTCGAGCACGAGCATGGTCTCCGTCTGGGCAATGTCTGGGTGGGTTGGTAGGTAATTAATCAGGAAGTAACTGAGTTGTTTCAGGTCCTTGGCCCAGACCTTGAGGAGTATGTCGTGGTGTCCCGTTATTACGAATGCCTCCTCAATCCACGGTAGCCTGGGGTCCTCATCACTATCCTTAAGTATTTTCTCGACGAGAACCACCTGGGCCGACTTTGCACCGCTAGGCGCACTCCTCCTAACGCTTATTAGTACGAAGGCCAGTAGCGAAAAACCGAGCTTTACTGGGTCGATCACCGCCCTATAGGAAGTTATGACGCCATCACTCTCAAGCCTACTTAGCCTAGCAGCGACGGTGGTCCTCGGCCTATTTAGGATCTCAGCCAACTTACTTAATTGTAACCTGCCATTTTTCTGGATCTCCCTCAGTATCTCCTTATCCAAACTATCCAGTATCATTGCCGTGATTACGGAGCAAGGCACTTTAATTTTTCGGGGTAAAAAGAAGGCGGTGTTTTTAATGATTGATTAAGCAGCAATGCCTCATTATGCCGGTGCCCAGGCGATTCCGTACTTAGTCTTCCACTCCTCAAACTCCTTCCTCTCCGCATCGGACAGTGGCTTGCTGAACCTGTACCAATTGGCCTTGGACTTGGCCGTGGCCGGGGCCTCGCTCGTCTTCCATATGGCGTTCACTGGGCACACGGGTACGCAGCTGAAGTCGTCCTTACACATATCCCATATTAGCCTAGCCTTACCATTCTCATCCAACTCAAGTGCTTGGTATGGACAAACCGAGACGCATGCACCACAGCCGATGCATATGTCTTGATCTATTACAACCTTCTGGAATGGCCCCTTCTTCTCTGCCATACGGAAGCGATAGGTAGCGCTGGGCCTTAATAACTATTACTATTGATACTTCATGTATAAAGTCTCAACCATGTAGTATCAATAAATAGCCGACAGGTGCTACACGTGCTTAAATAGTCTCGAGAAGTTTTCGCGAACCCTATCCCACAACTCATCCAAATGCACCCCCTTTATCTCAGCCACAATTAATGCGGCATCCTTGACCATTGGGGGCTCAAGCGTGATTCCTCTGTACTCATACGGGCCATCACTCTCGAGCAATATGATGTCTAGAGGTGCCTCCCTGGCCACCAACCTTGACTTCTCCTGTATCTTTATGGCGGCGTTTATTGATATGTAGTATCCATAATCCCTAATCTCACCGAGTAGGTTGAGCGGGCCCGTGTACCAGTGAAAGAGCGCCTTGTTCACATCACTCCTCCTGATAAGCTCCAGCGCGTCTCTCCAGGCATCGGGTGCATGTATGTTGAGTGGTAGGTCGTAATCCCTGGCCCACTCTACGAATGTTCTAAAGAACTCCAGTTGCCTATCGAAGGTTTGAGGCACGAATCTCCTGTCGAGACCCACCTCCCCTATACAACCAGCCTCAGAGACTAGTCTCTCCAACTGCCTTAGTTCGTCGATGCTGACCTTATCGACATTCCACGGGTGAATACCGACGCAGGGAATAACATTGCTGAACTTCTCCGCCAGATCCATCGTCCTTTTCGATGATGGGTAATCATCGGAGACCCCCACCATGACTATTTCCCTACTGAACTCCTCAATCCTACTGTCGAGGAATTCGTGTAGGTGGGTGTGTGCGTCGTAAAGCATGTGTTAATTCACCGCCTATGCTTAATGAATTATTGCCCAAGCCTGATTACCTCGGGTTTAACCTCGACCGTATCTTCAACCTTGCCTATAACGACGTGCTTTATGGTCTTGGCCAACGGCCTTGTCTCGGCAATGTACACGGTATCGCCAGGCTTAACGTCTATGCATGGCGGGACCCTAACATGCATCTTCCTCCTCCTTCTCTCATACCTCTTGTACTTAGGGTCGTAGTGCAACCACTGGTGTATAACCACGGCGCTTTTGCCATGAACCTTCTCCACAGTTACAGTGAATACCTGGCCCCTAACCTTGAGGTGACCATGCCATGGACACTCGGGGTCGTTACATACCTTCTTCGGTGGTAATATCCATGGTATACCCACGTGCCTAACCCTAACGGTCTGACCATTGGGCAGCTGTATCTTCTCGCCGGGCTTGGGCCTCTCGGGCATTTCCTTAACTATTACCTCAACCATCAACCATGACGGCGGCCACCCCTTTAAAATAATTTCTTCCGCGTAACCAAAGGTTTAAATACACGGGAGAGACAGTAAGGATGCGACGGTCCTAGAGAGGACCGTGGCGGTCCCCGATGAAATCGGACTGACGAGCCGCGGGGTTTCGTACATCCTCCTACGTATTTCTGAGTAAACCTTTTAAATATCGCATTGCTTAGTGGCTACGTATGATGGGTGTCGGTATTTGCAGGAAACACCTGTAACAAGGTCTTTACAAGCGTTAAAGAGTTAATTACTGGTTTATGGCCAACCCCTTTAGTAAGGCTTGAGCGCTTCGGCGATGTTTGGGCAAAGCTCGAGTTCTTTAACCCACTAAGTAGGAGCATTAAGGATAGGACGGTGTTCTTCCTACTGCGTAGGTACCTGGATGATGGATTGAGCGGTAAGGTGGTTGAGGAGGCGTCTTCGGGCAATGTCGCGATAGCGTTGGCCGCCTTAGCCAATATATATGGTTTTAAGTACAGGGCCTACACCACCAAGCATTTGCCTAGGGTTACGGAGACGATACTTAAGGTGCTTGGTGCGGAGGTTGTGAAGGTCGATAGGGACATGATTAATGAGGACCTCTGGCGTTGGGTTAGGGATCAGGCGGTTAGGGATGGCGCGATTAACCTAAATCAGTTTGAGAATTTGGATAACCCAGAGGGGCATTATTACTTCACTGGCGATGAGATCGTTAGGCAGTTCATGAGTGTCGGCAGGAAACCGAGGGTTTTAATTGCCGGCATAGGCACTGGTGGTCACATAACGGGTATAGCGAGGAGGTTGAGGGAGGCCTTTGGCGATGTTTACGTCGTTGGTGTTCAACCATCCATGGGCGACGTAATACCCGGCATTAAAAGGCTGGAGTCAGGCACTAGGTGGGTTCGTGAGGTCGTTAATGAGGTAATCGACGTGACACTTAAGGAGGCTGTTAGTGGCGTGATCGAGGTAGCGAGGAAGGAGGGCCTGCTCATAGGCCTCAGTAGTGGGGCGGTGTTTAATGCGTTCCTTAAGGTTAGGGAGAGGCTTGGTGATGTGACTTACCTATTGATCTTCCCCGACGATATTTACAAGTACGTAGACGTCATCGATCGTGTCGTAAACCGTGACGTGGATTTCACGTAAGTTCAGTGAAAGTTTCAGTGTACTGTTTAAGTAAAAACCTGGAAGTACTTTTTAACCTGTACACGTATACGTGGTATTGATGGGCCCCAGGTACAGGGTCTACGTCAACAGGAGGATGGGTAGGGTGTTGGTTAGTGGTAAGCCTGAGGATGAGGCCTTAATCAATGAGGGTTGGAAAGTGATTCGCGAGGAGGATGATTGGAGAGCCGCCTTCGAGTTCGCAAGGGATTATGCCGACAGGCATGACTACATACTGGAGTGGTACATGGAGGAGGAGATGGAGGTTTTAAAGAACGTACTCACTAATTAATGCTTACCTGCGTTCCCTATCAACCTTCTTAATAACGTCTATTATTATATCGACAGCCTTCTCCGCAAGCTCCATTGGTATGTTCAATGGTGGCGCTATCCTTATCGTAGACCTACCAGCCCCAATCACAGCAACGCCCCTCTTAAATGACTCATAAAGCACCTGCTCCAGCTCCTTCACCGCATATTCCTTAGTCTTCTTGTCCCTAACCAACTCAACGCCTATCATGAGTCCTAGGCCCCTCACATCGCCTATCAATTCCACCTTGTCCATCTCCTCCATGAACCTACGCTTAATGTACTCCCCAACCCTCTGGGCATTTGTGAGTAAGTCCTCCTCGGTAATTATGTTTATCACCTCAACAGCGGCGGCAAGCGCTACCGGGTTTCCGCCGAACGTGTTTGCGTGCGACCCCCTTGGCAGGTCCATAACCTCCGCCCTACCAACAATCGCGCCTAGAGGTAGCCCTGCAGCTATTGCCTTAGCCATAGCTATTACGTCAGGCTCAACACCCCAATGCTCAATCGCAAACCACCTACCCGTCCTTCCAAAGCCGGACTGCACCTCGTCATCCACCAGGAGTATCCCATACTTATTAGCCAACTTGCGCAGCCCTGGGAAGAAATTCCTTGGTGGGACTACGTAACCGCCCTCGCCCTGTATCGGTTCGAAGAATATTGCCGCGACCTCGTTAGGATCCACCAACTTACCGAAGACCCAATCCTCGATATAGCCCAGAACAGCCTCGCCACACTCCTCCTCACTTAAGTTCTTACCAAATGGGCACCTGTACGGGTATGGGTATGGGACATGTATTACGTTGGGCACGAGCGGGTTAAAACCAAACCTCTGAATTGGCTTGCTCGCCGTTAATGACATCGATCCATACGTCCTACCGTGGAACGCCCCGAGGAATGCTATCACGTACGGCCGTTGATTCCGGAAGTGCCCGCGCACGATTTTCAAGGCGCCCTCTATCGACTCCGTGCCGGAGTTCGTGTAGAAAACCCTCTTGTTACCGCTTATTGGCACAATGTTCGTAAGCATCGATGCGTGCTTGACAATTAATTCATAGTAGAAATCCGTCATGCTATAGTGCGTAAATAACTCGGCCTGCCGCTTAATTGCCTCGATCACCCGTGGATGGCTATGCCCAACGTTCATCACGGCGATGCCCGCGTTGAAGTCTATGTATAGGTTACCATCGACATCCTCTACGACAGGACCGTAACCCCGCCGAATAACCAGAGGGTACCACCGGGCGAAGGACTGCATTATCAGGTTTTCGTCAGCTTTGACGATCTCACGGGCCTTGGGGCCTGGCGGCTCAACCACGATCTTAGGCACATCCTTAATATCTATTGGCCAGTACCATTTTGGCGGCATACGCATACCCCATGTTTAAATTCCTAATAAATTCTTCTTTATAGGTATTCATCATTAATAATGAACCAATTGAATCATATTTATTGTAATAAGAACTATTTATTAGAAATTAGTAGTTTAAGTCCAGGTATTGATGGGGTAACCACGGCCCTACCGTCGGCTAAGTACCTTATCTTAACGAGGTTCATACTCGAGACCTTAATCAACGCCTTCATTACCTCGTTCTTGGCAACACCGGTTGATTGTGAGACCATGTCTATTAAGGAGCTCATCGTTGTGAAGCCAAGCTCATTAACAGTCCTCAGGATCTCCAACTCGACGTCACTTAATTGCGTGGTTGCGCGTGTAAAGTTGTTATTTGTAATTCCCGCGCCCAACCTCGTCATTATGACCTCGGTACTATTTCCATTACTCACCCTAACCAATTTACCGAAGGTTTCCTGGGGAATCCCTGTCGTTGTTATTACTAACTCATCGAATATTCCTAGATCGCGCGGCATCCTACTCGTTACGACGTACACATCCCCGAGACCCCTAACCTCCTGTAGCGCGTCCTTTACGTCATCAACATGGTCCGTGCTTAATATCAACGAGCCCTTAATACCATTACTAGCCACGTAGGCTAGGATAATTGATGACACGAGGGATTTTATGGGTTCGATAAGCGGTATTGACACACAACCACTACTTATTGGACCCCAAATATCCAGCGCACTCATAATTCTTAAGTAGTAATACAGCTTGGCCGCGTTATAATCCACGTATGTTTCTAATACGTAATTAATGGCATCAAGCAGGGTGCTGGAGTTAAGTAACGCGTCAAGTAGTAATCTCGCGTCATCATCACTAAGGTTGAGTATCCTCCCCCAGAGAATCGCCACCCTAATGCTAATGCCTGGATCTAGGTTCACGTTTATCCCTGTGCCGCGGCCTGCGTCCGTGCATATTGTGGAGAATAGAAACTTACCGCTGGGCAGTACGCCGCGTAGTACGTAGTCAAGCCCTAATGATCCATGTATCAATATGAGCATTCATTGCCGGTATTCCCCATCGCAATAAAGGGTTAATGATTATTCTAGCCCGTGTTTAGGAATGTTTTAATAAACATAAAAACTAACCCTTCAACGTGGGCGTTGATGAGGCATGTCAGGTTAATGGCTGTAGTGTCGTCACTACTATCGCTTCTAAGTAGCTTTGTGTATAACATAGCGATAACTAGGAAGATACCCACCGTAGGCCTGGGGTTACTGTCACTGCTAAACGCGTCGGTTGCGTTCTCGTTATTACCAACGGCAATACTCGGTTTTGTATACCCAAGGCTTGTTGCTAGGGATGGTGGGTTGAACATAAATGCGGCATTGGGTGTTTCATCTATTTTTTACTTAATGACCATGTTTATGACAATAGCCTACCTAATGACGGTTTGGGCCGTGATGGGCAGGTACGCGTACCTCGTACTCGCCGTGGCGCTGTTGTCGGAGGGCACTTATTATCTCCAGTCAGTCACGAACTCAATACTCATGGTTAAGGATAGGGGTAGGTTCGTGATCTCATCGATACTGCAGTCCATCACGAAGTTCACAGTCATTCCTGTAATAATGCTGTTTCACTGGTCTGTCGAGTCCATACTCTGGTCATCATTCATCATAGTGTTCATACCGACGCTTTACGCATTCATTTACGCACTAAGGTTTAACCTGGGTATCCACGGTGTACGTAGGTACTTCAGGGAGGTCATTAACGCGTCCTGGGTGCCGATCATGGGTTATGCAATGAATTCCTTCAGGTCTTTAGATGCCATGTTCATTGGGATACTCGGGTATGCACAGCTTGGGGTTTGGTACGTAATATTCATACTAAGTAAGCCCCTAGGCTACGGCGCCTCGATCGTGAACATTACGTATGGTGAATTACTCGAGAGGGGCAAGGTTGATGTCGTGTATAGGGACCTCCTAATCCTGCTCTTCATATCGACCTACGCCGCGCTGGCACTATCCCTATTCCCAGGCGTTTTCCTAAACCTCGTTAGGCCAGGCTTGAGAAGCGAATTCGCCTCTCTCGCACTACCCGTGGTGTTGATGGCTATGAGTGGTGTGTTGGGTAATGTCAATCAATTCATAAGCAATGTTATGCAGGGTGTGGATAAGAGGGACATAAGCAACGACTACGTTAGGCCTGGGGTTTACCTAGGTAGCCTAGTACTTTACACGCACCTGGCGGAGCTCGCTTTTACAGTGGTTTACTTAGCAACGATGGTGCCGCTGATACTCCTATTTAAGTACCTGGGCTTTACATACTACGCAATCATCGGCGCCCTAGTATCGTCATTGCTTGCGAACATAACCGCGCTACTGTTTAGGCTGAATAGGCTTCGTAATCTTAAGTCCATCCTTAATGGCCGTGGATTATTGAGGGATTACTTATCACCACTCGCGGTCTCCCTGGCTGCGCTATTTATAATACGTCATTACTGGGCCATCGAGCTTGCACCGAGCATTTACACATCGCTTATACAGGTTGCTGAGGTTTCAGTAATAGTCCTGCTAATATACGTGGCCGCATCCCTCCTAGCATCAAGCACAATGAGGAGGTTAATGAGAGAAATAATGAGTAGGATTTTGAAGGTAATTTTAGGACTGTAGCTTCACCAGCTTACTGCCTCGGTGGCGACCATTTCCAGGATAGGGCTGCGTATATTACGTAGAGCAGGAGTGCGTTAAAGAGCGCGAAGATAACAAGTGAGCCATATAATAGGCCTGGCTGAACCGTAATAAGCTGCAGCAAGGCGTTCAATTGGGGCGTCAACAACGTTGATACCTTAAGCGTGTCCGCTACCTGCAATGTGAACTGTAGGCCATATGCCTTAACGAGTGTGGGGACGGCATTGAGTGGCGGGACTATTGCGTATGGTAGGTGGGCGAGTCCATTCATGACCTCGGCACTGTCCATGAGGGCTAGCACGAGGACCAGTTTTAGCGCTGAAATAGCCCTATTTACGTACTTGAAGGAGGCCAGTATCAACACGAGTAATACCAGTCCTAGCGCCACGTCTGTGTAGAATATGCCGCTCAGGTTCATTGTTGGTTCATAGACCGAGTAAAGTGCTGAGGGTAGATATGCAGGCGGTTTACCAAGTATTGACCAGGCAACCGTTGGTGAGTAGTTGTAAACCTCATACACGTAGAGGCCGGCAAATATGGCGTAGAGTACACCAAATACTAAGCCAACCATGTTGCCAACCCTATGACCAGTTAATCTATACTCACTCTTATCCACTGAATATCTCCAGCCGAATATAGACGATATCAATATGCCTGTCATCGCTATGGCACCGAACAACGTGGCCAGGAACAGGGGCACGTACGTTGGGTTATTAAAGACCTCGCCCCAGTTAATACCTAGGGTGAAGCCAACAATCGATGTATCGCTCTTGATCACCTCAACACCGGCCGGATAGTTTATGAAGGCGAAGACGAGCCTAAACATTGCAGGTATTACGGTTAGGGCTATGGCCATACCATAACCAACCAGCACATGCCTCATAGGCGATAACCTACCAAAACCCCTGTAGTAAAAGCCTATGAAGGGTAGCGCTATGGCGACTCCAAACACAATCGCAACACCCCACACTGGCCACAATAACGCCCCGGCTATGTTCGTGAATATGGGCAGTAACCCAGCCAGGAAGACGGTTATTATGGTACCGAACAAGCCACCTATTGCATAGACAGTAATTAAGTAGCTAGCCATGTTGTGGGCTAGGTCAACATAGACCTGCCTATTGCGTTTATAACCAATATACTCAAGCGTCGGCAACAACCAGCCTAAACCAAGTACGGTATAAACTAACGGCAGGTGAACCGCAAAGGCCCATGCGATTAAGCCTACGGCCACGTCTGTCGCCGAGACCATACCCACCACCTCAATACTCAACCACCTTAGTTTCAATCTTTGGCTTCCTCGTTGTATACAGGTAAACCATGTATACGGCCAGCGCCGGCATTGCAACCTCCACAATAATCACCAGGGCAGCAAGCCAAGTAGGCATTGATATTGTTGGATTCAGCAACCCACCGTAGCCAACCGGGACACCGGTGATTATCGGTGGACCGCCGCTTGGGTTTGGGTCGGCTTGAACAAATATGAATGGGTATCTACCGCTCTCCGCAGCTACCGATCCTCCAATTGCTGCAAAGGCGGCAAAGAATGGGATTAAATAAACACCGCTCCTTTCGAAGAAGCTAGCCAAGGACC
>JAKMAE010000047.1 GCA_022014875.1 Vulcanisaeta sp. | reverse complement strand
ATTAAGTGAAGCGTGTCCATGTACTTTATTGGGCACTCATTGGTTGGTACTTCTCTGAAATCCATAAATTGACAAAATACCGTATCCCCTACTTATAAACTTAATTGATATACAGCCGTAAATTTACGCCTGAACTATCGTTTTATTTCTTAGCAGCCGCCTTCTTCTCTCCCTTCTTCTTCCTCATTTCCTCCATTATCTTCTTTGCTTCCTCCTTAGGCATGTTTCTAAGCTTGATGTATAGTGGTTCGAGTTTCTCGCCAATCGCTGGGTCATCATACACGTGGGCCTCAACAATGCTTCTGTGCCTACCGTATTCCGTGACTACCCTAATTATGTAGACCTGCTTAATGTCTACACCGAGCGCCTTAGCAACCTCCTCGCGCATCTGCAACCTACTTGGCGTAGGTAAACCAACGTGCCAAACCTCCATAGTAACCTCTTTACGGCCTATCACCCTATTATCCCTAACATTGATTAACCTGGTCACGACCTTCCCAACCTCGACGCCCTCGGGTAGCTTTGGTATTGGTATTGACATTCAGGACACACGAAATAACCCCCTTAATAAGTTTAAGCTCCCCCATAACCAATACGTGGGTACGGCTTGTCCCTCACAGCACCTCGATTGCGTACATACCAGCCCTATTAATGCCCAGTTTCTTGGCTATGCATGACTCCTCCGGCTTCAGTATTATCACGAGGCCCATCCAATCCTTGGTAAAGTCGGTACCGCCGCATACGGGGCACTTCTCCGCCTCGTCTGGCACCACGGCCTTACAGTTCCTACAGGCCTTGTAACCAGGTAATGGACTTCGGCGGGTTGGTCTCCTACCCCTTACACTCATTCTTCGCCTAATCCACTTTTAACATTAATAAACTTATCCGTGATGGGGACAGACCGTGGTGGACGAATTAGTTAGGAAAATGCTCGATATCCTCAGGGGGTTGGATAATGAGTTGAGGAGCGCCGGGTGGTTTGTGGATGAGCCGGAATCCAGCAGGTGGTGGGGTGGGGCTGAGTCTCCTGATGAGGTAGTGATAACGGCAATCCTGGTTCAACAAACCAGGTGGGAGGTCGTCGTCGACGTCCTCGGTAGACTTAGGTCCCTTGGTCTAAATAAGATAGAGCGTATCGCGGAGATGGAACCTGACAGGCTTGCCGAGGTCATAAGAGGTGTTAATTATAGGTTCACGAAGGCGCGGAGGCTCGTGAATCTTGCAAGGAGTATAGTGGGTATTGGTGGTTTGGAGAGGCTTAAGTCAATGAGTAATGCTAGGGAGTTCCTGATCAGTATAGAAGGGGTCGGTGAGGAAACGGCGGACTCCATAATGCTTTTTGCCCTGAATATACCGTCATTGCCGATTTCGCAATACACAAGGCGGGTGTTTGGTAGGGTCCTTGGGATCGATCTTGGGAATAACTACGGCTCATGGAAGGAGTACCTGGAGAAACTACTGCCTAGGGACTTATACGTGTATAAGCTCGTCCACGCGTCAGTAGTTACGATAGGTAAGTTGTACTGCCTACCTAAGAAGCCTCGGTGTGATAAATGCCCATTGCGCAGTATTTGTCGGTATGCAGGAAACACTAGCTAGTGCCTAGTAGGGACTCTATCAATTTCTCAATCCACATATCGGCATCGCTTACGCCGAGAATCTCCCTCTCAGGCGATAAATCACCCATTGCGTACCTCTCGAGGTACTTACCATTAATAGCCAGGAAATTCGGGCCCCACTTGTAAAGCCTCAGAACTTCACTGGCCACCTCCCTGAAGCCAAGTATGTATAGGGCGGCGGCGACGGCCTCTATTGTGGAGAGGATGTATGGTTTACCGTAATGCGCGGGGTTTGCCGCTATTAGTAACGGTAGCCTCCTCCTCACGAAGAACCCTCTAGCCAACCTTCTGTGAACCTCGACGGCCCTTTTCCACGAACAATCAATCAATGATAACCCCCTCACCACAGCAACCTCGGCATCCCTGGGCGTTAAGGGCGTTCTTGACGTGGGGTCGAGCAGCAATGAACCTCTTGGTAACTCCCTTGGCGTACTAACGAGTTGTGCATACCCATACCTGCCCAACTTAACCGCGGTGTTCTTCCTTGGGTCGTCCTGCAATAATCTATATATAAATATCCTAGGCGCGGTCATGGTTATTGATTTTACATTAGAACAATGCTTTAATATACCTTAGCGCCTTGAGTTGCAATGAGCAAATTGCCTCATTATAGAGAAGGCCTCCGTGCAGTTACCGGCTCCGGCGAGTACATCGATGACATACCTACACCTCCCGGCACGCTGTACATGGCCATTTATAGGAGCCCCTACGCCCACGCCCGCATCCTAAAGGTCGACTTAACGGGCGTCTTTGAACACGGAGGCATTGCCTACGGCCCCAATGAGTTGAGCAAGGTTATACCTAACCCGTTCCCGCTGGCTGTCGATGCGCCGATTAAGTATTACCCATTTGCCCGTGATAAGGCCAGGTTCGTTGGTGAACCCATAGCCATAGTCCTCGCGGATGATCCATACAAGGCGGTCGACCTACTCGACTATGTCCAGGTCGATTTAGAGCCCCTGAAGCCCGTGTTGACCATCGACGATGCGTTAAAGGGGGATGTTATAATTCACGAAGAATTGAAATCAAACATAGCCATGCATAGGCACATGAAGTTCGGCCCCGTAGACTCCGTATTCTCGGAATCGCCCATTGTGATAAAGAGGGAGTTTTACTACCAGAAGCACAACGCAATGCCCCTGGAGACCTACGGAGTACTTGCGCATTACGTTAATGGTGTATTAAATATATGGGCCAACGCCCAGGGCCCCCTGTTGATAACGTACTTCGTGAGTAGGGCCCTGGGAATACCCACGGGTAATCTTAGGCTATTCTCGCCGAGGGATATCGGTGGGAGTTTTGGGTCGAAATACTCACTGTACCCATACATCACGCTTGCCGCTGCAGCATCAATACTCAGCGGAAGGCCTGTCAAGTGGGTTGAGAGTAGGACTGAGCACTTAGTCGGTAGTAACTCAGGTGGTGCAAGGAAGGGTGTTGTGGAGATAGCCGCCACGAGGGATGGAGTGATAAGAGGGCTTCGATTCAAGTTCTACGAGGACGTTGGCGCATACCCAAGGCCACCGGACCCGGGCGTGCTCTTTAGGGTTCACGGAAACATGAACGGCGCCTATGACGTGAGGGCTATAGAGGTTGAGGATTACGTGGTTGTAACGAATAAATTACCCACGGGGTTAAATAGGGCCTACGGCGGTCCACCGTTCTACTTCATGCTTGAGGTGGCAGTCAATGAGCTAGCCCGTGAGTTAGGTATTGACCCACTGGAACTGAGACTTAAGAATTTGATTAGGGAGTTCCCGAAGAAAATCGGTGATGAGTACTTCTACGAAACCGTGACGGGCGGCCTATACCCAAGGCAGGACTATGAGAGGGTCGTGAAGGCGATAGAGCCTGAGTACAGGCGTTGGCTTGAGGAGAGGAGGAAGAATCCATACATAGGGGTTGGCATAGCAGTGATAGTAGAGCCAAGCGGCACAAACCTGGGCTATACGGACTTGGCGATAGAACCAAGTAAACGCAAGTACCCTCACTCCGGCGCTGGTTCGTATGTCACCATTAGCGTGGACATGAGCGGTTACGTAAAGGTCTTCGTCAACGGGACCAACGAGGGTTTGGGTCATGAAACCACGTTGGCGGAGGTTGTGGCCGCGGAGTTGGGCGTTGACCCATCAATCGTTATTGTGGAGAATAGGGTCGACACGACCAGGACCTGGGCCCTATCCGATGGTAGTTACTCGAGTAGGTTTGCACCGATCGTAGTAAGCGCCGCAATACTTGCCGCTAGGCAATTGAAGGAGAAGTTAACGAGATTGGCCATGGCCATGCTAGGTACGGAAAAGGTTGGTTACGAAAATGGCCAGTTCTACGACGTAAACAACCCAAGCAGGAGGATCGACATCCGGAGGATCGCGGCATCGGTTAATTGGGACCCAGGCTCACTGCCGGAGGGGGTCGATGCGTCCCTAAGCGTCACAGTGTTTTATCAACCACCTACAGTAAAGGCGGCGGAGGGTGATAGGATAAATTCATCGGCGACGTACGCAATACAGGCGCACTTAGCAGTTATTGAGCTTGACCCAAACACGTACGACATAAGGGTTAAGAAGTACGTGATCTCGCACGACTCGGGCAGGATCCTAAAGAGGGAGTTCGTTGATGGTCAGTTAATGGGCGGTTTAATGCATGGCCTGGCATTGACGCTTTATGAGGAGTTGATGTATGATGAGCAGGGCAATCCAATAACAACGAGCCTCGACATCTACGAATCGCCGACCCTAGCCGAGGCTGTGGGTATGGAGGTGGAGTTCATACATTTCGAAACACCGGCTAAGTTCCTCATCTCTGGCGCTCACGGTGTTGGTGAGGGCGCAATGATGGGTGTCCCAGCAGCGATAGTTAATGCGTTGGCCTCAATAATTGGTAAGGCAATAACCGAATTGCCACTGCGGCCGTATAAGATAATGAAGGCTCTCGAGGGGTGATGGGTATGGCATATGCACTAGGTAGGCCTAGAAAATTCAATTACCTAAAGGCGTCAAGCCTTGATGAGGCATTGAGGCTGCTGCGTGAGTACGGGGATGCCAAGGTGCTGGCTGGTGGTATGAGCTTAATGCCGATGCTGAAGCTCAGGATGACCGAGGTTAAGTACCTCATAGACATACTCGGTATTGATGAACTTAGGTATGTCAAGAGTGACGGTAACTACCTCAGGATAGGCGCCTTGGTGAGCCACAACGACGTAGCCATGAATAAACTAATCAATGAGAAGGCGAAAATACTTAGTGAGGCTGCCTGGCACATAGCCGATGTGCAGGTTAGGAATTTAGGCACAATAGGCGGTAGCCTGGCCCACGCCGACCCAGCCGCTAATTACTACCCAGCCCTGCTAGCCCTCGATGCGGAGGTTGTGGTTAGGGGCATTGGTACGGAGAGGGTGGTTAAGGTATCCGACCTCTATAAGGGGCCCTATGTAACTGACCTGAGACCTGACGAATTAATCACTGAGGTTAGGATACCGCTGAGCGGTTTCGAAGGCGTCTATGAATTCTTCAGGAGGGGTGGTGCCTCATTCCCAAGCGTTATAGTGGCTGTAACTTACCAGGAGAGGGATGGTGTAATAACGAGTTCTAGGATAGCCATTGGTGCCGTATATCCAGAGCCCGTGTTAATTAGGGATAACTTGGTCGGTATGGGGGTTAAGGAGGTTGGGGCCAAGGCCGTTGAGATTGTGAACTCGGTGTTCTCATCCATAGATGCGAAGCCGCTCGAGGATACGCACGCACCTGGTGATTACAGGGTTAGGGTTGCCAAGAACCTACTTGTTAAGTCATTAACGAGCATCTCCACGGGCAGTATTCACAAGCTGAAGACCCCTGTCAGGGAGGGCATTAGTGAATGGAGGGATACTGAGGGTAAGGTTGAGTACGTGGGCGACCTAGTTAGGGTTAGGATAAACGTTAATGGGCAATGGATCGAGGATCTCGTGGAGCCAAGAATGCTCCTACTCGACTTCCTGAGGAAGCATGGATTCGTGGAGGTTAAGAGGGGTTGTGATGAGGGTAAGTGCGGCGCATGCACGGTACTCCTTGACGGTAAGGCTGTTAAGTCATGCATGGTGCCCGCAGTCAGGGCGTCTGGGCATTACGTAACGACGATAAGGGGCTTATCAAAGGGCATTGAGTTGCACCCGATACAGAAGGCATTTATTGAGGAGTTCGCAATGCAGTGCGGCTTCTGTACTCATGGCTTCATGATGGTCACGTATGACTACCTAACCAATATAGACCCCACGGCGGATGACGAAACGCTCAAACTCAGCATTAAGAACATATGCAGGTGCACCGGCTACATAAATATAATAAAGGCGATAAAGAGGGCCTCGAAGTACCTAAGCAGCGCAAACACGTGAATTCGCCCTCTAATTTCTCTTTTCCTCACCACTGCTTAATGGAGCCCTTAAATACTCATGTTTTGAAGAAATCTTAAAAGGTTAGTTTACGTTAGTGTTTTAATAATGAGCTTGGTGAATTCGACCTCGGCAACAGCACCACCGAAGGTTTTTGGATTCATACCCCAATACATCTTTTACACGGTACTGACTGCTGTGGTGATAATAATAGTTGGGTACGTGATTGGTAGGCTCGTGGAGATTCTGATTAAGAAGGTATCCTACACGACAGGTCTTGACGCTTTCTTTAGGAAGACCTCAATCGGTCGAGCGCTACTCAGGAGTGGGTACACCGCAGGTGATTTTCTTGGCCTATTCGTTAAGTGGGTCATCTATATAGCGGCCATTTTCTACGCATTGCTTGAGTTGTCGTATGCAAGTCCAAACCTGGCGTTCCTCTATGATACCTCGAGAAGCGTTCTTTCGTACTTACCATACCTCGTCTCTGGCGTTATTATATTAATAATTGGATTAATAATGGTTGATTGGATAAGTGATTATTTTAAACGTAGCTATCCAGCTAACGATCAATATGCACGGACGTTGCTTAACTTCGTTGGTGATGCCTTCAGGTTTATCCTATATTACATGGTCATAACCATAGCCCTCAGCGTGATGAAGGTTGACGTCACGATACTGTACATATTCGCCCAAGGCCTTGCCTGGGCGATCGCCATAGGGCTTGGGGTAGCCATTGGGTTAGTACTAGCCGTACCACTTAGGGAACCCCTGAGGAGGTTTCTCGAGCAGGAGTGGGATAGGTCGCGTAAAAGCGAGGAGGGTGAGGGCCGTGGCTAAGCCCGTAATTGGCGTTGTGATGTACCAGACGAGCAATTCCAAGGGACAGGAATTAGTGGCGCAGAGGATGGTTAAGTGGTTCCTGAGGCTTGGTTACGAGGCATATTTAATAACGAGTATTTACCATGATGGTAACGAAGTGGTTAAGAGGAGGGTTGTGGAGACTTCGCTGGAGGGCTATGTGTTTCAGGAGAGGGATCACGTAATCAATTTACCGACCATAAGGGTTGATAGTTATATTGCCAAGTGGCCTCCTAGGAGGATTATGTTCAAGAATTTCGTTGATGTGTTAAGGAGGATTAGTGAGAACTTCGGCATTAATTCATTAATAACCCACTCAACGCTTTGGAATGGCCCTGAGGATGCCGCTAAGTACGTGATGTGGAGGAGGATGCTGAGGGCTTTCGGTCTCGAGAACGCTGACGTATTCTTCGCCCACATGAGCCATTATCAACCACCCGATCCTGCAAGGTATGACGTGATTGAGAGGGCGTATAGGCTGGCTTGGAACCATACGGTCTTTCCCGAAATATTCAAGGCAGCAAACCTAATCCTGTGCGTAACGCCGCTTGAGGGTGAGGAGATGATTAGGATGGGCGCTAGGCCTGAGCAAATCTACGTATTCCCTGGCGGTATCGACGATGATGAGGTTTCGGACCTAGACGCGATTGATTCAAGCGATTTCAGGGTTAGGTATGGAATACCCGATAACGCCAAGATAATCGCCTACCTAGGCACGGTGGAGGAGAGGAAGAACCCGTTGGCGGTAGTTCGAGTCGCAAAATTACTTAGGAATAGGAGGGATGTTCACTTTGTCATTGCTGGTAGGCCTGGTGATCAATGGGATGATGTGGTTAGGGAGTCTAGCGGATTAACCAACGTGACGTTGACGGGTGAATTGAGCGTTGAGGATAAGAAGAAGTTGATTAAGGAGGCTTACGCAAACATAATAATGAGTAAGATGGAGGCACTCGGGCTGACGCAGCTCGAGTTTATGTATGGTGGTGTACCGGTGATAACGTCGGCGGTTTATGGGCAGAGGTGGGTTGTTAGGGATGGGGTTGACGGTATACACGTCAATGGACCTAACGACATCGAGGGCGCCGCTAAGGCCGTGGAGAGGCTTCTCGATAACCCTGACGAGAGGGATAGAATGGGCAGGAACGCTAGGGAGAGGGCTAGGCAGTTCCTAATGAGCAAGTTGATTAGGGAGCTTGCCGGTGTGATTGAGGACTTCATGAATTGATTCTATGGGTCGGATAGCATGTCGTTGAATTGGGTAATTATTGAGTAGATTATCCACAACATCTCTATGGACCATACGTAGTAAATCAACGGCTTTATATCCACAGTTACTCCACGCAGTATCACCGTGCTGGGTATTGAGGCGAACAATGCCGTTATGATTGTTGCCTCACTAAGTATCACGGGGTAGGCAAACACGTGGCCCGAAAGCACACCCCTTAGGAAAGCCAGCACTGCAAAGGCTATTATTAACAATACATACTCACTAAGTAGCCCCACTATATTTGGCATTGTGCGCGTCATGTATGAGCTAAGTAATGCGTAGAGTATGAGCATTGATACTAAAAACAATAAGTCGCTGACCATTTTTATAACACCGTTGATTAACCTATCCCTGACCCTCATCTAACCACCACCGTAGTCGTTACATTGGCGATACCGGGTATCGACACAGTTACGTATATGGGCATAGTCAATGAGGTTAACTGTAGGGAAGTGCTGCCGTGGCCGTACGGGGCGAGGCTAATTGACTGGGAAGTACCGTCCTGGCTCACCGTGATCACTATGGGTGTGGGTAGTGGGTTTGTCACGTTAAGCACTAGGTAATACCTATCACCGATTATACGTACTTGCGCCTCCATGTAACTGCCTAGGTTACCCACCGTGTATACGGACGCGGTTAGGATTACCATGACCGTTGCGAGGGCTAGCGTTGCGAGTAGTATAATCACCCTCATGCCTGGTCCCTATGATAACGCCGATAACCCCCTCGTGATGAGTATAGCGCCTGACCAGGCAATTACTGCTAAGAATGCCACCTTGTACGTGACCACGGCCAGCACGTAAAGTACGCTCTCAAGACTTGGCGGTTGAGGTATCGACACCTTCGTAACTAACTCCTCATAGGCGAGGAAAGAGGCTACAATTAGCAATGCTACGCCAATAACCACCAGTGCAATGCCGACCACATGCCTTACATTCCCCGGCATTAACCATAATTAAGGTGCTCCTTAATTAAGTATTTACCTTAAATATCGACGACGAACTGCACCCTCCAGTGATCCCCCTCCTTCGCTATGCTCATCATGTTGTACGTCATAGCCTTAACAATGAGCCCCCTATACCCATGTTTCTCAACGTCGTAATGCTCACCCCCAACTACGGCCTTAGCGGTGTAGGGGCCCCCTCCCTCGATCCTCACCTCCCTGAAGTAATCACCGTAGGCAAACTTCCTGCCGTCAAATAAGTATATAAACTCATCAATCCAGTTGAAGAGTAGTTGTTCCATATCATCACCGTGAACCTCAACCTCCACGTAATCCCTAGGCTCAACCCTGTCTATATAGTAGGTCAGGTTGGCAACGCCCAATGCTGCGTTTTTAAACGCCTCCTCCAGCGTGCAGCCATAAGCTATCACTAGGACGTCGGCCGTGTGCTCCCCATACTCGTACCTAGTTGGTGCACCACACGGTAGCGCCCCCATCAAGATTAACCAGGTAATGACCCCTTTTTAATTCAATGCGTCCTTAATTTCTCGATACGAACCCTCGTATCCTTATACGCGGGCGTCTTGGTTATTGGGTTCAACACGTATGGCGTTAAAACATTAGCCTGCAACTCTG
>JAKMAE010000004.1 GCA_022014875.1 Vulcanisaeta sp. | reverse complement strand
GGCGCCGCCGCCGGGATTTGAACCCGGGACCTACGGGTTAACAGCCCGCCGCTCTGACCGGGCTGAGCTACGGCGGCGTGTTGTTTTTCATGTTTCTAGTTATAAGTTTTTCTTTTGATTCGTCACTGCTTATATCTTTAATTATTTGTAGAGTTCGAGGTTTGAAGCATTTTATTTCTAATTCGTGCGTTGATTCGTGTCTTAGATCCAGCCCCTTACTTTCATTGCATTGTAAATTCTATCAACTGCCTCTACATATGCTGCCTCCCTAATTGTTACCTTGTCGGTGCCTAGCTTGTTCCATCTGTTCATTACCCTGTTGAATGTGTCGAGTAGTATCCTCTCCAGTTTATTCCTTGTCTCATCCTCATCCCAGAAGTACCACTGTAGGTTCTCTACCCACTCTAGGTATGACATAACAACACCGCCTGCGTTAGCGGCTAGGTCTGGCAGTATCCAGACACCCCTTCCGTGCAGTATCTTCTCCGCATCGGCCGTCGTGGGCCCATTGGCACCCTCAACTATAAGCTTCGCCTTTATGTTGTTGGCATTGCCCTTGTGTATCACGTTCTCCAGGGCCGCGGGGACTAATACATCAACTGGCAGTTCCAGGACTTCCTCATTCGTTATCTTCCTGGTCCCTGGCGCGTCGTAGTTTATAACCGAGCCTGTCTTGTCCTTAACGGCCTTTACCGCCGCTAGATCAAGTCCGTTGGGGTTATAAACGCCTCCCTTGCTGTCCGCGACCGCGACAACCCTGGCACCCATTTTGATTAGCCAATATGCTGCCCAGTAACCTACGTTACCGAACCCCTGCACGGCCACTGTCTTGCCCTCAATACCGCCCCATAGCTTCTTCGCAGCTTCCCTCGCCCATACAGCGACGCCGAAGCCCGTTGAGTACTCCCTAACTGGGTTGCCCCATAGTATTGCTGGCTTTGCCGTGAATACCCCAGGCACGTTGCGGCCGGCTATTTTACTGTACTCATCAACCATCCAAGCCATTATTTGAGGATCTGTCCCAACATCGGGCGCCGGTATGTCGACCTCAGGCCCTATAAATGGTGCCAACGCCCTGGCATAGCCCCTACTTAGCTCCTCAAGCTCCCTCCTACTCAGTTTCTTGGGATCAACCGCAACCGCGCCTTTACCGCCGCCGTAGGGTAGGCCGTTTAGTGCGTTCTTGAAGGTCATCACCGTAGCCAGCGCTATGTCCTCCTCAAGCGTTACCTCTGGGTGGAACCTTATACCGCCCTTGTATGGGCCTAGGGCATTGTTGTGCTGAACCCTGTATCCTGTGAATACCTGTATCTTTCCATCATCCATCCTGACGGGTATGTTTACCGTTATTACTCTCTGAGGCCTACTTAGTATTTCATACACCTCCTGAGGATATCCTCCGAGTTCTATAGCTCTCTTTAGAGTTTGTAACACACTATCTAGGAATGTAGCCCCCCTTAGCGACATCGAGGCTATGTAGTTGATGGGTTATTAAGCCTTTCTCTATTAGCTTATGTAATACGATCCACCACAGTGCGGGTCTGGTCATAAAGCATTAATTCCTCAATTATTTAGGGCTACCTAGATGCCCGTTAGTCAAAAGGCACTGGCCAGGTTGGTGTCGAAGCTCACGAAGGAGAACCTGTGGATATACGTGGTTAGGTTATTGATGGAGAGGCCCATGTATGGTTACGAAATAGCTAAGGAGGTTAGGGCTCGTTTTAACATAGACATAACCAACGTGGGGGTTTACATGGTTCTCTACAAGATGGAGAGGGATGGTCTAATCGAGACCTTCACGAGCGGTGGTTCTAAAATGTATAGGTTAAGGCCGGAAACCGTGGAGTTATGGCTTAAGGCTAGGGATTTTATATCCGCAGTACTTAGGGACGTCTTTGGTTGCGGTGTTGACTGTGGTACTCGGCAGGTTTAAGGAGGAGGTGGAGAGGGTTGGGAGAAGAATTCTAGAGGGTGGTCTCGTAAAGATCCTACCTAGGAACCCCAATGTGTTGACCATCTCATCCCTCTTAATAACTATACCAACACCATTAATTGTACTTCTACGTACATACTGGGCCTATATTACGGTCCTAATATTAATAATACTGGCTGGCGCCTTCGACCTACTTGATGGGTTAATTGCTAGGTATTGGGGTCGTACATCAAGGCTCGGCGCCTTCCTCGACTCAACACTGGATAGGTACGTTGACTCCATAGCCCTCATTGACCTTTGGTTAATGTATAATGGGGGCTTCCTGGGCATGGTTTTCCTAATACTGGCATTGCTCGGCTCCTTAATGACTAGTTATGTGAGGGCCAGGGCTGAGTCATTGGGGGTTAAGATGCTTGGTGTTGGGCTTCTCGAGAGGGAGGAGAGGTTATTGTTCATGGTGGCTTTGTTCATAATATACATCGTCACTGGGTCGGGCTACGTAATCTTCTACGGACTCTTACTACTAGCTGTGCTGACAAATGCCACAGCCATAGAGAGACTGCTCTATGTGGCTAGGTCATTAAGTAGGGATTCCTAACGGTCGTGCCTAACCCATGCCCGCAATTTTTATTAATTAATCATGTGGTGTTGGGTTCAGGTTATGCCAGAAGAGGGTGAGAGCGTAATAGTGTATGTGGAGAGGAATAACGTGGTTAACAGGGAGATTGTAAGGTCCGATTTAGTGAGTGTCGTGAAGGATTACGTCAGGAAGTTGTTGGAGAAGTGGAATCCTGAGGAGTCTGACTTCATAGTCCTCAAGGTGCCCCAAACAGTCAGCCTTAACTTACCATTAAGTAAGGAATTGTATAAGAAGGTTGAGAAATACGGGGTCAGGAGGGTTGGCAATAAGGCTGAGGTTGAAATACCAACCTACGAGATTATATACAGCAATAGGTGGATGGGTGAGGATATGGAGGCGGATAAATTCGTCGTTATAATGCCCTACATAAATGATGACGTTATCAACCAAGTGATTAATAACGTGCTTTCATCATTAACGGCATCAGAGGAGGAGTTCTTAGAGGAGTAAGTCTAGTTATGAGTAATTATCAATGATTGATGAGCCCATTACACTCTCAAACTCGATACCGAAGGCATCAAGAACCTGCTCTAGGGATGTCCTTAAGTACTCAATGTACTTGTTTGGATCTACCTCATCGATTCTCGCCAACTGTATTGGCTTAACGCCCTCCTTACCCGTGGTCTTTACATAGGTTATTACATCGCCCGGCTCCACCTTATAGCCTAGGTTCTTGAGTTGTAATGCGGCCTTTACGTGCTGTGGCGTATTTTTGGTGTACGCCTCAAGTGGCTTCGTTAGGGTAGTCCTAATTGCCAACTTATTGAGTGGTATCTCCCTCCTCTGTAACTTCTTGTAGTACTCCCTCACCTTACTCCTAACCTCCTCGATTACCTTATTGACATCGTCTAGGCTCTTTATTGTGGAGAGTAGGTGCACAACCTCGTTGAAGGCCTCCTTTGCGAAATCAGGTGTGTTACGTTTCTTGCCGACCAAGCCCTTTATGTCTAATTCGCCATCGCTTAATATACCGACGTAGTTCTTCTTCCTCCCGCTCATGGCGACTAACCTATAGACCTTGTCTAGCTCTATTTCTATTCCAAATTCCTTCTCGACCCACTCAATCAACTCCTTAAGCTTGTTCTCATCGGGGTTCCATATAAATAGGCTATCCGTATCGCCATAAATCGGCACTAACCCAAGCTCCAGGGCCTTAAGTACTGTTCTTGAAAGCACGTATCTAGCGAGTGCCGTTGTTAACTCAGCGGCTGGTGGGCAATACAGTGGGAAGATGTCGGCACCTAGGACGCCATATGATGCGTTAATGAAGACCTTCAGCGCGCTCTGGACAACGTTGTAGTAGCTCCTCAATGCTGGGTCCTGCGCCGTCTTCGCAAGCTTCTTATAGACGTAGGCCCTTAAGTCCCTAAGTAGGCCTACGATTAGTGCTGTTAGGCCCCTCCTATCATTACATACCCAGTGAGGCAGCTCTGGTATTGGTCTATTGTTCTTGGCCTTCTCATCGGGGCATTTAACGGTCTCGTACGATATGTTCCACCTTTTTATCACTGATGGGTACATGCTTGCGAAGTCGAGGACGAAGACGTTTGGGTATATCCCGGGCATTGGGTCGAGAACTATGGCGCCCGCGTACTTCTTACCCTTAATGATCGCCTTCGTCGCCACATCACCCTTTATTTTAATTATATCCTCCTTATCCGGTATTAACCAACCCCTCCTCCTATGTTCATAATAAAGCATGTTCCTTATCCACGCAGAGATCTGACTCCTCACTAGGTCGTCAGGTGGGGTTTTCGAGATCCTCGACATAAGCATGATTAGCCTTAGTACTAGGTTGTTGTCGTACGTTGTTAAGTAGAGGGCTAGGAACGCATCCCTGAAGTTATAATTTATCAACTCGACATAACTCATATGGGAAACCGTCTTATCCCTACTAAGTTTTGACATACCTACTATGGCGTTGGCTATCGTATCCAGTGTCCTATCCATACCCCTATACTTGCCGCCGAAGGCGTAGACCTCGATGGCTCTTATATTGAAGAATTTATACAAGTCAATGTGTATTCCCAGGGGTATGGATGCCTCGTTCCTCCTTATTATGATTGGTATTTCCTCCTTCCTGAACCCAAGCTTTAGGGCTCTATGGTATATGTATGGTAGGTCGAAGTTGTCACCGTTGAATGTTATCAATATTGGGTACTGGAGCAGTATTGTGAAGAATTCCCTGAGCATTTCGTATTCGCTGTCGAAGAACTCCACCTCAACATCATCATACATTAGATCATCCAAATCCTCCGGCTTCAATTCCATGCCGGGTCTCCGAAGCACAAGGACCTTCCTTAAGCCATCACTGCCAGCCAGCCCTATCGAGATTATTTCATAGCTGGCCTCCCTGGGGTTGGGAATCCTATTTTCCTGCGGAGTAAATACCTCTATATCAACCGCCAACCTCTTGATGTTCGGCACTGGCGCTTGGAACAGCGGTATCCACCTCCTGGACTCCTCCAGGAAGTCAGGGTCGTTTGAGTAGAGTTTCTTTACGAAGTCCTCAACCTCGCTGGGTATCTCAATGGGTACCGGGACTAACCTACCATCCTCGATTTTATAAAACATGCCAGGCACTATCTCGTTATCGTATATGTAACAGAGGTGGTACCTAATCCTGGACTCCCAGGTCTTTGGTAGTAATTCCCTAATTGAGTCAGCCCTACCGCCGATACTTAATGGGTCCTTGGCAACCACCTTCGTAAGTACGACCTTGGTATCATTAAGGGGGTCGTACTTCTCAACAACCTCTAAATGACTAAACCCCGGGTGGAGTATTACCTTGGCGAACTTAGTGACTAGCTCCTCCGGCTTCACGTTGGTAAGTAGATATGGCCTATGGCCCGTGTTGTCGTACCAGAAATAAACCCTGTCATTGACTGGGTCGTATAGTTTGACCAAAGCCTTACCCACCTTCCCGTCATAAGTCACTGTGAGTACTATTGATGGGGGCGTGTTTTGCGGGGTCTCCGCCTTTATCGAGATTTCTTCCTCCTCTTCCTCCTCGGCCTCCTCAAATTCCTCCTCTTCCTCGACCTCTTCCTCTTCCTCCTCAATGTTCTTAGTCCTCATTGCTCAAGAAATAGTGTTGTTTCTGCCTTATAAGCCGTTGCTTCGCTTAATATTAATACTATCAATGCCGTTTGACGACGCGCGTGGGTAGGGTTTAAAAATCGTGAATCCTAATCACGTGAATATGAATAGATACTTCAGCGATATTGTTTGGCCAACCGTATTGACGATGGCTATTGTAGTACCTGTACTCATAACGTACATGCCGTACATACCGACCGGCGGGTACGACATAGCTACGTCGATAACGCAGACACTATCTAGCTCATTAGGCAATCCGTTTAGGCTCGCATCAACGTACTTACTTGGCGATTTAGCGCCTTACCTCTACGCAATAATAATTATTTATGTAATCACACGTAGAGGTAGATTGACCGGTTTGGGTAAATACCTTGGTTTTTCGTGGAAGCCAATCCTCGGCCTATTAACCGTGCCCTTAGCCCTCACATTAATGGTGGTTTGGTTCTTAATAAGTGGTTTATTACCGTTGATAATCACCCCCCTGGCTCCATTACCCGAAGTGCTTACGCTAATATACACGTTATACCCAATCGCGATTAGTGAGGAGGTTGTGTTTAGGGGCTTTATCCTCAATAGGTTGTTGCCTAGGGACTACAACGCGTCTACGTTGATTACTACAGTACCTGCCATAATCGTGAGCGCGCTATACTTCACGTTAGCCCACGTGCCCGTTTACCTAGCCGTTTATGGAATAAAGAACCCATTGCCCCTCCTCACGACGCTAACGTACATATTTATCTATGGGGTGATTTCAGGGTTTATCTACGTAATTACTAACAGCGTCGTGCCGGACATAATCATGCATTGGATAAATGATTACTTATCGATGGAATCGATCACGTACCCAGCAATTCCACTACCTGCCCACATAATAATCCCGATATTTTAATGGCGGCTTCCTCATAGTCCCCTAGATCGATTAATTCCTCGGGCTTTGAGAACATGGGCATTGAATCGATTACAACAAGCCTTATTGATAAGTCCTCAAGATCCTTCCTGAGCCTATCTATTTCCTCGTCCTCCTGAACACCGTGGTATGCATTGTTTACTACGGCAATAATTGGCTTTTTATTGATTGATACTAACTCCTTGATGTAGGCCCTAAGCCTAAATATGGCACCCTCAATACCGTCGTAACTTGCGGACGCTACTAAAACAACGTCTGTGTCAACCAGCCTTATAAAGCCGAGAGTTGACGAAAACGTGTTGCCGAGATCCCTTGAGCTACCCGTGAGTAACCCCATCACGCCTTCAATTATTAGGTAATCAAGGCCTAAGTCCGCTGCGGTTTTCAAGGCTTCACGCCAACCTACCCAGCCCAGGTCCTTATCGCCCCATCTAAGCTTGATGCTCATCCACGGTTTAAACGGCCTCTTAATTACGTAAAGGCTTGGGTGCAGGTCCCTAATATCACCGCCAAGCTTGGCAACACCAACGTAATAACCCCTACTATTTAAGCAATGGGTTAACGCCGTGGTTATCAAAGTCTTACCCTCGCCAGTCATTGTTGATGCCACCGTGATAATCCTCGGCATTTTGGAAGAAGTCCTACGCGGTACCCAATCCCTCTCCATGCTTAACCTATAGAATTCCCCAATTTCGCCGCTTATACCTAGTTCATTAAATAAGTTCCTACTTATGGGCGAGTTGGGGCCTAGGATTCCGTGAACCATCGTGCCAAATACCCTATACCTCCTTGAGGATACCAATGTAGGGGTTTCCAGTAACCCATGTTTATAATTGTACCTACCCACTATTGATACCCCATCAACCTGGACATCATCACTCAATACGTTGATTTTACCGTAGGTGTGCGCCTGCCAACCACTTAATTCAATATTCTTAAGGCCCCTCGTTATCCACGACTCATTGATAACCCTGACCTTGACGGGTCCCGTGACTATCAGGGGTTCGAAGGAGATACTCAATATGCCGAGACCCTCGACATAGCCAGGCAAACCCCTCACGTTGAGGTTTACCCTCTTGGAGAGCAGTTGTAATCCAGAGCATACACCAACCACAACACCCCCTCTCTCAACAAACTCCCAAACCTCGTTTCTCAACCAGCCATATCTTTCTAGGACCCTCGACTCCACGAGGGTGCCTGGTGGGATGATTAAGGCGTCCAACTCCTTAATAATGCCTGGGCCATCGACATGTACGTTGAATGGCAACTCCTCGTAATAGGGCATCCCACCCCTTACATTTAAAATGCCTATCTTTACCATGGTAATACCCGTTAGTCATGATATAAGTACTGCATCGATACCGATGCTTAATAGGGCATGTACTGTATCTGGGTTATCATCAAAATGCACCATCACGTTGAGCCTCCTCACCAGGTTTCGCATCATCCACGCCTTGTAGATTGGGTCGGGCTCCGTGTTATCATCAGGTCTCATGAATATGCCATCGATATTGCTAATACCGAAGGCCCTCAACTGCCTAATCGTACAATCCCTCATCGATTCCCTCCTACCCGTGACGATTATCACCCCGAACCCCCTATCTCTAATGAAATTTAGGTATTCGATGATCCTAGGTTTTGGCTTGTCAAGCGGTAGCTTATTGCAATCGAGGAAGCAATCCCAATCGACCTTATTATCCTTAATGCACATCCTCAATCTTTCGCTCGCGTCCACGAGTACGCCATCTATATCAAACGAAATAACCCTCTTCATATAATTCGAGCAACAGCTGAGAAATATAAGAATTGCATTATTAAGGCCGTGATACCCACGATACCTAATGATTAGGGATAATCACTCGTTAAAGACGGCGTCTAGACACTCAATACCGTGACAGCTCACGTAGTCTATACCGACCATCTTAGGTAGGTAATACATCTGCTTAACCGATTCCACGGCGACCTTACTCACACCGATGCTTTTAAGGAATGGTGAAACCACGGGGCATGTCGTTAGAACTAGGTGTACGTTGGCACTCCTCAGCTTAGTCACTATCTCGGGATCTAGTTGCCTTAATACGAACGTCGTTGTTGCTATGTAAATGGGCTTCCTAGCCCTTCTCCACCCCTTACTACTTACGTAGTTTATGACTGCCGTTATTTCCTCGAGACCGTAATGAGGACACCCAAGGAATACCGCATCGAAATCCCCATCTTTAACTATGGGGTCCTTAATCAATTCTGATGCGTCTAACTCGATTTTCTCGGGCTTGTCAGCCATGTCCAGGTAATTACGGTGGTTCGGTGTTAAGCCATCTATTATTGCGTAGGCGTGTGGTGAGTACGTGGCATAACTAGCCAATAACTGCTTAATCACGGCCCTGGAGCCGACCTTAATTATTAAGTATGGCTTCCCATCACTAACCACCTCGGCGATGCGCTTACCAATAAGCCCAGCAATCAGTGGGTTACTTATGGCTCCATCACTCCTAATCCTAACTACGTGGGTTGGTACGCGTCCCTCGATTGTGTAGAGCCCGTACCTGGGGACCCTGCCTACTAATGCCGCCAGTACCACGAACGGCCCAGGCAACTTCTCGGTCCATGCGTCGTGAACGGCATTTACGTACGCTACCGCATTCGACTCGGCCCATGCATGATACGTCCTCGGCCTAAGGCGGAGGTATTCATAGGGGGCGCACGTTAACCATAGGCTCGCGCCCATGCTCCTAAGCGCATTTATTACACTCCACTGCTTCCTCACGAACTCCTCATCCATGTTCCAGGCATTTACGATGTCAATGCCCACAGGGTTCACGGTTGTGAAGACGCGGAATTTTACACCGGACCTTGCCAGGTCCTCCAGGTACTCAAGACCTGGATCGCCTATGGTTAAGTACGAGACACCCGCTACATGCGCAGTCTCTATCTCAATTAATCTATCAGCCCCTAGCACCTCACCAACCTTAACAATGACCTGCATCGCCCTCGCAACAGCATCCCCATAATCACCACGCAGCATCCCCTCCTCGTACTTGCTGAGGTACACCATGCACCTACTATGGGAAGTAAACACTTTAATTATTTATTTACTAGTTCCTGAAGGCCATATGAAGTTCGTAATTGATTGGTTAGGAAATATCGAGGCGTTATTCACGGATTACGACGGAACAATAGCGCCGGTGGATGTTGTTAGGGAATTAAGTAAACCGCCTGCCGCGGTGTATGAGAAACTCCTTGAATTGAGTAAGTACATACCCATAGCTGTCGTTAGTACGAAGGATTGCGACTTCCTAATACCGAGGACCGACTTTGCAAGGGCGTGGGCCTGTACGTATGGTTTTGAGATAAGGGTTGGAGGTGGTTCTTATGTGCATGAGGATCTGCCTAAGTGGCAGGATAGGTTTAGGGAATTGATAGAGACTATCCAGGGAATTAGCGACTTAAGGAATACGTACCTAGAGGTGAAGCGTGCTGGTGCCTTAATAAGTGGTTTAACTATTGATTGGAGGATGAGTGGGTCGGTTAATAGGGAGGCTGTTGAAACAGTATTGAGGATTGCCCAGGAACTTGGTTTCAGGGTTATTAAGTACAGGGGCCATCCCTTCGTTGATATATACCCGGGTATTCCAATCGATAAGGGCTACGCGGTCATGAAGCTCAGGGAGCTCCTTAATGTGAAGGGTCCCGTCATGTACATGGGGGATTCTGAGAATGACATACCAGCGATGAGGGTTGTTGAGTATCCCGTAGGTGTGAGGCATAGATACAACGAGGGCCTTGAGCTGCCGGTGAGGCTTTGGGTACGTGAGGAGGAATTACCGGAGTTCCTTGGCGATTTATTAACGATCCTAAAAACCAAGGCTTCTAAACCTCCGAAGCCTAGTTAACCTCCTTAATCGCCTAATCTTAACCTCGTAATCACCCTCGTAATCCCCCACGTATTGTGAGGTCTTTAATGTGATAAATGCCTCGTTCTTAATTGCGGTCTCGAGTTCCATAATCTCCGGGGCACCGTGGGTCAGTTATTAAAAAGCTTTTCTCTATAGTATTCAATAAATCCATAGAGATGGTTTAGGCATATAGAGTGCGAGGCCCTCAAGGCCTATGCGTTCTACGGGTTTCATTAAGTGCCTGTACTCACTCCTCCTCGGTTCGATGATTAACCACCTATTTCTTGCCGAGATAACCCTGGGTATTTTATCCTTAAACCCACATCGTTTACACCTCAGGATGCCCGACTTCCCGAGGGATTCCATGGGTCCGCCGCACCTTGGGCATCTTGGGTTCTTAATTTCAATTTCCCTATCATGCAACACCCTGATACCCTCTATGTAGATTACCCCCTCATCATTGGGTTTCAAACCGCCCCATATGTTAACGAGACACCCAACGCAGTTGGCTATCTCCTTGGATATTCCCAGGTGCCTATATGCGATCGCCTTCATACCATTATCTAGCTCTATATATGCATGGCCGTGTTCATCAAATCTCACGTTAATTATCATACCAACCACATTGACGTTTCTATACGGCACGTACTTGCCCATATACGTCCTATGCTCATCCGTGCCCTGGTTCGTTAGGTACACTATCCAGCCAATAGCCCCATACTTACTCGCTAGGTAATTGCCCATGGCAATGACGTGGTACGGAGAGTCACCCCTTACACCAAAGAGCACCGGGTCTGGTCCGTGCGGTTCTATGAGTACCCTATCACCGTCCACGTTTAGGAATGTGAATGGTCTAGTCACGGAGTCCCAAGTAATTACGTCCTGTGGCTCAATGGCTGGTCTTTCAAAGCCCTCGCCTCTATAGGCTATGAATTCGTACGTTGCATCTCTAGGTAAGTACCCTATGGATGCCAATGCACCAATAACGCCCCTGCCCCCTATCAACCTTGCGTTAACCTTCTCGGCAACTCTGCGTGCAAGGTCCATGGTAACGACGTCCCTGACGCTCTTCTCGTAGAACCAAACCAACCTGCTGGGCACGGCGCTTAAGTCGTTAAGAACTACGTACGCAATGCCTGGGCTGGTCTTGCCAACCCTCTTAACCATTTGATCAACCATGGCTTGCATTAACTCGACGTAATCCTCCGCCTCATCCTCAGTGTCCACCCTTAGAACTACCGATAAGGATGCATTACCTCTTGTTTTAAATGGGACGTACGGATTAAGCCTCGTAAGCCTAGGTAGCCCAACGATGTAATCCTCAAGGCCGCTATGTACTAGGTGTTTTATGTAGGAGTACATAACGTACGTTGTGCACCCACCCTCTTCCGTATCCATGTCGTCAATGCCCATGATTAAGTAGGGCACTAGATCTAATGATTCCGCCTCGTTTTAAACCATATTTCTGTGTGGAAATTACTTTTAAGGAAATGTGAAAGTCTTTTTAAGTAGTTACGCGATGAATTAGTTAATCATGATTTTGGACGAAGAGCCGGAGAGGGAGGAGGGTGAGGAAGAAGGTGAGGTAGAGGAGGTTGTTGAAAAAGGTGAGGAATTAGGCGAAGGCGAGGAGGTCAGCGGTGCTGGAGGTGGTGGTGTGGTCGAGACCGAGGGCTACTACAGGATAATGTTCCCAAAGGGTAAGGAGTTTAGGTACGTCTTCACAGCCCTGGCCAACCTGCTCCAGGAGGCAAACCTAATAATTGACTCGGAGGGTATAAAGATGAAGTCGATAGACCCCAGTAAGGTATCCCTAGTCATACTTAACATACCCGGCTCAAGTCTTGAGGAGTACAGTGTTTCTAAGGAGTTGAAGATAGGCATTAGTTTCGATACGGTTAAGAAGATTTTGAAGAGGGTTGGCGCCAGGAGTAAGGTTGAGCTTGGCGTTGACATGGGGAGGAACAGGTTCCTAATAACGATATACACCAAGAAAGGTAGGGAAAGCGGTTTCTACAGGAGGTTTGGAATACCTATAATCAACGTAGCCGAGGAGGAAGTGCCGGAACCCAAGCTTGAGTACCCGGTTAGGATTAGGATGGATATGGACGTATTTGTCGACGTGATAAGCGCGGCGGATGAAATCTCGGACTCCGTAAAATTCGTGGCTAAGGAGGACAGCTTCTCAATAATTGCCGAGGGTGAGGGTGGCAAGGCTCTTGAGACCACGTACGCAAGCAGTGATGAGGTGTTTTATGAATTCTCCGTGCAGGGCTCTCACGATGCGACATACGCTGTGGAGTTGTTACTGGACTTCATTAAGCCTATGAAGCAGATAAGTGATACGGTTACGATCGAGTTCGATAATAATAAGCCGTTGAAATTAACCATAGACTTCGCTATAGGGTCGGTACAGTTTTACCTAGCGCCCAGGGTTGCCTAGTCTCCCGAGTAGTGTTAAATTACGTACTTTATCGATACGAAGTCCCGTGGAAGGACTATGGAAGGTATAAGCTGGGCTATGTTTGCTTCAAGAAACGTACTCCTGATGGAGCCCTCCCTTACCCTAAAATTCAATTGGTACTCAATAGCATGATCGCTCCAGTTACCGACGAATAGTAACCCATGCCCGCTCCTCGACTCGATCCTGGTCATTATATAGTCGTGTGCCACCTCCCTAGTTTCAAAGTCATTACTTAACACAACCCTACCACCATTAATATTGACATTTAAATCACTGATTACGTAAGGCCTACCTAGGCTAATCATCAATATTAAGTAATGATCGTCGAAGTACACAACGACCCAGTTTAGGTATGGCATTAACCTAGTATCTAACGTTACGTGGGTGGGCCATATTGTTGGGTTGAACAATGATAGGAATGTTAGGTACTTCAATTCATCGGGGGCCAACGTATGGATTAACTTATTGAATACGTCAAGACCTGGGACCAGCAGGTTGTACCTAACAAGGGCTATCGATAGTTTTGATAGGTCGATGGGGTCCAAGCTATCCTGCGCTAGGTAGTACCTATATAACTTATTTATTGCACTTGAGTATTCATAGATTCGGTTAGACAAACATGCGAGTTCATCGCTACACCCCCTCCTCAATTCATGCCTAACCCTGCCTAGTTCGTTCCTCAGGTCGATTAGCTTTTTGACACTTCGTTCTCTCCGTAATCTTTGATTTATACTTACGTATTTAATTAATGGCTCGTCGTTGAGGCATTGCTCAATGGAGATTCCCAACAATTCATACGCGCTCCATAACCACGGCACGTAACTACACTCAATACTGGTTATATCAACGCCGCTGCCCAATATCGAGACGTAGTCCTCCCTGGACGTGTATATCTCGAGGCGTACCATAGGCGCATTATTTAAGTATTGAGAGCGGTTGCACGTATCTATTCGCCTCAATTATCACTCCAGGGTATATAACCGAGTTAGCGCCTATCCGGGCCCTCGGTCCAATTATAGCGCCCAGCTTCGCTATTTGCTTACCCCTAACGATAACGGGTGTTAGATGCGACACCTCAACCCCGGTGGGTAATACGTTGAGTGTTACAACGCCGGGCTCTACCGTACTTTCATCGCCAATTACCGAACTACCTATGAAGGAGCCCCTACCCACAGTGGCCTTGCGGCCAATTAACGACTCCGTGATTTCAGCGTCTGCGCCGACTACGGAGCCCTCCTCAAGCGATGTATTGTTCCTAATTATTGCGTTATTGCCTACATAAACGTCCTTACCTACGTACACGGGCCCCCTAATTATTGCGCCATGATCAACCCTAGCACCGCCATCTATTATTACGGGCCCCTCAATAACGGCCCTGGGCGACACATCGGCATCCTTACTAACCCTGGCCTCGCTCAATCCGCTCAATAGGTACTTTATAGCTGATAGTAAGTCCCACGGGTAGCTCACGTCAACAAACCACCCACTCCATAATGCCACGTTTACGTTCCCCTTAAACGCGCGTAACGCACCGTTAATATCACCATCCAACTCGTATAACGAGTTTAGAAACTCATCCTCAGCGATCAGCACACCTGCCCATGCATAGCCGGATTTATGTGTCGAGACCTTGTTGATCATTACCCCGTTGCCGACCTCCGCCTCAAAATAGCCCTGAAGGTCTGGCAATGGCGTTATAAGTATCGTCACTGCTTTACCGGAGTTAAGGTGGCTGTTCAGGGCTAGTTCGTAGGCCTCAGGAGGCAATATCACGTCGCCAAACGATATAAACGTGGTCCCCCGGCCCGAGACCTCCTTGAGCATTTTCAGCGCACTGTTCATGTCATCACCGCTCTGTCCAATGCTCTCTAGGGACACCTTCTCGAAGTAACGCCCTAACTCACTACCTATGCTCTGGGGGTTACGGGAAATTATGTATATTCTCCTCAACCCTAGACGTACAAGGTTACTAACGGGGTAATAAATCAGTGGTTTCCCAAGTAATTGAATAAGCGGTTTTTCTAGGTGCGGCGTCAGCGGCTCCATGTTCGTGCCCTTACCACCCCCCAACACTACACCAACGATCTCCCCTAGGCGCTTCATAGTGGTCACTCCACGGTCACGGTCTTCGCCAAGTTCCTTGGTCTGTCTGGGTCGTAACCCCTAGCGACAGCTGTGTAGTAGGCAAGTAGTTGCATGGGGACTACGTACACTATTGGGGCCACCCTATAGTCGATGTTGGGCATTTCTAGGGTTACGTTTAACAAGTCCCTAAACTTCCCCACGTACTTCTCCGGCACAAGCCCTATCGTGTATGCGTCCCTGGCCTTCATCTCCATTACGTTACCCAGCAGTGCATCAACGTTGTCATCATCCAGTATTGAGAAGACCACGGGGTATCCCTCCTCAACGAGCGCTATTGGGCCATGCTTACTCTCACCGGCTGGGTACGCCTCAGCATGTATGTAGGCAACCTCCTTCAACTTTAGCGCGCCCTCCATGCTCAATGGGACACCAATACCCCTACCCAGGTAATACGCGCTCTGCCTCTTGCTAATGTAGATACTCAACGCCTTAACCCTACCTTCGAGGTTTGTCATAACGCTTTGCACGAGGTCGGGTGTTTTCTTGAGGAGGTCGATCATGCCCCTATACTCATTACTCGTGATTTTGCCAAGGGCGAGGCCGAGTTTAAGCGCCAGTACTGTCAAAACCACGAGCTGCGTTGTGAACGTCTTAGTCGCGGCAACGCCTATCTCGGGGCCCGCCCTAGTATATATTGTGTAGTTCGATTCCCTAGGTATGGCACTATCTATCACGTTTGATATAGCCACTACTTTTACACCCCTCTCTTTGAGCGCTCTAACGGCGACTAATGTATCAATTGTTTCCCCAGACTGGCTAATTGCTATTGCGATATCCCCATCATTGACTGCGTTTAGGTACTTCCTGTACTCCGAGGATATGAATGTGTGAACGTCGAGTCCGAGCATTGATGTGAATAGGTAGTCGCCGACGAGGCCGGCGTGATAGGAAGTACCCGCGCCTAATATGAAAACCCTCCTGGAATTGAGTATGGCGTTTACCACCTCGTTGAATTCTCTCTCATCAATGCCCGCCAATGTTGATGCGATGGCTATGGGTTGTTCATGAATTTCCTTAAGCATGAAGTGTGGGTAACCCTCCTTACTCGCCATTTCTGGGGTCCAACTTATGAGCCTAATCCTTTCCTCAATATTTACGGGTACCCCGTCCTTCTCAACGTAAACCTTGCCTGGCTCGATATAGCCATACTCCCCATCTCTAAGGACGATTACGGTATTTGTGAACTCCAGGAAGGCCGGTATGTCGCTGGCGACGAAGTTCGCGCCGTGACCAATACCGATTATTAACGGCGAGGTGTTTCTGGCGAAATAGAGCCTGTTTGGCTCCTGCGCTATGGCCACCACAAGCGCGTAGGCGCCCTGTATTCTCGAAAGAGCTGCTTTGAAGGCGTCGAACGGTTTATAACCCATTTTCAAGTACTCCTCTATCAAGTGCGCCACGACTTCCGTGTCGGTCTCACTCCTAAATACGTGTCCTTTCCTCATTAGCTCCTCCTTAAGCTCTAGAAAGTTCGAAATTATGCCGTTATGAACAACGGCTATGTTACCTGTACAGTCCGTGTGCGGATGCGCGTTTTCATCGCTTGGCTTACCGTGCGTAGCCCACCTAGTGTGTCCAATCGCCGTTTCTCCATCAACTGAGTCGAAATTCAACCTAACACTTACCTCGGCAATCTTACCCTTACCCTTCCTAACCTCTATACGATTACCCCTAATCACGGCTATACCCACAGAATCATAGCCCCTATACTCCAACCTCTCGAGACACCTCCTGATCACCTTACCAATGGGCTCCCTAAAGTTGCCCCGTATAGACGTAATACCAATGATACCGCACATGAGCAAGCACTTGAATTAAACTACATGAGATTAATAAACATTAATTAGTGAAAGAGTGTAATTCAAGAAATACCTTAATACGGCACGTACTATTAAGTGAAAATACCAAGCCTCATTTCCAATGCATGCAACAACCTACATAGTATCGAGGATGTACTCATAACGTACTTTCCTACTTTAACCACGTCATTTGCCAACGAGTACGTAGCCTCGCTGAAGGAACCCCTAGGGAAACCACCGATCATTACCAGGGGCTTTCTCAAACTCACTAGGTAATTTACGAGATCCATCATTGTGGTTTCCCTCCCCCTAACATCATCGAGAAGAACCACGCGGTCAGGCTTTTCGGTGTTAAGCACGTACTTAACATCATTACTCACTATCCTAAGTAGGGGCTTACCTGTAGGTGGCACTCTGCCTAACTCGAATAATTGACTCATGAGGCCTATGAAATTATTGTAATTACGTGGCGGCCTTATTTCAGGGTCAACGTCAATAACAACATTATTTATTGTGTGTATATACGTCTTAACTAACCCACTACGCGCAAGTGGGCTGTCCTGTATCGTCAACAGTGCCTCGTGGACAATATCGGGCCTACCCCTCCTCTCGGCGTCACGTAACTTAGCCATTGCGCTGTGGTGCCTTGCTCGATCAAGTATTAGGTACCTTGGTTCCCTACGCATCCTTTTTGCATCCCTTATAATCACGGGGTCATTCAGTAGGTCTTTTGGTATTGTCTCTAGCGAGGACTCGGTCAGTAATATTATCAGGCGTTCCACGTATGTTAACTAAAATATTTTAGTTTAAAAGTAAGAATTGGTCAGTACGTATAGCCTGGAGGTTGAATACTACGGTGCACTCCCCATATGCACACTTTATTATCCCGTTGAATTTTCTCGATATTGCCAATATCCTGTAATTATCAGGGGTTGTGTGCGCCACCAGTGTTTTGACCCCCCTCTTCTTTAGGTCGGCGATTGCGTAGGCGACAAGTCTCGTGCCAATTCCCCTACCCTGGTATTCATCCCTAACGACGATGGCCATTTCATAACAACCATCTGTTAGAAATACGGCCTCCAAAACACCCACGAGCTTACCGTCGAGGTACGCCCCATATACTATGTTGCGTGGGTCCGAGAATACGGACCTAACGTATCTCTCGAAGTCCCTGAAGAAGCCCCTGAACCTATAATAAATACTTTCGTTACTTAGTGAATTATATAGATCAAGGACTTCCCCCTCATTGCTAGGTCCTAACACCCTGAATTCCAGCTTAAGTAATGGCTTCGCAACGCTCATAACGGTCGTTATTCATAATGATCATCCTTTTAAATTACTTTCTCTTCAAGTGTAGAAGTTGCCTAGTCGAATTACAATATGTAAACAAATAATGAACAATACATTCAGGAATTTATGCATTCAGATGAATAAAAAGAAAAATTGAAGAATTAGAGATGATGGAGGAATGGGATTTGGAACGAATTACTTACCCCCACCGGCCCCTGCGGTCTTACCCTTAGTAACGCCCACGGTCATTCCCAACCTACCGGTTGTCCTAGTCCTCTGACCCCTAACCTTAAGGCCTAGGCTATGCCTAATACCCCTCCAACTCCTTAATTTCTTCATTAGGTCAATGTCCCTCTTAGCCGCAAGGACTAATTCCGCGCCTATCAAGTGCAGGTTCTTGCCTGTCTCTGGATCCTTCGGTCTATTCACGAACCAGCCAGGTGCGAACTGGTGCAGGTTCCTGACGGCCCAATCAAGCTTCCTAATGGTTTCATCATCTAACTGGCCTAGTCTAATTGATGGATTTATGCCCAAGTACCTACAAATGGCGTATGCGGTGGATATACCAATCCCCCTTATCTTAGTCAGTGCGTAAGCCACGGGCTTATACCCATCCAGGTCTGTATCCCCAATCCTCACTATTTGCCTTATTTCCTGAGACATTCGAATCACCGCCTTGGTGCTAATATTTAAACTTTAATCACCCTCAGGGGATTATTTCACCCTCCTTATAAAGGGAATCCGTGATTTCCCTGTACGGGCCAATCTTAACATTCCTGGCTATGTATACCGTATCCTTTATATACACGCCATCCCCAAGCACGGCGCCATCCTCAACCCTAACCCACTTACCCACATAGGCGTGGCTCCCAACTATACTCCCCGATATGTAGGCCCCATCGCATAGTGTGGAGTTTTCAAAAATCAGCGAGTTCATCACCTTAACGGCATTGCCAACCTTTACGTTGCTGTGTATTATCACGTTGGGCCCAATTTCGCTATAGGCACCTACGGTAACGCCAGGGCCTATGTAAATGGGTGGTTTAATCACGGTGCTTGGTGGCAAATCAGTTTTTACACATTTAGTGTCTAGGCATTTTTCGGCTAGAACTTTAAAGTTGGCCTTTAGGTAATCCTCAGGTGTTCCTATATCAAACCAAAGCCCATTGTGTATGTATCCATAAACCTCCCCAATCCTGATCAACCTCGGTATCACGTCGATGGCGAGCCTTACCTGCCCTGTTGGATTCCTCGGTATTAACTTAATGACGTCCTTAGTAAATACGTAGAAGCCGGCATTGACTAGGTTGGAACCGACGTACTGCTTGGGTTTTTCTATGAAGTTTATAATCCTATTATTTTCATCTAATTGGGCGACTCCGTACCTAGAGACGTCGTCAACCCTAGTTAGCGTTATTGTTGCTATACCGCCGGTCTTCCTGTGGTAATTAATTAACTCCTCCGAATTTATGTCGCTAAATACGTCACCGTAGACTACCAGGAAGGTTTCCGTCAATTCATACTTATCATTTATCAACGCTATCGGTCCAGCATCACCCAGGGGCCTATCCTCGGTCACAAACACTAACTTATCCCTAAGGCTTGACCACGTGGTTTCCATGTGGTTCTTTATTAAATCACCCATGTACCTTATCGATATGAATACCCTATTCAGCGGTATCTTGATTATGGACTCGACAATCCAATCGATTATTTCCTTATCGAGTATTGGCAATAGTGGTTTTGGGCGTGAATAACTGAGAGGTCTTAACCTAGTCGCTAATCCGCCGGCGAGGATTATGACATCATAGTTATTACCCATATAACTCCTTACGTACCTCAATAATATTAATTTTACTGCCCGAGCATGGCTGCACAGTGCCCTCCATCCACCTGTGCAACTAAGCATTTAAATAATACACATCTGCGCCATATAGTTAATCTTTATGACCAGCATTCCCGATGCATGTCATTGGGAGCGTGAGTGCATTGCTAACTCTGTGGCGTCAATACTCATCGGCTCGCTTAGGGGTTCTGTACCTAAAGAATTAATAATCAACAGCGCCTTTAGGGACCTTGCGTCCTGCAATGATACTCAATGCCTGTTGATTACTCATGACTACTCCGTAATTAAGGATTTGGATTACGACAGTATAAGGGATGGCGTCACTAAGGCGCTTAAGGTATTGAGTCTAGATGAGATCCCCAGGCTGGCTCAGATAATGATGGAGTTGGACCTGGGGCAGGCCGTAAAGGCGCTCGATGAGAATATAAGTATAAACATTAGGGGCGAGTTAGGTGCGAGGATCAATGAGACCATAGGTATTGCGCTCTACTCCGTTGGTGATTATGAAGGCGCAATAACTAGGCTCAACGCAGCCGCCGCCATATACGAAGGCTTGGGCGATAGGGCCAGGGCACGGTTTATCGAGGCCATGTCAAAGGTTGCTAGGGCTGAGGACCTCAGGGCCCGTGCGGTGAGGCTGCATGAGGAGGGTAGGCACGATGATGAGAAGGCACTGGTTGAGGAGGCCTCGAGACTATACGTATCATCAGCTATAAACTTTAGGGAAGCTGTGGGTATCGATGAGGCAAAGGCCAATGAGGTGCTAAGCATGATGGATTCGACAGAGATACTCGCGAATTATTACTTCATCCACGGTGATGTATCTAGGGCAATGCAGTATTACGAGATGTGCATGAATACATTGGGTAATAAGGGCCTTGGTGGTGAGGGTTATTGGGGCGTTGTTAAACTTAAGGGCGACCTGTGCGAGGCTTTTTACCTACTGTGCAGGGCAATTGAGGGGGGTGACTGGAGGGATTATGAAAAGGCTGGCGATAAGTTCTTAGACCTAATAGGTAGGGGCTTGGTTGATGAGTTAACGATAGAGGGCGCGGTTATGTCATTTAGAGGCGCATTAGACGGTGTCGAAGAGGTAGAGGATGCTGTTAGGATTTATTCTAAATATGTCAAGGCCGTGAATCGATATTTTGACAACCTGATCAGGGAGAGGTATGGTGGGTTTGAGGAATTCATTAAGGAGTTCCGCGGTGGTGATCATGAGAAGATAGCCCATTCATTAAATACTGACGTAAATACGCTTAAGCTTTACATAGCAGGTAAGGCGTTGATGGATATTGCCAGGGAAGAAGGTCTCACGGAGGACGCGGCGCTTGAAATATTAGCCTACCTGGCCGGTCTTGGCTTAAACCCAATGGATATGGGTGTTGATGACATGTTGAATGAATTACGCGGTTTCGTGATTGACGAGGACTTCCTGAACGAGGTCAGGGGTTTACTAATTAAATTAAAGTCCAGACTCGATAGTCTCATGGGGAATTAGGAAGTGGTTTTATAGGCTGTACCGGGGCTATCCTCTCAATGAGTATTGACGAGGTTATTAAAAAGGCCATAAGTATTGTAACACCGAGCGCCGAGGAGGAGGGTAGGGTAAATGATACTGTTAATTTCGTAATTGACCTGCTCAGGGATGAGTTGAGGAAGCGTGGTTATCAAGACTTTGACGTGACGGTACAAGGCTCCATAGCTAAGGGTACCTGGTTACCTGGGGATAGGGACATCGACATTTTTATAATACTCCCAAGGGATTACGTCGACAAGGTCAGGAAAGGCGATGTTATTAATGACTTGATGGATGTGGCGATTAAGAGGAATTTAAAGTGGAAGATCAAGTACGCGCAACACCCCTACATACAACTGTTGATTAATGGCTTTGAGGTAGACGTGGTGCCGTGCATACGCATAAGCCCGGGCGAGAAGCCTTTTACGGCTGCCGACAGAACGCCGCTGCATACGGAGTTCGTAAAGTCGAGACTTGGGCAGAGGAACACCGATGTTAGGTTATTGAAGGCCTTCTTTAAGGCGGTGGGTATATATGGGGCCGAGATCAAGGTTCAGGGCTTCAGCGGTTACGTTAGTGAATTATTAATAATTCATTACGGATCGTTCATAGACACCATAAGGGCTATGAGTAGGTGGTCTACGAGACGTGTCTTCATAGACATGACAGGTACGTATAACGAGAGGGATGCGGCACGTAAATTTAGGTCTCCCGTCATAATAATAGACCCTGTTGATCCAAACCGTAATGCGGCTGCGTCGATTAGTAGGGAGACGTTGGCTATAGCCATAGCCGCATCCAGGGAGTTCCTTAGGAATCCGCGTATTGACTTCTTCGTTGGTAAGCGCGAAGTTGAGTATAGGCCCTCTAGGGTTTTACCATCCATCGTATTGAGGATGCCATACCCAGCAAATGTGTCGCCAGATATAGTTTGGGGTGAGGTTAAGAGATTAATGGTGTCCCTCATAAGGAACCTAAGGAAGCTGGGGTTCGTCGTTGTCCGATCATCGAGTTGGAGTGATGATGAAAATGTAATATTGTTAATGCTGGCCTTTGAGGAGCTTGAGCTACCACCTTTCGAGCTTCATGAGGGTCCATATGTCGATTCAGAGGCTGCCGAGAACTTCCTTAGGAAATACATGAATGACCCCAACGTCGTAGGCCCATTCATTAGGGGATCTCGGTGGTATGTGATTAGGAATAGAAAAATACCCAGCGCAGTAGATGCAATTAAGCACTTACTACGTATAGTATCACTTAAAGATCTAAGGGACTCCGTAAACCATGCCGAGTACATAATCATAAAATCACTCGATGATTTAAACATACTCAACCCGAGGGAGAGGGGTGTGGTCGAGGAGTTTCTCTATGCCCGTCCCTGGTGGCTGGCTTGATCTCGTTTATCTCAATTTTTCATAAACAATATTTTTAAAAAGCACTGTGAAGCTGTGGAATACGTATGTCAGTTACCCCAGACCTGGAGGTCATGATCTTTAACGGAGTTAAGGACTTACTTAACTACGTCAACAACCAAATAAGTGATTTGGAGAAGAGGATAAGGGAGATAGAAAATATGATGGGTAGCCTTAAGGTTAAGGTCAATAAGTACATGGCGCTGATACAGATGATTGAGGAAATAGTAGGTAAGGGCCAGCAACTGCCTCTCTCCACAGCCATTGAGCTAACGGGCCTAAAGATAATATTTGACCCAAGGCCCATCGATGAGTACGAGGCACTTGATGAGAGTAGGAGGGCGATGGCGGATAGGTTGTCGGCGCTGATGAAGGTCAGGGATGTGCTTGACATACTCGTTAAGAAGCTCGGTGATAAGGCTGAGGTACCAATCCTTGTAGAGATGAAAATGGGGATCCCTGTCAAGATAATCTTTAGGAGTTGGTGAATAAATGAAATTACAGGTGGCTCTTGACTTGATAGAGCCCACCCTAGCCATTGATATTGCGCGTAAACTGTGTAGTGCCGGTGTTGTGGATATTGTGGAGGCTGGTACGCCGTTGATAAAGGCTGCGGGGATACATATCGTCAGTGCGTTGAGGGTTGCGTGTCCAAATGCCGAGATTATGGCGGACATGAAGACCATGGATGTGGGCGCCCTCGAAGCGAGACTCGCGATAGAGGCCGGTGCAGACATTATCAGTGTCCTTGGCGCTGCGGCTATTGAAACAATAAGGGAGTTCGTGAACGAGGCGAGGAGACTTGGTGGTAAGGCGTTGGTTGACATGATAGGTATCAGGGACCCGGGCAGTAGGATTAAGGAGCTACTTAGTGAGGGGTTGAAGCCTGACTATGTCGGTCTACATCTAGGCATTGACGTGCAGAGGAGTAGGGGGTTAACAATTGAGGGGTTGATAAACGAAGCGGTGAGGATTAAGAATGAGTATGGATTAAAAGTGGCAATAGCGGGGGGAATAAATGAGGAGGTTGCGCCAAAGCTTAGGGGGACGAATATAGACATTGTGATTATTGGTAGGGCAATAACGCAGGCAAAGGACCCAGTAGCTTCAGCTAAGAACCTACGCGCATTACTAGGTATTTAATTCCTCAGCCTGGCTTCTTAAATACGTATATCAGCCTTGATAAGCCCCCGTGAACATACTGCAGACCGCTGCCAACAAGCTCAAATCCCAGGTTTAGGAACAAGTCGAGCGCGTTGACGTAGGTTGGGTGCGAGAAGGCTACGTAACCGCCAACCCTTAATACCCTATATGCCTCGTTGGCAAACTCCCTATAAAGCATCTCAAGGTCCCTGTCAATTATTGATAACCTATTGTAAGGTGGGTCCGTGGCTATCGAATCTACCGCCCCATCCCTAATGGGACTCAATGTAGAATCTGAATTTACCGAATCGATGTACCCATCACGCATTGAGTGAAGTAGTTTATAATTAATATCAATACCTATTACGTGGGCCCCAAGCATTAGGGCTTCGTGTGCGATGGTCCCGCTACCCACGAATGGGTCCAGGAACGTGGAGCCCTCCTTAACCCTTGCAAGGTTTACCAAAAGTCTCGCTATGCGTAGGTCAATGGTTAAGGAACCACTCTCTATACCTCTCCTTAGGGCTCTGTATCTCGATCTATCAAGCTCAAGTAGTTTATGTTCATTACCCTGCTCGACAACCCACACACGCTTAATCAGCGCCGCCCTACATAGAAGGCTCCTTAGGCGATTAACATCACCGTCGTAATTGACTATTAAGTCGTGGGTATCATCGATAAGTTCCAGGTTGCCACCGCCCAGCTCAACCAGGGCCTCGAGTTCGTGATACGCCAGGGCCTTTAGGTCCTGGCTTACCTCTACCCTTAGCTTCACCATACCTATGCCTCACTAATCCGAGTATGAATAGTGTTATTAACCCTACCACGGTGTACGTAATTAACACGTAAAGCAGGTAATACACGCTGACTTTACCAAGCATGTAACCAGCCAGGTTACCTGCGACGAGTATGAAGAATGAGGATAGTAAGACATCAGCAGCAATCCTACCAAGCGGCCTAACCCTATACTTTACGTATACCTCGACAACGTTGACCGTGAGTATTACGGCAATGACCATACCCAATAGATCGAAGATGTTCAAGGCCCCCCAAAGCGGTATTTCCTGGTGCAGTATGTAGTACGTGGATAGGACGTAGATTATATCAAAGAATATGGACAGCGCAGAGATGAAGAAGGTGATTTCGTACATTCTAATAAACCTGAGTAATGATTCGTGAAGATTGAAGCCGTAGAGCGTGAAAGCTACTCCTAGGAGTAGTAATATGCTGGTCACTATCATGGTCCTTATAAACACCGGTATGTAGGGCCACACGCCGTAAAACGCGCCGTATATTAATAAAAGCGCGCCGGGTAGGCCAAGCACGTACCTCCTGTACCTAGGCTCCCCAAATAATTTACCAAGGTAGTACCTAGCCAGTACGGCAAACTCCTCAAAGCCCCTTGTTTGTTTAACAACAATCCTCCTTATAGACACAACAGGCCTCCTCGACTGCAGCAGTGGAACGACAACCTCGTCCGATGGGCCGTCCGAAACAACCACAAAACCATCCGCATCAAATACCTGCAATACCTTGTCAACCTCATTAAGTATCTTCATATCCGCCGCGATATCCTCAGAGCTTGCCCCGGTAACCATCGCTATCTCGACGTTATCAGGGCCGAGGGTTGACGTTAGGGAGTCGTAGATCTGTATTGCACCGAACATGGCATTAGCGTCGGAATCGTCCGGATACCTAAGTATGTACTCAGTGGCTACCTTGAGTATGTTGTTCCTACCTATGATTGGGGTAGGGACGCCGAGTCTCTCACCTACGTCGTTATCCCTATCTACGTATAGCACAATGAGGCGCCTCACGGGTCTTGACATACCACTCCTTTTTTCGCGCACTTCTCTGCCTTGCTTAAATAATTTAGGGAAGTAACTTATCCGTATTCGCCTACTTTTCGGAACCCTCAAAACTCAGGCCCAGCAGTTCATCCAGCGATACTCGCTCACCCCTCAATAGTCTTTGGAGACTTTCCTCAGCCCTTCTTTTAGCCTCCTCCCTAAGTCTCTCCTCTTCCTGTTTCTTGGCCACTAACGCCCTTGATTTCCTAGCCGCGGTCAATAATAATTGGTATTTGTTTATTTCATCGTTCAAATCCCTTAACTTAGTCCTTAACTCCTTAATCTCGGCAGATTTCTTTAGTATCTGTGCCTTTAACTCGTCACGTTTAGCCTTTAGAGAGTCCCTCTTACTCTTCAGTTGAATTATTTCGTTAACGATCGCATCCCTCCTCTTCTTAAGCTCCTGTATCTGGGTTTTGATATTCATGAGCGAGTTTACGTAAAGCTCACGCATCCTCTGCCCCAACTCAACCCTCTCGTTACGCAGTCTCTCGATTTCCTGGGAATTCCTATCGATGAACCCCTTAATCTTCTCGATGAGCTCCGCCGCACCTAGCTCCTTCTCTAATTGCTGAATCATCCTGAAGAACTCCCACTCCCTCTCGGGATCTGTTGGCGATATTTCGTGCTCGAACTCCAACTTTTCAATTAACTCCCTTAGTTTATTCTTATCCACGGGCTTGCCGCCAACCAGGTCGTTCACCATTTTCAGCAACTCCCTATATTTCCTGACCTTCTCAACCAATTCCCTAATCCTCTGAAGAAGCTCCCTCCTCCTATCCCTGAGCTGCCTAAGTGTGTTCACTACCTCATCCCTGCTCTTCCTTAACTTATTCAACTCCTCCCTAACCTTACCCAGCTCACCCCTTTTACTATTAAGTTGATTAATTACGGCGCTGAGCTCCTCCCTAACCCTACTTAATTCATTACGTAACTCATCCCTCTCCCTCACCTTTGTCTCAATCAATTCCCTAATCCTAAGGGCCTCATTGCTCAATTCCCTAATCTTACCCTCAAGCTCCTCCTCATTTATTATGGACATTGCAGAAATGGGCTTGGCAGGGCATTAAAATGCTTATCCCCATTTAACTTGCGGAGGGAAGAAAATATAAATCGCTCATGGACAATGTTTCCTGTCATGGTTGAGGTACTTAAGTATGATATAGTAATACTGGGTTCTGGGCTTGCAGGCCTTAGGGCGGCCCTTCAGGCGGCTTATGTGTCGCGGGGTAGGGCTCGCATTGCCGTATTATCGAAGGTGCAAGCCATGAGAAGCCACTCGGTAAGTGCCGAGGGTGGTGCAAGTGCCGTCCTTTACCCTAAGGAGACTGGCGATAGTATTGATTTGCATGCTTACGATACGGTTAAAGGCAGCGATTTCCTGGCGGATCAAGACGCTGTGGAGTTGATGGTGCAGATGGCGCCACAGGAAGTTAGATTCCTCGAGAGGTTGGGCGTCCCCTGGTCTAGGGATGAGAAGGGTCGAATCTTCCAAAGGCCCTTTGGTGGGATGTCTATTCCTAGGACGGCGTTTGCCCAGGATAAAACGGGCTTCTTCATCATGTCCACGCTTTACCAAAACGTATTTAGGTTCGACAATGTCGACATATACCATGAGCATTTCGTGACGAAAATCATAGTTGAAAACGACGAATTTAAGGGCGTAACCGCGATAGACCTCAAGACTGGGGAGTTCAAGTTATTCCTCGCAAAGGCGGGGATAATAGCCGCAGGCGGCGCCGGCAGGCTCTATAGATTCACAACAACGGCTCACTCAACCACCGGTGAATTAATAACGTTCGCAATGCGCGCGGGCGCTGGTGTTAAGGATATGGAGTTTGTTCAGTGGCACCCTACTGCCCTTGTTCCCAGTGGTATTTTGATTAGTGAGGCTGCCAGGGGTGAGGGTGCTTACCTCGTGAATAAGCTCGGTGAGAGGTTCATGAAGAACTACGCACCGCAAAAGATGGAGCTAGCACCAAGGGACATAGTATCAAGGGCAATATTAATAGAGTGCAGGGAGGGGAGGGGCTTCATCCATGAGGAAAGCGGAATGTGCTACGTAGGACTAGACCTAAGGCACCTGAGCGAGGACGTAATTAATAGGAAATTGCCCTTCATTAGGGAACTTGCCCATAAGTACGCTGGGCTAGACCCATTGAGTGATTTAATACCCGTGAGACCCGCTGTTCACTACACCATGGGGGGTGTCCACGCAGATATAAATGGACGTGTTCTCAGGGCGGATGGGACCTGGATAAGGGGGCTTTGGGCTGCTGGTGAGGCTGCCTCTATCTCGGTTCACGGCGCCAATAGGCTAGGCTCAAACTCACTCACCGAGTGCCTGGTGTGGGGGCATATAACAGGCGAGGAGGCTGCTAAATACGCGATGGAGAAGCCCGAGGTGTCTGTGGAAGGTTCAATAATTGACGTAGCTAAGAGGGAGGAGTCGAGGGTGTTTGATAAATTAATACATAAGGAGGTTAATGCAAGTACGCCGTATGATATAAAGCGTGAGCTTAATGACATAATGGAGGAGCACTTTGGGCCATTCAGGGAGGCCTCCAAGATGTCTGAGGGGTTATCAAAGCTGCATAGGTTGCTTGAGAGGGCCGGGTCCATGAGGATTGATGATTCAAACAGGGTGTATAATCAAAACCTCAAGGATGCCCTAGAGGTTGATGGTATGGTTGAACTAGCCCTCGTGGTTGGTCTCGGCGCGTATGCGAGAACGGAGTCGAGGGGTGCCCATTACAGGCTTGATTATCCCAAGAGGGATGACGTGAATTGGCTTAAGCATACGGTGGCTTACCTATACGGTGGCGAGATTCAATTAACCTATGTACCTGTGAGGATAACGAGGTGGAAGCCCGAGGAGAGGAAGTACTAAGGTGTTCGTTATGCCCACAATAACTGTTAAGGTTAGGAGGTTCGATGGGAAGACTAGTTGGTGGCAGGAGTATAAGGTTGATGTGAAGAGTAGGAAGGTCACAGTGCTCGACTTATTAATAAGGATTAAGGAGGAGCAGGACCCAACGCTTGTCTTTAGGTACAGCTGCCGCATGGCCATATGCGGCTCCTGCGGCATGGTTATAAATGGCAAACCAAGACTGGCCTGTCAAACGCTTGTGGAGGAATTAGGGACGGATTACATAACGGTTGAGCCTATGTGGAATTACAGGGTCATTAGGGACCTCGTTGTCGATAATGAACCAATGCTCATGAGGCTGAAGGAGATTAAGCCATACATCGTACGTGACGAGAAGGAAATATTTGAGCAAGACGTTGAATTTGGTCAGACAGCTGCTGAGTTGGAGAAGTACCTGAACTTCGCCTACTGCATAGAGTGCGGTCTCTGCTACTCAGCCTGCC
>JAKMAE010000046.1 GCA_022014875.1 Vulcanisaeta sp. | reverse complement strand
ATTATTGATGATACCCATGTTCGTGCCAATACCCTAAATCGATCTGAAGGGGTTAAATAACAGCGTAATGGCTTGACCCTGTGAGGTTGAGGTATGAGGTTATTAATGAGGAGTCCAACATTGCCGTAGTAACGCTATGGAGCAGTGTTGAGCAGGTTAAGAAAGTACTGGGCGATGCCCTGAGCATGGTCGGCGTGATTGGTAACCTATACACAGCCATCGGCATTAACTACATGCTAAGTACGCTAGCCCGCATGAATAGGATAGACACCCTAATCATGGTCGGGGCCGATGTAAACGGTGTTGGGGACCTCGTCGTCAGGTTCTTTAGGGATGGTTACCTACCTAGGCCATTAATAAGCCGCGAGGTCCTCGACATGCTTAGATCGAGCATAAGGCTCCTCGACCTTAGGGAGGCCTATAGATCCGGCAGGTTCGGCGAAGTCATCGAAGCTTTACGTAGTAATTACAATCCATCACCACCGAAGAGGCCGGCCATTTACGTAGAGGTCGTTGAGGGGGAGGTTAATAATTGGCCGTTTCCACTGGCCGGGGCGTTTATTTACGAACGTGACACGTATAGGTCATGGGTCAGGGTTGTGGATTTGGTGCTTAACTACGGCTTTGACAAGGTGGTTGGTGACGGGGCAAGCATTAGGGAGTTCCTAATGCCTCTTGTGGTCATTGACTCCATAGGTAGGCCTCACCCATTTAGGAGGTTGAACGAGAACGGCCTACGCGCATTCAGTGACGTTAATAGGGCCATTGGTGATAAAATAATCAATGAGTTAAGGGGCAACCCATACTCACTGAACGCCGTGGTTATTGAGGGCGATTACGTGGTCCAGGGCATCCTTAGCGGTGATTACTACAACCAATTTGTTTATTTGAGGTCCGTGGACGTGTTGAATGATTGGTGCAGGAACGTGTATAGGTGGTGGTCCCTGGCTAAGTACGTTGTTGACGAGTTGAACAGGGAATTCAATGCCTGGTACAGCGTTGGCTACGTGGGTATCTTACCATTCACGGCCTGGATACGGGGCGATGACTTGAGGAGGGCTGAGGAGTTCGTTAGGAGGAACGCCTCAGTGTTTAGGGAGTTCGTTGAGGACCCGAGGGGTAGTTTCGTGATTAGGCGTGAGGGTGATGGCGTAATTATTGAACACAGGCTGCCAATGACTCACGACCTACACAGGAGGCTCACCTTTAAGTCACTTAATGAGGCCTACGAGTACTTTAAGAACAGCAACTACTTCACAACCTACGCCCACGCGTTATACCTCGGTAAGGAGGTTGCCAGGGCATTCCTACTCAGTAATTACGAGCAGGATAGTAATTAAAGTAGCCCGGGGTAAGTGCCTAGTCAATGCCGAGAAGGAGGAGGCGTGGGAAGAAGCCGTACCCGCACAATGGCGATATTCTAAACGCCATGGTTAAACTATTCTCGAGGGAGCCATTCATAAAGCCCCTGGACTTCCCCGACAAGGTAAGGGCTGAGCTGGAGAGGGAGGGCTTCTACGTAGGCCTAGTCTCTGATAGGAGGATTTGGCGCATTTACGAGGAGGCGGTTAGAAGGGGGTTCCTCTATGATTACCTAGGCGTTGTTGTTGGTTATGGAGATTACGGGTGGGGTGAGGAGTGATTACACGTAATCGCTCCTATCAACCTCGTTAAGCGGGCTCTCACCCCTCAGGTACCTGGCCACGTTCTCCACAGCCCTCATAATTGCCCGTTCAGCAACATCCCTCTGGGCTCCGCCGGCTATGTGTGGCGTGCCTAGGAAGTTGGGCAGTGTGGTTAATGGGGTCCTTGGCGGGATCTCCTCACGCCCATCGTGAACCCACCACACATCAGTGCCGAACCTAATGTCAGGCCTCTCCTTAAGGACTTCGTACAAATCCTCCTCCCTAACCACATCACCACGCCCAACATTCACTATTATTGCGCCGCGCTTTGCAAGCCTTAGCTCCTCAGCCCCTATTAGGTTCCTCGTGTATTTATTTAGGGGCAGGGCTATGGCTATTATGTCAGCCCTTGGGATGACCACCCTCAACTCATCAGTGCGGTAAACCTCGTCGAAGTACTCGACCTGCCTACCACTCCTATTAACGCCTATGTTGTATGTACGGAAACCCTCCTTACCAATCCTGGCTATCTCGCGACCAATACCGCCGGTGCCCAGTACGAGCAGTGTGGAGCCGATGATCCTCCTGGGGCTTGTGAATTCATTACTCAGGTAATCCCTGGCGGCGAGGGTTGGCCTGTGGAGGCCCTTCGCTAAGGCCAGTATTAATGCCCAGGCATGCTCAGCCACAGGCTCTGAGTAGGCCCCTGCGTTGCTGTATATCCTAACATTGCTCGGTATGGCCTGGAAGGGTAAGTGATCAACCCCTGCGGAGAATGTCTGTATCACCCGGAGATTAGGCATTGAGTTGACCCACCTGGCGAGGTCGAAATCGCCACTGCACCAGCACATCAGGACCTCAACCCTAGGCAGTATATTCAATAGACCACCCTCACCCAACCTGGGCAACTCATACAACTCCGCACCCAACCGCCTCAGGACCTCACGCGCATTTTCCGGTAACTCTACCGTACTTAATACGACCCCACCCACGCATAAGGCTCAAGGACGTATTTTTAGGTATTTACTCATAGCCGCGGATAGTTATGTTTTTAAATTACCCAATCATGGTTACCGCGGATGGCGAAGATAAAGCCACCGAAGGAGAGGAAGTTTGGTAGGGCAGTGATTAGGTGCCAGAGGTGTGGTACTCATGAGGCTGTCATTAGGAAGTACGGGTTATATCTATGCAGGAGGTGCTTCCGCGAGGTTGCGCCACAGCTCGGCTTCCGCAAGTACTACTGATGATCTCCAAAATCCTAAATTTATTGTAGCACTATAGTTACTAATAATGTCTAGAGTACCTGCGTCCCTGAACATAGATAGGATAGTCTCTGTAGCGAAGGTATTAAGCACACTGAGCCTTAGTAGGGCGGATGTCTTTGATACCAGGTTCTTCCCACCTAGGGATGCCGATACCGAGTCCGTGTATAACTACTTCCTCGCCATGGTCGCGATAGACCACAGGACGCACCTAGGTAATTACGTCTTCAGTAGGAAAATCAATGGCGAGGTTTTCACGGGGTCCGACCTACTGTGGAGATTGGGTATGGAGGTATTCAACAGGGATAAGTCATTCTTCAGCCCAATTAGGCTAAGCATGCTTGATCCCCTGACAGTCAGGGATTGGTTGGTGGGTGATTACGGCCCCGTGTGGGATTACGGCGTCAGGGCCTATCTGCTGAGGGATGTCGGTGCAAAGGTTGTTAGGCACTACGGCACAACGCTCAGGCTCTTCGACGTTAATGATGCGGATGAATTACTTAATCGATTATCCATAATGATCGCCTACGAGGACCCGGTTAGGAAGAAGGCGTACCTGCTCATGAAGTTCCTAGTGGCGCGCGGTTTATTGAAGATCAGGCAGGGCGATATTAAGTTGCCCATTGATAATCACTTGACGAGGATTGCCTATAGGCTCGGCATCGTCAGGCTTGAGGACTGGGTCGTCGAATTAATTAGGCAGGGCGTGCACGTGGATAGGGATTTAGACATTAGGTTGAGGCTGCTCGTTAGGGATGCCTGGGATGCGGTTGTGAGGGTTGGTAAGTTGGACCCAATAGCGTTGGATGATTTCCTATGGAGGCTCGGCAGGACCACCTGCATTGTGGATAAGCCGAGGTGCGAGCAATGCCCATTGAGGAGTGTTTGCCAGGCGTATTCCAGGGGCTTCTTCATAAATGAGCACGTGCATTACCTAACGTATTATTACTAATCAACACAATGCTTAATTATTCATGCGTGGTTAAATAATCGTCATGATCATTAGGGCAGTAACCCTGTTCTACCCAGTGGAGGGGGGCAGGATCAATAGGGATGAGTTAAGGAGCGAGCTTACCAGGCTTAGGGAGTTGATAGGTATTGTGCGTCAGAATTACGGTATTGAGGTTAGGACTTGGCGGGTCACGCTACCATTTATCGAACCCACGTGGAATTACGAGGAGGTAGCGGCGCTGGTTGGCGAGGTCAGTAATGGGCTTGGTTACATACACTCATCACTAAATATACCGCTGGATTTTAGGGTCGATGTTGATAGGCTCGTGTCGGCATTCATTAAGTCGAATAGTTACATGAGCATTTGGGTCGGAGATTTCAATTATTTAAGTGATTACTCGTCATCGCTATTTGTTAATGCGCTTAGGAAAGTGGTCGAGCTGGGTCGCTGGAGCGCCTCGAGGCGGATTGCTGCGTTGATTGGCAACCCAATACTGACTCCTTACTACCCAGACTCCATAAACCTGGGTAATAAACATGGCATAGCCATATCACTCCTATATACCGATGACATACCCACCAGTAGGGATGGCCTAGGCAGGGCGATGAGGGAGGTGTTCAGGAGGGCTGAGGATGTTGGTAAATGGATCGCCGAGAACCTCGGCATTGATTACCTTGGCATTGACGTGTCGCTGTCACCATGGGGTTGGCACTCCGTGGTCCAGGTAATCGAGAGGGTCTATGGAATCCAGTTCGGCGGGCCGGGTACGTTAAGCGCGGTCCACGACCTGAATAGGGCTATTTGGGAGTCTTCGGGTAGTGTCAAGACCACGGGTTTTAACGAGGTCATGCTTCCATTGGCCGAGGATGAGTTATTGAAGGAGAGGGTTAGGGAGGGCCTCGTCACGTTCTCCAAACTCGTTAGTTACGCGGCCATGTGCGTGGCTGGGGTCGACATGGTGCCAATAAGGGCTGACCAACTTGGGTTGGTGCATTACTTAATACGTGATCTACATGCCATAGTTAGTGTAAAGCGTAGGTCCGTAGGCCTTAGGTTAATACCGTATCCAGGTAGTGAGGTCGAGGCCGACCTTGAGGACTTCGGGTCAACACCCGTCATGGACATGCTAAGGTGATGCGGGTGCCTATCCATTTAAGGGTCAATAGGGGCGATGTTGCGGAGAGGGTTGTGATAGTCGGCGACCCAGCCCGCGCCAGGCAGCTCTCTGGGTTGTTAACCGACGCTAGGTTAGTCAATGAGAATAGGGGGTTCCTGACGTACACGGGTACGTACGGAGGCGTCAGGGTTAGCGTGGCGACTCACGGGATTGGCGCGCCGTCCGCGGCCATAGTCATTGAGGAATTGATAAGCCTTGGGGCCAGGCTAATCGTTAGGTTGGGCACCGTCGGCGCATTGAGGAGGGAGGTGGGTATTGGCGATGTTATAGTACCCACTGGGTCGGCGTATAACGTGGGGGGTATATACACGCAGTACCTGGGCTCGATTGTGAATTACCCAGCCGTACCCGATTACGAGGTATTGACAGCACTCGTACAGAGCCTCAGGGGTGCTGGGCTTAGGGTTTGGGTGGGCCCTGTCTACAGCAGCGATGCATTCTATGCCGAGGAGGACTTGGTAAACGTGATGGGCCCAAGGGGCATACTTGGTGTGGAGATGGAGACCGCAATACTGTTCCTACTAGGCCTGCTCAGGGGCGTAAAGACCGGGGCCGTACTCATAGTCAGTAATAACTTGACCGAGGGTAGGGAGGGCAGGTTCCTAACCGCGGAGGAACTGTCACCGATCGTGGAGAAGGTCGGTAAGGCCGTCCTCGGCGCAATAACGAAAATAAATATTTAGGGCCGAAATCACGTGGTACGTCCCAGTCTACTCCTTATGAAATTAATGATGAACTCTATATCCCTCCTGACGAATTCCTCCCTGGAATAAGGAGACACCTCCGAATCCCTATCAAACCCATTGTACTGAAATTGATGTAGGTTCAGGGCTATCTCGGTAGCTAGCCTGAGGTCCCTATCACCGATGATTGAGACCACCTCCCTCAACCTGCTCGGAGGCATTACCGCTATGATCCAATCAACCCTCTCGACAACCTTGGACTGCGAAACCCTCCTCTTACCTGGAAAATACCTGGAGAGTAGGTCCCTGTAATCTACAGCTAAACCGGCAACGTAGGACTTCAGGGCTTGATACGCCTTACCTGCGGCATTCCTGAGTAAACCATTATTTAGGAACCTCTCGGCAAGCTCTGCCTCATACATGGCTTCCCTAAACCTATCCTCCTGGTACTTCCTCGCGTCAATCCAGGGCTTTGTCAGCTCCATAGGGCCTGTATGATGTGGATTTACGAACTTATTAATCCTTACCCTAAATCATGGCCATACCAATCAACCAAGAAGGGTTAGCCCGGCACGATAGGGGCACTCAGCGCGCAGGGCTCTTGTCCTCACCCATCAGGTCCGTCCCCTCTACATCACCGCTATCATAGGTACAGCCGGTGCTTATAAACCAACCTCGGCCGCCGCGGCGATTTAATTAATTAACTTCCTCCTGGTTATTACCACGAGTGCCGTGAATATGGCATTACGTAATGAGGGTAGGGACGCTAGTGACGAGGTGCTGGGCGCAATACTTACTTTAAACCCTGTGGAGTTGGAGAGGGACTTCGACTCGAGGGTCGTCACGTCAATCGTTAAGCCACCCCTCGTTGTTAGGCTCGACGGTGCCGGTTTCGGCAAGGCCCTCACGGGCTTTACCTGGCCTAGGGATGAGCGTGTCCATAGGGCCCTAATCAATGCGGCTAGGGAGTTAATGAGGGTATTCGCCGGTGATTACGCATTGGTCATTAGCGACGAGTTGGACGTATTCCTCCTAAACTACGTGCCCTACAACGGGCGCGAGTACAAGCTTGTTAGTTCAATGGCGGGCCTCGCATCGGCAATCGTAAGCACATCGCTAGGTAGGGTCCTCTACTTCGATGCCAGGGTAATACCACTAAAGGATGCGTGTATGGATGCGGCCAAGTACCTACTTTACAGGGTCAGGGTGGGCTTCAATAATTACCACGTCGAGGTCGCCCAAAGGAGCGGCTTGATACCGCCGGGCAGTACGCCGAACATAACCGAGGTAATAAAGGCACTCGGGGGCCCCAGGATAACCTGGGAATCACTCGGTACATGCCTCGTGAGGGCTAGGGTCGAGCTTGAGGGCATTGATAAAAGGACGGGTAGGCCCGTTAGGTACAGTAGGAAGAGGATTGTCGAGATGAACCCGCTTAAGGTCATCGATGAGTTGATGAGGTGCAGAACAGTTGGTTAATCGTTGATTAAAGCTTCAGTTGTGTAAGTAGTACGCCCGTCAATGTTATGGCCGAGCCAATAACCTCCATGGGCGTGGGTGCCTTACCCAGTATTAGGTACGCGAATAGGAAGGCGAATACCGGGACTAGAATGGAGAGGGAACTCGCCACCACAGGGCCCAAGTCCCTAACACCAAGGAACCACAGTAGGAAACCGGCTACCTGGGCAACGAGGGCCACGGTGACGCCCCAGGCAAAGGCCGTTAATGAGGGCTGGAGGTATGGGTTTAGGGCTAGGGTTGGCAGGGCAATCACGGCCGAGTACAGGCTTAAGGCCGCGTTCAACCTAACTAGGTCCTCCTGGGCAAGATTCCTCCTGTAGTAATGCGTCCCGAGCGCCCATACGAAACCGCCGAGTATGGCTACGGCATCGCCAATGTCGAAACTGTAGACCCCAACCGTGATTAACAGGCCCGCGAAGGCCGTTACAATACCCACAACCTGCAGTATGGTGGGTTTTTCATTATACAAGGCGACGGCGAGTAATATGACGAATATTGGCTGCGTGTATACAAGGACGGAGACGAGGGCCGGGTTCACGCTATACTCAATGGCTAAGTTCAAAAGCACCACAAAGAGTGCACCGTTAAGTAGGGCATTAATTAGGGGCTTCCAACCACTGGCGATTCCGCCACCGATTATGGAGAGCACGAGCGCGCCAATTAAAAACCTGAACAGTGTGAGCACGAATGGCGACATGTAGGCCAGGGCTATCTTGGTCAGGGAGTATGATGACCCCCAGGCAATGAGTACACCAAGCATCGCCAGGTAACCGCGTAACCTACCCACGGCACACCACGGCACTAAAAGCCCTAATAGGCATTCCTAACAACGCAAGACTTATTAATCCCGAAGTGGGCATAAGCCATATGGACATTACGGAGTTGATTATGACGCTCGTTAGTAAGGGTACGGATTACGTACTAACCCAACTACCCACACTACTGAGGAATAAGGAAATCTCTAGAGAGGATGCACAGTTACTACTGCTTTACGCAATGGTGAGCGATATGAGGAATATGTATAAATACATTGTTGATATACATAAGTACATTATTGATATGTATAAGTATATTATTGAGTCATACAAGGAAACCACCGAAATGCATAAGGACTTAAATGAGGGATTCAAGAGCCTGAATGATAGGCTTAGGAGCATAGATGAGAAGCTTGACTTCATAATTTCGCAACTCAAGGTGCTCAACACGAACATAAGCATTACGTATGAATTAACATCAAAGATAATGGCTAGGCTTATGGAGAGTAGCATGAGTAGTTTACCGAAGAGCGCCTGAGGACGCATTAACTTATTAATAACAGAGGTCCTGGGGCACTACTGGGTTGTTCTCGGCCTCCTCGCCAATCGTTGTTGGTGGGCCATGCCCTGGATAGACAACGAAATCCCTCGGCAACTCCCTATACAGCCTACATATGGACGCTATCAATGCCTCATCATCTCCGCCAGGCAGGTCTGTCCTACCCACACTGCCTGAGAACAAGGTATCACCTGTTAATACGAAGCCATCGCCAATGATCGATATTGAACCAGGCGAGTGCCCCGGCGTGTGCATGATCCTTAAGCCCAATGGTGCCGTGAATCCCTCATCTACGAATGTTGGCTCGGGCAAAGCCGGCGCCTTAAAGCCCCAGGACATTGCTAATTCGGCGTATTTGTCCCTCAACTCCCAATCAAGCCTATGAACCATGAACGGCGCACCCGTTAGCTCCACAATGTCCCTAACCGCACCAACATGGTCGAAGTGTAGGTGGGTCGCTATTACGGCTAGAACCCTCCTACCCCTCAGCACCCTCATTATTTTCCAAGCCTCATCGCCAGGATCAACCACTACGCAACTATCATTATTACATATCACGTACGCGTTAGTACTAAGCGGCCCAACAACCACAGTCTCTACCCTAACCACCCCCAACACCCAGTTTCCATGTCTCTATTGCTGATGCGATTATTGCTGTTGCCTGCTCTGTTATTGCCATGTATTTCACGTAATAAATGACTGCCGGCCCACCACCAATGAGTATTGGCGGTATTAATGTTAAGATTATTGTGGCAACACCCCACAGTGCCTTTGATGCCCTCGTTGTTGCCACGCTAATCAGCACTGCGTATGTGCCGATGAGCATTACATACGCTATGACTAAAATGATCAGTGCTGGTATTGCTAACCTAGCCAGTAGTAGGGCTGAACCAATGACGAATGCGAATACCATTGTTATCGGTACAAAGCCCCTACTCAATTTACTCAAAACCAAAACAACACCGAGGTATGCATACAAAGCAAGCATCAAAGCAGCAACAACGACCCCGGCAACAACGATATTACCAGGAGTGTAAAGCAACCAATACGGGAGGGATATTGGTGTTACCGTCAATACAGAACTCAGTAGGAGCCAGAGGGATGAAGCAAAACTCACGAGCACAAAACCAACGTAGAACCAGAGGAGGGACTTGGCGTTCATGGGGAACACTGCTACGCATCAACCAATCCGTGCGACCTTGCCGTACTTGCATGTGTATGTTGTTGGGTTTTCGTAGTAGTTCGTGGCGTTCA
>JAKMAE010000045.1 GCA_022014875.1 Vulcanisaeta sp. | reverse complement strand
CCTTTGTAATGCATACTAAAGAGGCCGTGCTGGCAGTTACATTCCTACTGCTTGTCCACCTAACTTACACGCACTTCAACCCGAGGATATTCCCATACAGGGAGGTGTTCCACAGCGGTATGATACCGCTTGATATAGTTAAGGAGGAGCACCCCAGGTGGTATGAGCAGTTAAAAAGGGAGGGCGTCGTGAAGGAGGGTGAGTCGAAGTAATCGGTATTAAAATCTGTAAAATCGCATTTATTATCATTATTTAGATAACAGGGTATTTTAACACGGTTCGTGCAGGCATTATGTGGTTAATCAATTAATTAATAATCAAGCATGCCTAAACGGTGTCTGTCTCCCTCAACCGAGCATTGATTGTTGGAAGTGCCCCGTGATTAAGGATAGGATTAATGTGGCTGAGTTAATCTTCAGGAGGAACATTGCCATAACCAGGAGGTTGAGGGAGTACATATTCAAGTTCTCCGAGATACTAAGGCGGAGCTATGGTGAGGATTACGTGTTTAAGATAATGGACTTCTGCGGCACCCATGAGTGGACTATAGTGCATTTCGGCATTAGATCCCTAGTACCCAACAACGTGGAGCTTGTGGCAGGACCTGGCTGTCCTGTGTGCGTCACCCCGTCATACTACATAGAGCAGGCTATTAAGTTAGCGCTGGAGGGCGTGGTTGTGTATACGTACGGCGATGTGTTTAGGCTACCGGCTCTTAAGCCCGTGAATGGTGCCAAGAGCCTTGCGGAGGCCAAGGCATTGGGTGCTGATGTTAGGATTGTGCATAGCATAGTTCATGCAGCCATTGACGCTGGGAAGCATGGTAGGGATTCCCTGTTCGTGGGAATAGGCTTTGAAACTGTTGCGCCCGGTTACGCGGAGGCCGTGTTAAAGAACCTATTGCCGAGCAACCTCAAGTTAATGAGCCTGGTAAAACTAACGCCACCTGCCGCCTTCTATTCACTCGACATACTCAGGGAGAAACCCAATGATTACCCAGTCATGGGCGTCATAGCGCCCGGCCATGTCTCGACAATAATAGGTGGCAAGGCTTGGACGCCGATTGTTGAGAACTACGGTATACCGGTTGTTGTGGCTGGTTTTGAACCTAACGATGTCTTGATGGCGATAGCGGAGATCCTTAGGCAGTTGGCTAGGAATGATATTAAGGTGGTTATTGAGTACACAAGGGCTGTGAAGTGGGAGGGTGATGTGAAGGCTCAATCCTCGATTAGGACAGTGTTCGAGACCGTGGACTCAGCATGGAGGGGTATTGGTTATATACCTAAGAGTGGCCTAGCCCTTAGGCCCATGTTTAGTAAATTCGATGCCTTCGAGTACTTCGGTATAAAGGACTTAACGCCTGAGGAGTGGAGGTACGACTTACCGCCTGGTTGTAAGTGCGCCGAGGTCACCCTAGGGAAGGCTAAGCCAACGGATTGCCCACTATTCATGAGGGAGTGCACGCCGGATCACCCAGTTGGGCCCTGCATGGTCTCCCTGGAGGGCGCCTGCGCCGTTTGGGCTAGGTTTGGTGGGGGTGGTTTATCGATGGAGATAGCCAAAGACCTAGGCCTGGTGATGTGACATGTGTTGGGCCGTACCTGCCGTGGTCCTCGACATAGATGAAAAGAACTCCCTGGCCTACGTGGATATAGGCGACGGTATACCCAGGCCGGTGGTTATCGGCATAGCTAACGAGAGAATAAATAAGGGCGACCTGGTCATGGTGCATGCGGGCGTGATAATAACGAAGCTAGACCTTGAGGCTATAAATCAATTCATCGAGGAGAAGAAGGAGTTGGCTAGGGAGTTGGCGCTTATGGCTGGTGACGATCCTGAGAAGGCTGTTAGGGAGGTTGAGGAGGAGTTTAATAAGATATTTGAAATAGCTAGGAGGGCGAGGGAGGGCGAAGTTAAGGTTGTTAAGGAAATATGGTAAGCGCGGACTATGTAGCCAGGAAGATAAGGGTTGTGGGTATAGTACAGGGGGTTGGCTTTAGACCATACGTTAAACTGTTAGCTGACAAATACGGTGTTAAGGGCTACGTTAGAAACCTAGGTGGCGGTGAAGTTGAGATACACGTTGAGGGTCCTAGAGATGCCGTGGAATCGCTCATAAACGAATTCCTTACGAGGCGGCCAAGTGCCATATATATTGAGGAAAGCGAAGTGGTGGAGGCGGAGCTGATTGGTTTTACAAGCTTTGAGATCCTTGAAAGTAAAACTGAAAGAAGCGCCATCTCCATGATACCGCCTGACTTAGCGATATGTGATGAGTGCCTTAGGGAGGTCTTAGATAGTAGCAACCCGAGGAGGTATAAGTACTTATTTAACTCATGCAGCTTCTGCGGACCCCGCTTTGCCGTGATTAAGGCATTGCCATATGATAGGCACAATACCTCGTGGAGCGCCTTTAAAATGTGCCCACACTGCGAGCGTGAATATTGGGACCCTAAAGTAGGTGGTATCAGGAGGTATTATTACCAGGGAATATCCTGTAAACACTGTGGCCCCAGGGTTCGGCTATTAAGCATTGATGGTGAGGTTATAAACACGAGAGATATTATTCAGGATACCGCCAAACTTATAGATGAAGGCTACATAGTGGCCATTAAGGGTGTTGGCGGATATCACATAGCCGCGTTGGCCTCGGATGATGATGTGGTGCTTAAATTGAGAAGTAGAAAGAAGAGACCGACACAGCCGTTCGCTGTCATGGTTCTCGACCTAGATATTGCCGAGAAGCTCGTCGAACTAAACGATGAATCCAGGAAATTACTGAAATCACCCCAAAGACCCATTGTTCTTCTACCCAAGAAACCGAGTACTCCTGTCTCGAAATACGTATCCCCAAACCTAGACAAGGAGGGCGTTTTCTTGCCATACACGGCGCTTCATTACCTACTACTCACCGAGGTTAAGGACCACTTTTTAATAATGACGAGCGGTAATATTCATGGACACCCAATGTGCACTAATATTAACTGCGTAATGAATAAATTGAGGGGGGTTGTCGATTACGTTCTCGATCACGACCTAGAGATAGTGCATAGGGTTGATGATAGTGTCGTTAGATTTACAGGGGGTTACGCCGTACTACTTAGAAGATCTAGGGGCTACGCACCCATGTGGATTAGGATCTCTAGGAAATTGAGAAAGCCCGTCGTTGCGTTTGGTGCGGATCTTCAAATGGCCGGCGCGGTCGCGGTCGAGGATAAAGTAATCCCTACGCAGTACATAGGTGATTTGGATGAGTACGAAGCCCTTGAAGACTTAGATAGGGAACTCAATTGGTTTGTGAGGGTTTACGGTATTAAGGATGCATTATTGGTGTGCGATGCAAATCCGTCGTATGCATCGACATGGCTATGCCACAAATGGGCCGAAAAATACGGATTAGAATACGTAAGTGTTTATCACCATCATGCACATGCGCTGGCCACAGCCGCCGATTGGGGTGAGACTGAGCCGTTTGTTTCAATAACGATCGATGGAGTAGGCTATGGCTTAGATGGAATGGCCTGGGGCGGTGAGGTGCTCATCGTTAACGGCGAGACATTCACTAGGTTTGGGCATCTCAGGTACGTACCGATGCCAGGCGGTGATTTGGCGTCTATTTACCCTGTCAGGATGGTTATCTCCTACTTATCGCAATTCCTCAAAAACCACGAGATCATCGATGTCCTCGGCAAGTTGGGGCTAATCGATAAATTACCCGGCGGAGAGCTGGAGGTTAAGGTCGTTCTTAATCAATTACGTAATTCAATAATGACATCAAGCATAGGTAGATTCCTAGATTCGGTATCGGCATTACTTAGGCTAAGCACTTACCGGAGCTATGAGGGCGAGCCGGCGATTGTCCTCGAGGCGCATGCGAGGGGTGGTTCGTACATAGGTGATGAATCGATTAAGGATTTAATACGTAAGGATGGGGGTACATACATTGTTGATTCCGTGGAACTCTTTAGGTGGGCATACGAGGCATTAATGAGTGGGCTTAATACGAGGGATATCGCCTATACGGTGCAGTACAGTGTTGGCAAGGCATTAGGAGAAATCGCGTGTATGGCCGCGCAGGAAGTTAATAACTTCAGGATCTACCTATCAGGCGGTGCGGCAGTTAATGATTACATATATGCAGGTATAAAATCGGCGGTTGAGGAATGCGGCGGTATAGTTAGGCTGCCACGTAAGGTACCGCCTGGCGATGGCGGTATTGCCCTGGGCCAGGTATATTACGTAGCACTTAGTAATAATACTTAAAACATTGATTTTAAACAATACGTAGACCAAGCCATGAAGCTTGAGAAGTATATTCGATTGGCTCATGGATCTGGCGGCGTCGAGACCTCGATGATCCTTGAAGAGCTCATCTTCAGTAAAGTGGAGGATTCACTTAAAAGGGTCGGTAACGGCATCGGCATAGATTTTCCAGATGATGCAGCCGCTATACCATTACCAAGCGGTGATTATTTAATAATAACTATGGATGCATACACAGTTAATCCGCCCTTCTTCCCCGGCGGAAATATTGGCATTTTAGCTGCTTCTGGTTCAATAAATGATGTATTAATGATGGGCGGTAAACCAATTGCGATGCTCGACTCAATAATTGTTGAGGAGGGATTCCCCATAGACGACCTATCAAAAATCATCGACTCATTCATAGACACGCTTAGGAGGGAAGGCGTAGCGCTCATTGGTGGCGACTTTAAGGTGATGCCCAAGGGGCAATTGGATAAGATAGTCATTACTACCGTTGGTATCGGGTTAGCGAAGAAGCCCATCGTCGATGTGCCGAGGGTTGGCGATAAAATTATAGTTAGTGATTACGTAGGCGATCACGGTGCGGTGATCCTGGCGTACCAACTAGGTAGTGATGTGTCAACAGAGCTCCTTGAAAAGTCTAGGCTGAAAAGCGATGTTAAGCCCCTGACGAAACTCATGTTGCCGTTAATCGAAAAATACGGTGATTACATACACGCCGCCAGGGACCCGACCAGGGGCGGCCTGTCTATGGTCCTTAATGATTGGGCCAAGGCAAGTAACGCCATAATCGTGGTTGATGAATCCTCAATACCGGTACGCCCAGAGGTCTCGTTCTTCGCAGGTATGTTAGGCATAGACCCCTTATACCTAGCCAGTGAGGGCGTCGCAGTATTAGCGGTTGATCCAAAGGTAGCGGATGAAATAGTGGCGTATATGCATTCACTGGGCTTTGTTAACGCCAGAATTATCGGTGAGGTTAGGAAGAGCGAGAAGTACAGCGGATATGTCCTTATGAGGACGGTGACGGGCGGATTTAGAATACTTGAGCCACCAAGAGGCGACTTAGTACCAAGAATTTGCTGAGCTTCTAGGTACGAAAATCCCAATATCATAATTCCCAAACGAATTACTTTAAAAGGAGGTAAAAGTTGGTTCGTAATAGCCCTGTATGGTTAAATTAATATACAACAACGTAGAGATAGAACGCAAAGGTCTAGCAGGGGTTTCTATTAAGTACGGCGGTAAGAAGATCTGCATAGATATCGTGACCGATATAGAATGTGATTATTTACTTTATACGCACAATCACAGTGACCATGCACCAAACGTAGAACTGCTTCACAATAAGTACGTGATCTCGCCCTTTTATGGAATTAAGGTGCAACCCGGTGATACAATAAAGCTTGATTCGAATATCACGGTTGAGGTCATTAATGCGTACAACATTACCAAAGTAATAAATGGCTCAGTACCACATCCTAAGGGTTTTGGTGTTGGTTACGTAATTAACATTGACGGGAAGGTTCTTTACCACATGGGTGATACGGATTTAATAGAGGAAATGGCCGTGCTTAGGAATAGAAAGATAAATATCCTCTTTGTACCGATAGGTGGTAATACGGTAATGACCCCTGAGGAGGCCGCTGATGCCGTAATGCTTTTTAGGCCCATTATTTCAGTACCGATACACTTCGTGAACAGGAGGGACTTTGTGAAATTTAGGGATATAGCGCAACCATACACACAGGTAGTGCTTCTTTAGTAGTTGTATTTTTATATCGCGGTTAAGTACATAATTATGTGGGTAGGACTAGGAGGGTCTCGCTAGCCCTGGACGAGGAACTGATTAGGACTATTGATAATTTAATGGCTAGGTACGGCGAGATCAATAGGTCGAGATTCATAAATTCACTACTCGCGAACGCTCTAACAGGGATGATGGAGGAAGTCGCTAAGGAAGAGCATGTGGTCTCATTAGTTATTTTAATGTATGACCACACAATCGGTGAGGTTGAGAAAAACGTTACGGATCTACAACATGAGTTTAGGGACTTAATTAGGGTGGTAACGCACATCCACGTCAGCGATAAGGATTGCGTCGAAGTTATACACGCCATGGGTAAGTACGGCAGGGTTCAAGAACTAGTGCAGAGGCTTTCGGCAACAAAGAGGGGCATAAAATTCATGAGGGTAGTGAATATACCAATTAAGACCCAATGATCCCCTTAATAACCGGGTCGTCAGTGATGCCCCATAAATGGCGCTTGAGCCTTATCCTTAACTCGTCAATGGGCATATCCGGCAATTCCTTCAATACGACGACCCTGCCAGGATCAGCTATGGGGCCTATTTCTGTCCTAATAATTCTCCTGATAGTCGCTTCATCAACCTCGCCTTCGATTAGTACGAACGGTACTTCGAACTTCTGCTCATCAGGTAGTCCAGCCACGACGACTCTACGTACACCAGGTATTTTCTTAAGTATGGCCTCAATATCGCCGGGGCTGATCCTATAACCATTCACCTTCATCACGGCGTCAGACCTACCAATTACGTAGATGTTTAAGTCGTAATCCATGAGTGCGTAATCACCGACATAGTAAATATCGCCGACCCACCTTTTGGCGAACTCTACCGGGTATTCAATGGGCATGGCTGGCCATGGAGACTTAACCACTAGGTAACCAACAGCGCCCCTCACACTATTACCTGCCTCATCAACCACGTCTAGGTTGAAGCCGGGCATTGGCGGACCTACTGAACCGGGAACTAGTGGAACGAAGGTGTAGTTAGGTAGGCTGCCTGTTACGAATGTGCCTAGCTCGGATTGTATGAACATGTGTATTATCGGGACCCTCCCACTTAGTTTGCTCGGTACGGAGTCTATCGCGGGTACCGTACCTGTACCCACGTATTCGTAGGCCCAACGCCAAACACTAACCTCGAGGGGCTCGGCCGTTGTTAATATTAGCCTAAGCATGTCGAGATTATGCGCCCTTAGCAACTCAATGTCCTGCCTAGAGAGTATCCTCAGGGCGCCTCCCGTCGTTAGGAACACCGTTACGGCGTACCTCTCGAGTATCGACCACCACCTATCCCAATGCGGGTAATCAGGCCCACCCTCGTAAATCACCACGGTCGACCCAATCATAAGTGGGCCAAAGAGTACGTAAGTAATGCCCGTTATCCAACCTGGCATTACTGTGCATAGGTAGGTGTCACGTGGCCTAAGCCCCATCCACCTCGTCGTTGAGTACGTCTGCGTTAAGTAGCCACCAACTCCGTGAGTCAACGGCCTACTGCCGTTATCATACCCAGCGTGAATGCCGAATAATGGATCGTTAGCATCATGGACGTAGGCCTCGCCAGGATCCGTCGTCGGAACCTCGTCTAGGTAATAATCACGTCCTTTAACAAGCCTCACATCAATGTTAAGCCTCGGTATTACAACAACCTTTACGTCCAGAGCTAAATCACTCAACGCCTTATCAACGGTGTCCTTAACCATAATCGGCTTACCCTTCCTTGGGAATGCGTCAACGGTAATCAATACCCTGGGCCTCCTATTCATTAATCGCTCCCTAAGCTCATAGGCGCCAAACCCCGTGAAGACAAACTCAAAGGGCGCGCCAAGTCTCACGGAGGCTAAGGCCGCGGCTATTACCTCGGGAATTGGCGGTGCGTAGAACATGACCCAATCATGATCTTTCACCCCCAATCCGCGCAATACCTTCGACATCGAGATGACTAGGTCGTGGAGCTCGCCATAGGTTAACACCCTGGCGACCTCCTCCTCACCCTCCCAAATAATTGCAACCTTGTCCCAAACCCACGTATTCCTATGTTTCTCAATGATGTTCCTATACGCACTTAATTTACCACCGACAAACCACCTCGACTCAGGCCCCTGACCAACAAGTACCTTGTCCCAGGGCCTCTCCCAAATTAATTGCTTAGCCTCCCTCGCCCAAAAGCCCGCTAAATCCCTAATACTGTCGCTGTGTATTCTCTTATACTCAGGAAAGCCTATGGCCTTGTACTTCATGGTCGGCGGCACAATCCTACCACCATTAAGTAACTTCTCGAGAACCTTCTTCATCACCGTTGAAACGGCACTAGGGTTTAATGAGTATTTTTTCACGAGAATGAGTACACTACTTAAATAGGGCTTCACTGCCTGATGGCTGTGCATGAGTGGTCGCTTGCAGCGGCCATAGTAGAGAGCGTGGATAAGTGGGCTAGGGATAACAATGTTGATTCAGTAATTAAGGTCGTGGTTGAGATCCCAACCATAGCAATGATAGATCTCGAAGTACTTAGAGATGCCTTCAACATGCTCAAGCAGGAATCGAGGCTTGCAAATGCCGAGCTGGAGGTTAGGCAGGTAAGTCCTAGGTTTAGGTGCAGGGCCTGCGGTTACGTGTTCTCCGAGGACGATGTAAATAAACAACTAAAGGAATTAATGGGTGAGTACGGCGAGGAGTACCCGCTGCACTTAATGCCTGACCTAGCACCAACACTCCTTAAATGCCCCAGGTGCGGGTCTCACGATATTGAAATGCTGGAGTCCCAGATAAGGGTTGTTGAGGTGGTTACGAAATGAGGGCAGAATCAATAAGTACGGAGCCTTTAAGGGAGTTGGCGAGGAAGAGGTTGAGCGGTAAGGTTGTTGTGGCCGTAATGAGCGGTAAGGGCGGCGTAGGCAAATCAACCATAGCCTCGTTAATAGCAATATTGACGGCGCGGTACGGCGAAACCACGCTCGTTGATTTAGACATACATGGCACGTCCATACCCAGGGCCATGGGCGTTCAGGATAGGATGCATGAGGTTAGTAAGGAGGGGATTGAACCAATAAAGGTCCTCGACAACCTAGGTGTCATAAGCATAAGGGGTATAGTAGGGTCTAAGTACGTAGTACTGCCTGGGGAGCGCGAGGGCAATGTTATGGAGGCTTTACTGGCATTCACAAACTATGGCGATTCAAGGTTCGTGATAATCGATATGCCGCCCGGGATGAGTGATGAGTTGCTGGTCCTAGGCAGGGTGACCAGATTCACGCCTATTATAGTCACGACACCATCAAAGCAATCACTATACGTTGTTGAGGACTTAATAAGGTACTTAATCGATGCCAAGCAACAACCCAGGTACCTCATAGTGAACATGTCCTACATACAACACGGCGCAAGTATCATAAGACCCTTCGGGGATGTAGGTATGGCTTACGAACTAGGTAAGAAATACGGTTTAAGCATCATAGAACTACCCATAGACCCATCGCTAGAGAACTACATAGGCTCAATCATTAACTACAGGGGAGAGCTATTGAGTAAGCTGGAGCAGATTGTGAGAGCAATCATTGGGAAATAACGCCTTTAATTACTCAATCATCGCTGTGTAGGGTAAGCTATAGTTACCGCGTAAGTACCCGCGCACCAAATAGGGTCGAGATATCCATCTGGGATATGCATTGTTGCTATGCTCGTTCTGTAATTTATAAACTTTATTCTCATTATTGTAATAATTTACTATGTAAATATTATTACATAATTATTTTCAATTTG
>JAKMAE010000044.1 GCA_022014875.1 Vulcanisaeta sp. | reverse complement strand
TTTCAGCATTGGCCAATGCTATTAATAATACAAAGATTCCAGCTATTATCCAGGATATTAATGCTGCACCGCCTGCATACGACGCCGCGTATAAAGGGGCAAATAACCAACCAGCGCCTATGATTTCCCCTATCGAAAGAAAGAGAAGGCGTTTTCTATCTAATACCATACGTAGTTCTTTATCGGTTCGGATCCCGAAATCCTCCGCCATACTTTTATATTTTATCACACGATATTTAAAGTATTTCCTTTTTGCATGATTAACTGTATACAAGTCCTAAAAACTTAATATACCGATAGAAATGCTAGGCTTTCTGTGAGGGTTTATTACAAATGTGCAAGGTGTGGATACGTTATGGAGGCAAATTCGTGGCTTTGGAGGTGTCCTAGGTGTGGTGGGCCGCTTGATATAGTCATTGATGGTTTAAGGCTGACATTGAGTGAGCGTAGGGGTCTTTGGAGGTTCGCTAGTGCAATACCTGCTAAGCCACTTGTCAGTTTAGGTGAGGGGTCCACACCGTTGGTTGAGGCGAAGTTTTTAGGAGACAATGTGTACCTCAAGCTCGAGTATCTAAACCCCACGGGTTCATTCAAGGATAGGGGCTCCGCCGTCGCGGTGTCCAAGGCGTTGGAGTTCGGCGTTAAGGCCGTGGTTGAGGACTCCAGTGGCAATACTGGGATATCAATAAGTGCTTATGCCTCGGCCGCGGGTATAAGGGCTAGAATATACGTACCAAAGGACGCGCCCGAGGGTAAGAAGAGCCTCATAAGGGCATTAGGTGCCGACCTAGTCGAGGCGCCGACCAGGGCTGACGCTTATAGGATGGCTGTGGAATCCGTAGGGGAGAACGAGGTTTACATAGGGCATCTATGGAATCCCTGGTTCCTACAGGGCACTAAAACGCTGGCCTACGAGTTACTCGACCAAATGGGCCACGCGCCGGATGCCGTGATTGTGCCGGTCGCATCCGGTACATTACTACTGGGCCTCTACATAGGCTTTGGCGAACTCCTAAGCATGGGCCTCATAAAGAGGATCCCTAAGCTATTCGCAGTCCAGGCCCAGGGCTATGCACGACTATACGAGGAACTACACGGCACATACAAGGCCGAACCCACTAAAATAGCGGATGCGCTCAGGGTCTCCGACCCACCAAGGCTGTCTCAGATGGTTAATGCCGTTAAGTCGAGCAATGGCGATGCGGTGTTGGTTACGGATGACGAGATAGTAAGGGCGTGGAGACAAGCCCTGAAGGGTGGCTTTATAATAGAGCCGAGCAGCGCAACCGTTATCTCAGCCTTTTGGAAACTAATCGATAATAAGCAAATTAGTAAGGATGATGAGGTGGTGCTTATATTGACGGGCAGTGGTTTGAAATACATAGACATCATAGGTAAATATATAGTGGAAAATATACCTAGGTAGAAATGTTTAAAAGGAAATACACCTCGCGACATTAATGTGAGGATCTCGACAAGGAGCGACGTATTTCCCGGCTCCGCAATTAGGGGTATCAATGAGGAGGTGGTTAGGTTAGAAAGAAGCGGCGTTAAGGTTTATGGCTTCCACATAGGCCAACCCGGTTTACCACCAAGTAGGGACTTATTGCTTGATTTTACGAAAAACCTACTTGAGAAATCCTTTGAGTACAGTATGTATACCCCAAGTAATGGCATTGAGGAGCTTAGGGAGGCAATTGCAGAGGATTACTCAAAATACTCCGGGGTTAAGATAACGAGTAACAACGTCTCGGTATCCGCCGGTTCTGCCGAGGCAATACTGGCAACGTTCATGAGCATAATTGATGAAGGTGATGAGGTCGTGCTCCTAGACCCAACATACCTAATGTATGAACCAATCATAAACTACCTCGGTGGTAGGGTTAGGAGGGTTAGGACCAGGGAGGAACTTGGTTGGGAACCTAGTGAGGAGGATGTTAAGGCCGTAATGAGTAGGAGGGTTAAGGCAATAATTATCGTTAACCCAGACAACCCAACGGGTAGGGTCTTGGGCGAGCCAATGATTAAGTTATTGGTTGACCTGGCCCGTGACTACGACGCCTTTCTAATATATGACGAGGCATACAGGCACCTTTATTACGAGGGTTCGCACATTTACGCAATCAAGTACGACATGGAGCACGTATTAGCCCTCAACACGTTCTCGAAGGATCCTGCACTGCCCGGTTGGAGACTTGGTTACTTGGTTGCTCATGAGGACTTCATTAAGGTGTTCAATAGGGTTAAGCAGTACACAAACCTTAACCCACCAACGCCCGCACAGTACGCTGGGTTGCTTTATCTCAGGAAGTATAAGGAGAAGTATCTACGCGAGACCTTGCCCATATACAAATCGAGGATGGAGACTATGTACAACGCCCTGAGGAAGTATTTACCAGAGGCTAGCGTCGTTAAGCCCAGGGCCGGTTTATTCATGTTTCCAAACCTAAAGCCTTACCTGGAGAGGCTCGGTATTGATGATAAGGAGTTCTCGGTCAGGCTGGTTAGGGATGTCCATGTAGCCGTTGTACCTGGGTCAGCCTTTGGAGAGGGCGGTAAGTATCATGTGAGGATGACATTCGCTAGGGAGGATGAGAGATCTATCGAAGAAGGAATTAGGATAATGGCTGAGTTTCTAGGTGTTAAGTAGGGGTGTAGAGAAAATAAATTAATATTTACAGGTACATACTCTCTCAATGACTATAAATATTGGGACGCGGCTTTCATTGAGCGATATCGTGAGGGTAGCCAGGAATTACGAGAGTGTTGGGGTAACCGACGATGTATTGAATGCGGTGCGGCGGTCACGGAGGGTTCTTGAGGAGTTGATTTACAGCGATGTTAAAATATACGGTGTTAATACTGGCCTCGGTGATTTGTTCAATGTTTCTGTTAATCCCGAGGATGTTGCTAAGTACTCGATAGAGATGCTCATTGACCATGCCGTCGGTGTTGGTGACTATGCGCCGGATGATTGGGTCAGGGCTACGATGCTCATTAGGGCGCATCAGCTATCTTTGGGCCATAGTGGGGTTAGGGATGTGGTGATTAATAGGTTGGTTCAATTTTTAAACGAGGGAATAACACCGCTGGTTCCAAGGTATGGTTCGGTGGGGGCCTCCGGGGATTTGGCGGCGCTGGCCCACATAGCCCTCGCATTGTTGGGTAGGGGCTATGTTAAGTACCGAGGCAGGGTCATGAGTGCTGCGGAGGCATTAAAGATGGCTGGGCTCGAAGAGTTGAGGCTTAGTTACAAGGAGGCTCTCTCATTAATAAATGGGGCGAGTTATAGCGCGGCGGTTGCGGCATTGGGTATTTGGGACTCATATAGATTATTGAGGGCCTCCTTAACAGCCATGTTGCTAATGTTGGAGGCGTCACGTGCAAGCACCGCGCCGTTTACTAATGAGGTAAATCGCGTAAAGCTTCATAGTGGTGCGTATATAGTGGCGAGTATATTGAGCAACCTCCTTAGTGATAGTAAAGAGGTGAACACAAGCGGTAGGGTTCAGGACCCATACTCAATAAGGTGCATCCCCCAGGTACTTGGCTCGGTAATCGACTCATGGATCTGGGCATACAACAATGTCATGAATGAGGTGAACTCTGTGAGTGATAATCCAATCATTGTTAATAATAATGTATATTCAACGTGCCATTTCCATGGGCAGTACGTGGCCATATCCACAGACCTGCTGAACATCGCCCTCGCGGTTCTTGGAAATCTAATTGAGAGGCAGGTAGCGCAGTTACTGAGGAGGGAGATAAACGGCATCAATAATTACCTAGTGAGTGGTCCCTGGCGTGTTGGGCTAATGTTGACGCAATACACCGCAGCCGCGTTATCGGCAAGGCTTAGGGAGTTGGCGACGCCATCCACGGTGCAGAACATCCCAACAAGTGGGTTCCAGGAAGACGTTAACTCCATGAGTGCTAACTCGGCAGTTAAATTGCATGAGATTAACTCAATAATTACACAGTTAATCTCGATACTCGCCTACGTGAGTTATACAGTGCTTAAGCTACGCGATGGCTGCACAGGGTGCGGAAAAGCTGCAACTAGGGCGTACGAAGTGGTGGCTAGGCATGTTGAGGGCGTTCAGACACATAGTGAGGCGATATCTAGATTGGCAGGTGCAATTAATGAATTGGCGGATTTAGTCGATCTCGGGTTGATTTAAAGAGTAATTACTGAACCGTCTAATTTACCGATTATCACCTTTGACACATGCTCGCCGCTGAATATCCCAACCTCGACTACGCCAGGTACCTCCTTGATCCTCCTCTCCATTTCGGCTGGGTCTATTGGCGAGTGTGGGGTGTAGTCGAGTATGTAATTGCCATTGTCCGTGATGACTGGCCCCCTCTTACCGCCCTCGCAGACCCTTAGCACCGCCTTACCACCAAACCTAGTCTCTAGGGTTTTCTTAACTATGCTCCAGGCGAAGGGTAGGACCTCTATCGGTATTGGATGCCTACTCGGTACCCTATTTACGAGCTTTGTCTCGTCGACTATTACGATGAATTTTCCAGCCCAGTAATCAATTATTTTCTCCCTGGTCAATGCGCCACCGCCGCCCTTAATGAGGTTCCTCTCGGCATCGACCTCGTCTGCGCCGTCCACGGCGATGTCTATGTGGTCGACCTGCCAGGGATAACGCATAATTGATGATAAGCCCAGGTTTATTATCTCGATCTCGGTCTCCGTGGACGTGGGCACCAACAACGCGTTTTTGATCATGCCGTCAATTATGGCCCTGTGCAACTCCCTCAGAAAGAGCATTGCCGTGGAGCCTGTGCCAACACCGATTACGTAGTTGTTCATTACGTACTTTAAGGCCTCCCTGGCCGCTAACAACCTCGCGGTGTTGATGTCGCTCATGAGAATACCGTAAACCGAGAGTTTTTAATCATTATTTCCTAGCGGTTTCACGTACAAGCCTCACCAGCTCTGCGCCGCACTCCCTAGGCGGTTTATTTAGGCAGAGCCTAAGAGCCTCGGCAACCCTAATGGCATCCCTACTCTCACGTACATTATGCGTCCTAATGACGTCCGCGCCCATGAGTACGGAAATCGCCTCCGCACTGATCGACGCGAATAGCCTATCCTCGGGAGCTGCGCTCCTACGCATTAGCTTCTCAAGGAATGACTTCCTAGAAACACCAATCAGCACTGGTAGCCCCAGGGCCTGCCTAATCCTGGCTATGTTCATTATCAATACGGAATCCCAGGCAAACCAGGGCCAATCTTCATCACCATGCCTATACTCGCCACGTATTGGCTCTCCACCCGTGATCACCGGGTCGAGGCTTAACGGTCCAAACCCAATTCCTGGATCTACGACTATTCTATCCCTACTTATGCCACTATTAAGTGCAATGTCTACGCTCTCCCTTAGCGCGTTAATCACCCTATCAACCGGTTCCAAACCCTTGTTAGGCGTTCTTTCCCTAGCCATTACTATAACGGATACCCCATAGTCAGCGACGATCTTCGCCATGTCTGGGTCACCCTTAAGACCAGTCACGTCATTAATCACGTCAGCGCCAAGCCTAAGGCATTCCTCGGCGACCCTGGACCTAAACGTGTCGATTGAAAGCACGAGGTCTGGGTAGGCCTCCTTCAACGCCCTGACCACGGGGACCAACCTACGCAGTTCTTCATCGGTACTAATTAAGGTCCTGTTGTAGGGGGCTGTTGACATACCGCCGAGATCCACTATGTCCGTGCCATCCCTAACCATGGATTCCACAGCCCTAATAACCTCGTCAACGTTGGTCCTAACGGAACCCTTGTAGAAGGATTCTGGGCTTAGGTTAATCACGCCCATTAATCTAACGGGCTCTCCATCCCCAACCCAGACCCTACCGAGCCTTGCTCTTATGGGCATTAATTAAGTAGTAGTAATTAAGACTTTATAAAAACTAAACGATGTAGTAAAACTTATAATTATTATAAAATGATAAAAATACTTGAGTTGGGATGGATCTAACGCTTGGTGAGGAAATCCTAATTCTACTTAGGGAGCGTGGGCCGTTGACTGTTGAGGAAATAGCCAGTTACCTGAGAAGAAGTGTTGATGAGGTTCGCGAGGAATTGAAATACCTAGAGCTGGACAAGCTCGTCACCAGGGTTAAGAAGGGTTTAATATTCAAGAAAGAGGCGTATGACTTAACACCAACGGGGCTCGACGAGGCTGAGAAAGCATTTGAAAAGTTGAGGGCCAGGGCTGACGAGTTTATTCGAAGACTCAAATCAACAAATCCAGACGAGGTTGAGGAAATACTTAATCAATACGCATCACTAATACCGCTCCTGCTACTTCTCGACTTAATACCACTTGAGTTATTGATGCTTATGGGTCTTGACGTTTTATTACTGGGGCCCATCGTGATGCATGGCAATCAATGAGACGACCCTAATGGGCCGAGGTTAGCACGAGTATGTATATTACATACCCGGCCAGCCCTATCAACCCAACATCCCAGGTTAGCCTAGCCCTAATGACGTGGTAAAGCATCGCTATTGACACGACCTCTACCGTTACAACGCCAATTACTGCCTCGTAGTTCAGGGACCACCTGGTCAGCAGTAGGGCCAGGGCTGGGTATATGGTTGAGTACAGAACCTTCTCGCCAATGAGGGCCGCCACAGCCATTGTGTCCCTATTACGTAGTGTCCAAATTATGGCTGTTATTGATTCAGGAAGAACGGTGGCTGTTGGTATAATGACCATCGATAGGCCCATTACGTCTATAGCCAACGCAGTGGATAAATCGATAACCCCCGAGACGAGGTATCTCGACCCAACGTAAAGCAACACCACGGAGATAACCACCTGAAGCATCAACGCCACCTCCGCATTAGGCCCAACAAGCCTTAGCAACAATAATTCCTCCACATCCTCAACCACAACACCCTCCTTACCCCTCATGAGCCTTACATAGATTATGTAAGCCGTGAACAATGCCGCGGCAATCACGTACCTGACCACGCCAACGCCTAACAGGGCTGGTAGTAATACCGTGGGAAATAGGGCCGCAACCACGGTGAACGGCAAAACCAACTCTCTACCAACCTCGAGGACGAGGTCATTCCTCAGACCCACGTAGAAGCCAATAATGGCCACGAGAAATATGACTGGGTATATCAGTGTTGAGACTACGAAGGGCTCGCCTATGACTGTACCCACGGCAACATCCTCACCAGCTGCACCACCGTAAGCCAATAGAGCTACTAGAAACACTATTAGCTCGGGTAATGACGTGAGTATTGGGGATATGACGGCGCCAACGAATGAACCACCAAGCCTGTACCTATAGCTTATGTGCTCCATGGCATTAACGAACAACCAACCGCCAAGGAGTACGGCGATGAACCCCCCAATCATGTCAACTATTGTTGAAAGCATGCAAACCACTTAAATTAAATGGTTTTAGAAAGACGCTTTAATAACTACTACGTAAGTGGCACGTGATGAGCATACCACAAACATTATTTAAGAGGTACGAATTACCACCACTGCCATACCCAGTAAATGCGCTTGAGCCATACATAAGTGGGCAGGTAATCGACGTGCACTACAACGGGCACCATAAGGCGTACGTGAACGGCGCCAACGCCACGATAGAGAGACTTGAGAAGGTGATAAGGGGTGAGGTGACGAGTTACGATATACAGGGCCTCCTCAGAAGCCTCTTCTTCAATGTCAACGGGCACAAACTACACACGCTTTACTGGCACTCAATGGCGCCACCAGGGAAGGGCGGGGGCACTCCAGGGGGCTACCTAGGCGACCTAATACAGAGGCAGTTCGGTAGCTTCGATAGGTTTAAGGCCCTATTTAACGAGGTCATGAGGTCATTACCAGGTTGTGGATGGGCGGTCCTATACTACGACCCTGAAACGGGGAACCTGGAATTTACAACATTCGAGAACCACTACAACCAACACATAGCCGAACTACCAATACTACTAATTGTGGATGAGTTCGAACACGCCTACTACCTACAATACAAGAACAATAGGAACGGCTACCTAGACGCCATATGGAACGTGCTTAATTGGGAAGAGGCCGAGAATAGGTTGAGGAAATACATCAAGTAGGTCAAGAGATAAATCACAGGCGCTATAAAATCAATTAAGGAGCTTTCTTTTATGGATCACGATAGAAAACTGGGAAATTAATGAGAAGGCCGTAAGGAGGCTTTGACGTTTTAATGCATGAATGCTAGGTCCATATCGCATTTAACAAAAGTGTTGCTGCAAGCATGCTCGTTATGTCATTTACATCGAAGGGCGGGGTCACCTCAACAACGTCGAATACCCTGGGCCTAAGTCTCCTTGCTATTTCACGGACCGCCCTTATGATCTCCCTCGATGTGAACCCGCCTGGAGATGGGCTGTTGACGCCGGGCGCGAAGGCTGGGTCTACGACATCCAGGTTAACGCTTACATGCGTCACCCTACCTCTAATGCTCTCGGCTAGTTCATTAATCACGTTCTCAAACCCGTACGAATCCACGTAATCCATTGTGTACACCTTAACATTCAGTTTCTCAGCCTCATTAAATAAATACGGCGCGTTCGAATACGGCCTAACGCCAATTATTGCAATGAAGGCGTTTGGGTCGACTTCCCTAATCCACCTAACCACCTGCCCGCTCGTCAAGCCCTCACTAACCACCCTAACATCTGGATGCGCATCAAACAATACATAAGCCAACCCATCATTAACGGTCCTCCTCAAACCCCTAAAGGCCGCGTACGACGTGGTACTGTCACCACCAATAACAAGCAATTCCCTAACTAGGCCCAGGGCCTCCGCCACAGTCTCCTCAATCCTACGCCAGGTCTCCCTATGATCACCAACGACAACATCAACATCGCCAAGATCCACAACACTCAATCCACCATATATCATAGGTGAAGTGTACAACCAGGACCTAATACGGGCTGGTGCCAGTCGAGAACCTGGTCTCGTACCCACAGCCCCATCCCAAGGGACACCAAGAATACCAACATCACCCCTAACCCAACCCCTCCTAATTACCTCGCCAACCCTGACATCCCCGGGATCCTTAATGAACTTATACATGGATTCCCTCACGAAAGGCATAGCCTAAGGATCATGCAATAATTACAATATTAAATTATCGGCATTTTACCCTAAATAATGGCTTGTGCATGAAATCCGCCATGCGCATCCTCATCGATCTAAAGAAATATGTGGTAATACATTCTAACCACTGTGTTGGAGGCCGCTGCGAGAACTGAGTGGTACATAAAGACAGCCATAGTATTGCTCGGCGCCTTAGTGGGTGCTGCGTCGCTTAGGTATATATCGTTAGCCGTGACGCTTGTGGAGAGGTCCTTAATAGCCATAGTAACTGCCTACCTAATATTCTGGCCCATCTCCTACGTAATATCGTACAAGCTATTTAAGTTAGACATCAAGTGGGCGGCAACACTTGCATCGGGTGTCAGTATATGCGGCGTGTCCGCCGCAATAGCCACGGCTGCGGCAATAGGTGCGCCAAGCATTGTTCCAGCAACTGTGGCATCCATAATCGTGCTATTCGCGGCAATTGAGTTAGTGGTATTACCGTTCATAGCAGCTACGATCCTAAAGTGGGCACCATATGCCGCGGGTGCTTGGATGGGTCTCTCTGTGAAGACTGATAGTGCAGCCGCCGCAAGTGGTGCACTGGCTGACGCCCTGATTAGCGCCTAGCCCAGGCTTGCTGCCTATAAGACCTGGGTTATGAGTACTGCAGTCATGACGAAGATATTCATCGACGTATGGATTGGCCTGTGGGCGTTCATACTGGCTGTGATTTGGGTTA
>JAKMAE010000043.1 GCA_022014875.1 Vulcanisaeta sp. | reverse complement strand
GGGATTATTGGGTAAGGCTTTTCCTAAGCAACGGCATACCCGCGGGGCCCGTCTACGACGTGTCTGACCTGGTCAGGGACGAGTATGTCAATGAGTACGTACTCACGGAGGTTAACGTCCCCGGGCTGGGTAGGGTAAAGCTCGTTAGGAACCCTATCAGGTTTGATAACGAAAGCCTTGGTGTTAGGTACCTAGAGTACTGATGATTAATTGATCGCCTTCTCCGAACACAATCAATCCCCAGGGCGCCCCCAACCCCTTGATTTACCCCACCTAAGCCCTGGCCCTGCATCGCCAAGCCAAAGCCCAATTACTACATCATCTCCTAAATAGTGAACAATTCCTTCCCTGAAGCTACCGCGTGGCACTTCGGGGTCATCATTCCCCGTAGAAATCCTCCCAACCCTCCACAGATCTTAGGAATGACGCGAGACGCACCATATAAGCCCCATCCATACCTACCCCATAGATAAAGTACCTAGCCCGAAAGCACATTAATGCATTTTTAAAATTATTTAAAAATACTATAATTATTTAATCGATAATGCCAGTTAATAAACTAAGTTGTTTACCTAAGGAACTTATTGACAGAGTAATTAGTGAATTTAAGGATGCCGTGGCAATTTACGTATATGGGGGCTCGCTTGACTGTAGCGGTGGTGATGTGGACATTGCGGTATTTATGGAAAACGCACCGGATGAGGTGCCTAACCTAGGTGGGGCTATTGACCTGCAAATATTCAGGAATCCGCGCAATACGTTATTCTTCGTTTATGTTATAAAAACGGGCGTACTCATTTACGGTAAGCCACTGCAGGTGGATGTCGATGAGGCAATACACAATGAGGTTAGCAGGATTGAGGAGAGGGTGTTCCTTTTTAGGAATAGTGATGATGAGGTCGTGGTTTGCAAGTCATTGAAGGAACTCATGTTCCTACTAGCCGCATTAACCTGCGGTATCGATGGCTCGAGCAATTGGTATAGAATGAGTAGGTGTCTAAGGGGCCTGGGCATAGAGGCGCCACCTGAGTTTAAGCATTGCCTAAACCCTCCCGGTATGGATGTATTAAGGACAGTCGGCGAGCCAGTGCTTAATAAGGTAATTAATGAGTTAAGGAGGGTACTCGGTAATGCTGGGAAAATTTAATTACTGTAATGCATACTAATATTTATGGTTTGGCTTATAATCGACATAGTTAAGGATAGACCCGGCCTACTCAACGATATTACGTATCACGTTAGATTACGTAATCTCAATATTAGGAGCGTGGTCGGGACTCGGCAAGTAGTATTAATGGAGGTTGAGGGCGAGGTTGATAATGAGTTACTGAGGGAATTAAGTGGCGTTGATGGGGTTGGCCTAGTTACTACAATCACGCAATCATTTAGACTCCTGGGTTTTGTCCAGGAAGCCTTCATGAATGCCGTTTTATTCTACGTCATGAAGAGAGACCCTGGATTGCTTGAGGCCCTTGGTTATGAGTATGGCAAGGAATTAATGAGGCATTACATGGCGTCAATTAAGGACTTTAGGAATGCACTATATGCATCGCTCAGGGTTTTGACCGCATTGGGTCTATTGACGCTTATTGGCATTCAGTTTGATCATGATAGGACCATTATATCGATTAGGGAGGCATTTGATGAAGAGGTTGGCATGCCCATGACCAGGGGCATAATTAGGGGGTTGTTTGATTCCGTGGGTAGGGTTAGGCACAGTATCGATGTGGTGAGGAGGAATTCACAGTATGACTTCGTCATATCTTGACGAGCCCATACTCACTCCTAGGGCGCATCTCTGACGCGGTGCATTAAAAACATGAAATGCTTATAAAGCCCCTGCTTTAACCGGGCTCGATGCCGCGGGTTTTCGATATTGGTAGGGTTTGCGTTAAGGTTGCGGGTAGGGAGGCTGGGAGGAAGTGCGTCATTGTTGATATTAAGGATGAGAACTTCGTAATAATCACGGGGCCCAAATCCCTAACAGGCGTTAGGAGGAGGGTCGTTAATGTTAAGCACATAGAGCCCACGGAGTACAAAATCAACATAAAGAAGGGCGCCAGCGATGAGGAGGTACTGAAGGCGCTCGAGGAAGCCAATCTAATAGAGTACATGAAGCAGCCTGTCAAGCCAAGGCTATCAATGGTCCCAACACAGCAATAATCAGCCCCCAGTTCTTCAAGTCATCACCTCTCAATGCTTGGGGCTCACTCATCACGTTGTGAATACGCGATTTTCACCTTTAAGGGCGGTGGTTTTTTAAGCATGTTTTGCCTGGCCTTAGGTAATGGGGCTGAATATCGTTGGTCTCATCGATAATACTTACCTAAAGCCGTATGGGTCTGTTAGGGAGATTGAGGCTTTGATTGAGGATACGGCTAGGTATGGTGCTTACTCAATAACGATAAACCCCGTGTTCCTACGCTATGCGAGGGAGTACATGGCCCGTAAGGGCTATAGGTTCAGGGTTGTGGCTGTCGTTGATTTTCCCTTCGGCGCAGGTACTACTGAGGTGAGGGTTGAGGCTATTAGGAGGTATTCACGGTATGCGGATGAGTTCGATGTGGTTGCGCCAATAGGCCTTGTTAAGTCGGGTCTTTGGGATGAGGTTGAGAGTGACATAAACGCCGTGGTTGAGGCTGCTCATAGGGAGGGGAAGATCGTTAAGATTATAGTCGAGGACGCGTACACGACCAGGGAGGAGAAGCTGGAGCTCTATAGGATAGTTATGCAGTCCGGGGCCGACTTCATAAAGACGAGCACGGGGTTTGAGGAGAGGGATTATGCCGAGAAGATTGGTAACAAAACGGGTGCGCAGATTGAGAATGTTAGGTTAATGGCTGAGTTGTCAAGGAGGTACAACCCGAGGATTGGCATTAAGGTGGCGGGTGGCATAAGGACGTACCAACAGGCACTGGAGTTACTGAGGGCGTCAGAGAGGGAGCCAGACCCCATGCAGTTCAGGATCGGCACCAGCCACATGATGAGTATAATAGAGAGTATGAGGGGGTCCTAATTAATCGGCGGTAAAAATTTATAAAACGAGGGAGGCACCAGACCTGGATGTCGCAGGAAAGCGCCGGTGAGGCCAAGGAGGTTAGGGAGCAGGTTGGGCAGTCCCAGACGCAGCAGGTTCAGTTACCTGAGATAAAACCAACGCAGGTGAGTGGTGCGAAGAAGTTGAGGTGGGGTGTGGCGCACATATACTCGAGTTATAACAACACAATAATAATAATCACGGACCTCACGGGTGCGGAGACCGTTGCCAGGGTGAGCGGTGGCCAGGTTGTTAAGGCTGATAGGGATAAGCCAAGCCCATACGCGGCAATGATGGCTGCGTACAAAGCCGCACAGATAGCCATGAGCAGGGGGATTAATGCGATCCATATAAAGGTCAGGGCACCCGGTGGCTACGGCCCCAAGACCCCTGGACCGGGCGCAGCCGCCGCCATTAGGGCCTTAGCGAGGGCTGGTTTGATCATTGGGCGTATAGAGGATGTAACGCCAATACCCACAGACACCATTAGGCCACCTGGTGGTCGTAGAGGTAGGCGTGTATGACCTAGTCCTAAATCTCGACCTAACAACCTCAATAGGCGAAGTATTGCCATGGTATGCGACGGACCACTAAATATCGTGATTGGTGGTAGGGAATTAATTGGAGAAGCCGAGGAGTTATTGAGGAAGTTCTTTGGGTCAGGCTATAGGTACGCAAGGGCCGTTGTGGATTATGGAATTGGGTCGATAGCCCTGGCAGTAATTAATGGCGTAAATGTTGGCGCCGCGGTTTACTACAAAGTCACCGTGGGCCTTGTGAGGCTCTGTGTTATTTACTACATAGCGGTTATCGAGGAGTGCAGAGGCCTCGGCATTGGTAAGGCCTTAATAAGCACGATCGAGGAAGCATGCCCAGACACTGACGTCTATATGGCAACAACCTGGTTAGGCAACGACGCAGCGGATAGGCTCTACAAATCCCTGGGCTACACTGGTTACTCATGGGACGACTTAAGTAAACTCCTTGGTAGGAGGGCTGTGGATAAGCTGTTAAAGGCTACCTGTGGCTATGACGATGATGTGGCGTACATAAAGGTAGGCGCCCCAGGTAAGGACGCCATCAATGTCCTCAGGAACGTGGTTTATAACGGCGACGATGTCGAGAAACTTTGGCGTGAAACCTGCCTATACGTATGGTTGAGAATTAGAGGAGGGCGCTAAAAAATGCTGAATTAAGCACTTAGTTTTTTAAGTAATAACCATTTATTCTTAATTGAGGAACATGCCGAAGGGGAAGAGGAAGGTGCAGTCGCAGGAGGAGGTTGAGGAGGAAGTGCAGAATAATGAGGAGGGTACGCAGGGTAGTACGGTTACTGCCACAGTAAGCAGTGGTTACCCTGTGATCGATGTTGAGGAGATCGAGGGTGTTGGAAGAGTCACGGCACAGAAGCTTAGGGAGGCTGGCTACCTCACGGCTAGGGATGTCGCGTTCGCAAGCGTTAAGGAGCTTGCCGAGATACTCGGTAGTGAGGATAGGGCTAAGCAAATAATAATGGCGGCCCAGAAGCTGATTGGTCTCCAGCCCTTCATAACGGCGTACGAGCTCTACGAGAAGAGGAGGGGTATTAGGCGCATAAGCACTGGCGTTAAGTCACTCGATGAATTGCTCGGCGGCGGTATAGAGACAAAGGCCATCACCGAGGTTGTTGGCGAGTTTGGGAGCGGTAAGACGCAGTTGTGCCATCAATTAAGCGTAATGGTTCAATTGCCCGAGGATAAGGGCGGTCTTAGGGCTAAGGCGCTCTACATAGACACTGAGAACACCTTCAGGCCCGAGAGGATAATGCAGATAGCCAAGTACAGGGGTTTGGATCCGCAGGAAGCCCTCAGGAACATACTCTACGCAAGGGCATACAACAGCGACCATCAAATGATGATTGTTGAGGAGAGCAGGAAAATAATCGAGAAGGAAAACATAGGCATCATACTCATTGACTCCCTAGTCACACACTTTAGGAGCGAGTACCCAGGTAGGGAGAACCTGGCCGAGAGACAGCAGAAGCTTAACCACCACATCGCCCAACTACTTAGGATAGCCGATATATATAACGTGGCCGTCGTAGTCACGAACCAGGTAGTTGCACAGCCAGACGTGTTCTTCGGAAACCCGCTCAAGCCGGCTGGCGGCAATGTTGTGGCCCACGGCGCGACGTATAGGATATGGCTCAGGAAGGGCAAGGAGAACACAAGGATAGCCAAGATATTCGACAGCCCATACCACCCAGAGCGCGAGGTAACGTTTAGAATCACGGAGGATGGACTTGTCGATTGATCCCTCAAAACCAATCAGTAATCACCGCTTAGTCTATCGATGAGTGAGTCAGGATCCCCTAAGTACCTAATGTCTATCTTTTTCTCAAAGCTTATCAGCTCAAAATTCAACCCCAGGTCCCTGGCGTACCTATAAACCTCCATCAACTCCTCCCTGCTGGGTCTCCTAGCCAACTCGCGAAACTCCGGGTTGTAATGGCTTGAATGGGGGTCGGTCTCATACTCGGGCCTGTACTGGTCCATTATGTTCACGAGGACCCCTGGCATGTTGTCCGCTATCCACCTCAACACGGGCTTCGTATCGCACTCAACGTGGTTCGGCATTACCAAGTGCCTAATTATGATGTCCTCACCCCAGTCATAGACAACCTTGTGGTTCCTCGAGACCACCTCGAAATATCTCGGGGTCCTGGATATTCTAAAGGCGCACTTGTCGTTGCCGTACTTAAAATCGGGTAGCCAAATGTCGATTAGGACCCTGAGCAATTTCAGTGACTCCATGGTCATGTAAAAATTACTGTTCCAGAGCATCGGTACGTTTACATCATCGCCATAAAACGCCCACTCCCTCCTGAAGGTGTATAGTGGGAAATCAGCCTTTACAGAGAGTATTCGTTCATAATCCTCATCACTTAATTGATCCAGGACCTTAACGCCGTGCTTGGCCAATAGGTTTATTGCCTCAGCTATATTATGAAGGTGAGGTGTGGGTTCACCGCCGACCCAATTAATGTTGTGAACCCCCTCGAGCCTGAGTAAAACAACCATCGACGCCAGGTCCCTAGGGCTAACGGGTATACCGTTAAACCTATCCCTACTTATGTCAGCATTCTGACAAAAGGCGCATCGCATGTTGCACGATGTGAAGAATATCGTGCCTGACCCCATGGTACCACGTAACGGTAATTCTTCACCCAGGTGGTGGAAGTACGTGGAAACCCTACTCACCGAGTCAAGCATACAAACACCAAGTCTCCTACCGCTGGTCCTATCAACACGGCACCTCCACTCGCAGAACTCGCAATGCCTAAGCATCCTCCTCGTAATCTCGGTGACCAGATCTAGGAGCGAAGGCTCGCTCTTGGGTATGTTCCTTATATCAACTTCGCCATTCTTAACCCTACCCCATAGATCGAGGAATTCCCTTGTGGCTTCATCAAACTCCCTCCATAACTCACCCTCACTTGCCTCCTTAAGGTTAACGTTGATCCCTATCCTCGATGCGATTAAGTACTTAGCCGGCTTCCTATTTATCGCTACTTCGTAGTACCAAGGAAGCCTGTGCCTAATGTATTTCCAAATCCACAACCTAGAGAAGGACTCCACAAAACTGCGCTGCGGCTGGCCTAAAAACCCATACCTAGTAAAGCTAAAATACGTCAGTGGGCCCGCATAAACCGTGGGTACGGAGAAGGTTAGACTAGCAATCGTCGTTGCGGAGTTCAACTACGACGTGACATACCTAATGCTCCAGAAGGCCCTCGACCACGCGAAGTTCCTGGGTGCGGAGGTTACGTACGTAGTTAAGGTGCCGGGTACGTACGACATGCCCATAGTAGTTAATGAATTACTGAAGAAGGAGGATGTCGATGCGGTGGCGGCAATAGGCGCCGTGATACAGGGCGAGACGAAGCACGACGAAGTCGTGGCCCACCAAACAGCCAGGAAATTAATGGACCTATCAGTGGATTACGGAAAGCCCGTGGGCATGGGGATAATAGGGCCTGGGGCAAGTAGGATCCAGGCGTTGGAGAGGGCTGAGGAGTATGCGAGAAGGGCTGTGGAGGCCGCGGTTAAACTCGCCAGGAGAATGCGTGCATTAAGGGCTGCGAGATTTGAGGGAAGCACGGTATTCATTGAGTAGTCAGTATTGGAGTCTTTCGTCACTGCTCCGTTAGGTGAAGCCTCATCACAACATTAATAATTAGGGGCGCTATTTCAACGTGACTCACCATGATAACCGTCGCCGTCGGTTCAAAAAATCCAAGCAAGGTTAGGGCAGTCGAGGTTGCATTCAGGCTAATTGGCATTAGGGTTAGGGTAGTCCCGCTAGAACCACCTAGGGGCTTACCACCAGAGCCCGTGGGTATTGATGAGATACTGAACGGCGCCGTGGAAAGGGCCAAGTACGCACTGAGTAATGTACCCAATGCGGAGTTTGGGGTCGGTATCGAAGCCGGCCTACTCAGGTTGGGTCGTGTGAATTCTTACATTGACCTAACAATGGCGGCGGTAGTGGATAGGCGTGGCATAGCCACGATAGGCCTAAGCCCTGGATTCATGGTGCCGAGTAAATTCGTTAGCGAGATATTGAGCGGTAAAGAACTGAGTGAGGTTGCGGAGAGGTACTATAAAATACCGGGTGTTGGTAGGGTTTACGGGCTAATTGGGATTCTAACGAGGCGATTCATAGAGAGGCTCGACTTGAACACGGAGGCCGTGTACATGGCCCTAATACCGAGGGCTCCATGGAACAGGGATGTGTACGGGCTGGATAAGTAATTATCAGCACCCTAAACGATAGGTAAATTATCGATTTATTAATTCTATTGGTAATCCCTAATGAAGAGCGAGGCCCTTAGGGTCAGTGTCGACGAGTTAAGGAGAATGTTTCCTAGAAAGTCGAGGTCCTGGGTCGCTAGGTCCCTACGTAGATTCCTCAATGGCGATGTCAAGAAAATAAGTGAGAATACGTGGTTAGTTATGGGGCGGCGCGAGATGGGTGATGCACTACCTCACTATGTGGTTAGGTACATAAACAATAGGTATGTCTGCGACTGCCAGGCCTCAATGGGCGAAGGACGCGTATGTAGCCATATAGGCGCTGTGGTGTTAAGCAATATCTACGACTCAATGACCAAGACTGTCTATGCAGCGGTGATAAACACTAGGTGTAGGGATTCCCAACTACTAATTATTGGGGATAAGGCACATGAAATAAACGTGAGGAACGTGGCAAACGATACAGGCACGATTTATATACTAATAGCGAGTAGCGAATTATCAGTAAAGGCCCTGCTGGCCTGCGATGACGAGTTGAGAGAAGAGGTGCTGCGGTTAAGGCCCATGGAGCTTTGGGAAGTACTAACCTTTGAGAGAGGCGTTGCGAAGATACGTAAAGGATGATTCTTGGTGCGGCCGCCGGGATTTGAACCCGGGTTCTGCGGCTCGGCAGGCCGCCATCCTAGACCAGGCTAGACTACGGCCGCGAGTTGATAAATCGTTAATGATTTTTTAAGGTTTTCTCCCGTGGGTGAAGCCTCGATAATGTATACGTGGATAGAACCGCGGGGTCTTGAGCGTGGTTTGTAGGTTGTGTAGTTTTTATGCGAGCCTCAGTGGTTGTAGTGGTATTGTTTCTTCGCTTGTCCCGTTGCTGGTTATTATCAGTATGTCTATTCCATCGCCTGACACGGGGTCCCTGGATATGCTTTGGTTAATTGCCTTAATCGCTAATTCCCTAGCCTCCTTAACGCTGATGTCCGGTCTATAGTTACTCTCTAGTATGGCGACCGCGAGCTTAGTCCCCGTACCAACCGCGGCATAGTCATCCTCTATCAATGAACCGAGCGAGTCCATCACGAAGAGGTGCGGTCCCTCATCATCCACACCGCCGACCAGGACCTCGACGAAGTATGGAAGCACCCTGTTTGAGAATAATACGTAGGACAACAACTTAGCCGCCGACCTAATGCTCGGCCTCGACCTGGTATCCAGGGCGTACAATGACATGTAGGCCCTAGCTATCTTCGTGAGTACCTGCATGTCGGCAAGTATGCCTATGGAGGCTATGCCTATGTTATCATTGACCTTAAACACCTTCTTACCAGACCTACTAAACACCGTGAATCCATAGGCTACCCTCTTCTCAGCCGCCAACACGACGCCATCGCGCGCCTTTATGCCCACGGCCGTACCAGTTATTAACTCCTCAATCGAAGCCATCACATAGAGATAACACGCTCCCTTTAAAAACTTAATCAAAACCCCACGTAGACACCACCGCATCGAAGTAATTATTAAAAGGGAGTCGGCCTACTGAGGGATTGATGAGCGTTTTAGTGAGGAATTACGACGATATTTACGTGGAGTGTGACATGGATTACGGAAAGTACGTTAGGGACGGTATTAATTACGTGCCATGCACAGTCAGGGGAAAGGATCTAGACAAGGCACTGGGCATGTTCAGGAATTACCTAAATGAACACGAAATACTTAGAGAAATCAGAATCAACGCAACAAACAACGCCCTAAACCTCGAAATACCAACAACCACACTAAACAAGGGCAAGTCCATGGGCGAAATAATAGACTCACTAATCCACCTACTACTAGGCATCAGGTACTGCATGACGCACCTAAGCCCCAGGAACAACACCGCCGGAGCTAGCCACTCTTTCTCGTAAACTCCATAATCAAGCCTCGCATTTAATGCCGAAAGCTTAATTAACTTTTACGGACCTAGTCTAATGCAAACCATGGATTTAACCACGATATACACGATCGCGGCATCCACAGCAACCATACT
>JAKMAE010000042.1 GCA_022014875.1 Vulcanisaeta sp. | reverse complement strand
TCGAATACATCGCCGAACTCCCTCCTAACCACGGCAATACCTATGGGTAAACCACCCGCTATTGCCTTACCCGCGGTGAATATGTCTGGCTCAACGCCGTAACGCTCAAAGGCCCACACACTGCCCGTCCTACCGAACCCCGTCTGTACCTCGTCGAATATCAAAAGCACATTCCTCTCCCTAGTCACCTGCCTCAGAGCCTTTAAGAACTCAGGCTTTGCTGGGTTAACCCCTCCCTCGCCCTGCACGGGCTCTACAATTACTGCTGCTAGGTCCTCGGTGACCAACTTATCGACCTGTTCAACGGCATTGAACGGCGCGAACCTGACCCGGTAGGGTAATGGCTCAAAGGCCCTCCTGTACTTCTCATTGCCCGTGACGGACAGCGAGCCAAGGGTTCTACCATGGAATGAGTTTAGGAATGCCAGGAACTCCGCCCTCTTACTGATTTTCCTAGCTATCTTCAGCGCCACCTCGACGGCCTCGGTACCGCTGTTTTGCAGGAATATCTTACCGAAGCTACTGGGCAATAATCTGGAGAACTCCTTAACGAACTCCGCCCTCGCCTCGTTATAGAATGTTAATGGCACGGTGATTATCTTATCGAGTTGTTCCTTTATTGCGGCGACTATCCTCGGGTTGGCATGCCCCAGGAATGCCACCCCAAAGCCTGTGTGCATGTCTAGGTACTTATTCCCACCTGAATCCCACACGTACTGCATCCTGCCCCTGACTATGTTCAATTGCTTCTTGCTGTAATACCTAGCTAGGTACTCGTCCTCGAACTTAAGTACGTCGTTAATCATCGCGGATCACCTCTTGGCAATACTTAATACATACTCAACTATTTTACGCGGTATATTGACGCCCGAGGCCCTCATTAAGCCCTTGAACTCAGGTATTGCGTTGACCTCGTTAACTAAATAACCATGCTCCGGGGTGTATAACAAATCAACACCTGCGTAGTCCAGGCCCAGGGCCTTAGCCGCCCTGATGGCTATTTCATAGGCATCAACGCTCAACCTGGCGTTAAGGGTAATCCCACCCCTAGCCACATTGCTCCTCCAATCACCATCGCCCGGCCTCCTCATCATGGCAGCCACAGCCTCATCACCCACTATGAAGACTCTGTAATCAGTACCGTCACCGATGAAGGGCTGTACCATGGAAACCCTAGAGTAGGAGTCACTGAAGGCCCTATGCCTAAGTAGTAGCGATAATTCATCATAATTATTCACAAGGCTGACGAGCCTACCCCAGGAACCATATATGGGCTTAATAACCACTGGGTATTTAATACCGCCATCCCTGTAGTGATCCGCCAGGACCAACCTGGTGGGTACCACCGGTACTCCGGACTTAGCCAGTATTGACAACGCGATAGCCTTGTTCCAGGAATTCTCAATAGCCGCGCCTCTATTTATCGTGATGATGCCGTGTATATTCAATATACGCGCAATTAAACCGGCCTTGAAATGGCTCAGCGCTCTTACGAGTACGATGCCGAGACCCCCTTCCCCGTAGTTAACCAGGTCTAGCGACAGCTCATCAATATTTACTAGGTTGATCCTCACATTGAACGCCCTAAACTCGTTGATCAGCAGTCTCTCCTCGGTTCTAATTACGTCGTATAGTATCGATATAGACGGTTCCCCGGAGTTCTTATCCATGGTTCCCGTTCCATCACTACCACGGGCATGTACATACATATGCTATATAAGTATTGCGCCTATGAAAATAGGGCGCCCTATATCTTAGTGCTTGGTAAAGAAAGTATTTAAAACCTAGTGGCAAGGCCCTTCTTGGGTGGTTACGATTGAAGCGGCCGTGGAGCAAGACGTCATCATCGTCCTCGATAGGTTCGGGCCAGTAGAGCAGCAACTATATAACAAATTACTTAACGCTGGGCTTAGGGTTAGGGTGCTTAATGTTAGGGATGACGCATTAAGGCCCATGCGCGGTAGGGCAGTTTTGCTCCTCGATGACGTCTTTACGTCATTGATTGCGTCAAGCATGTTCGATTATACGCTTAACCCGTACAATGTATATGCCATGGGTATAAACAGGGCGTTACTATTTAGGGAATTAGCCAGGAGAGGCTATCCCACTCCTGAATTCAGCATTGCCCTGGATCCAAACATTGTGGCTAAGATTATCAGGGGCGTTGGCAGGACCTACATGGCAACACCAGCCCCATCGCTGGAGCTCGACGGTATTGTAACGACCTGGGAGGGCGGTAAGTCAATAGCTGAGCATAGGATGTACATGAAGAACCCGCTGGCCAGGATAAACATACTCATGAAGGCGCCTGAGAACATACTCAATGCCAGGGTCATCGGCGATAGGTGCATTAACTGCGGCTCGCTCGGGAATTCACTGCTGAGGCTTAGCAGGGACATAGGCTGCGTATTCTGCACGTACATAGTCGGTACATACAATGGTGAACCGGTGATAATGGGGCTCGACCCGAGGGTTGAATTGACGGTGGAAAACGTCGATTTATTCATCAACGCAGTCATGGGGTGGTTACATGGGGGGCAGTAGGTATAGGGTCTGTATTGTTGGGGCGAGTGGCATCACTGGAGGTGAATTGTTGAGGATCTTGATTAACCACCCAGGCGTTGAGTTGGTCTGCGCAACGTCTAGGGAGTTTAAAGGCGAGTACGTGTTTAGGGTTCACCCAAACCTTAGGGGTAAGACCAACCTTAGGTTTGTCGACTCTACGATAGATACCGTATTAAGGCATGACGTAGACGTCGCATTTCTCGCCCTACCTCATGGGCAAAGTCTAGAGTGGGTTCCCAAGCTTTATGAGAGCGGAATCACCGTGGTGGACTTATCGGCCGATTTTAGGCTTAAGGACCCCACGGCATACGTTGAGTGGTACGGTTGGGAGAAGCCGCATCCATACCCAGACCTACTCGCTAAGGCCGTGTACGGACTGCCTGAACTGCACAGGGAGGAGTTGAGGGGTGCGAAGTTAATCGCCGTACCTGGTTGTATGGCAACTGCGGCAATAATATCCCTAGCGCCCGTGGTTAAGGCGGGCCTGGTCGACACGGACAGGGTAGTGGTTGACGCGAAAATAGCGAGCTCGGGCGCTGGCGCCCATGCGCCAAGGCTCGACCTGCATCCCTTCAGGACCTACGTCATTAGGCCCTACGAGGTTGTGCACCACAGGCACACGGCCGAGATAGAGCAGGAGCTGAGCTTATTAATCAATAAGCGCGTACGTGTGGCGTTCACGCCGCACGCCGTGGACCTCGTCAGGGGCATACTAACGACGTCGCACACATGGCTTGTTAAGGACGCGTCTGAGCCAGACATATGGAGGGTGTACAGGTCAATGTATGGCAATGAACCATTCATAAGGATAGTCAAGGATAGGGCGGGGTTCCAGAGATACCCAGATGTTAAGTTCGTGCTCGGTTCGAACCTGGTCGATGTAGGTTTCGAAATAGACAATAGATTGGGCAGGTTAGTGATATTCGCAGCGATTGACAACCTCATGAAGGGGGCCAGTGGGCAAGCCGTTCAGGCAATGAATGTGGCGCTGGGTTTTGAGGAAACCACGGCCCTGGATTTCGTACCACTATACCCAGTTTGATTTTTACCCTCAATACTAATTAGGCAGGTTTTAAACATCACTTACTAATTAATTGCATCAATTCATCCAGCGAGGATATTTCCACGAATTGTGGATTGCCCTGTAGCAACACGTCAGGGTCCTTGAGCGCGTGTCCCGTGGCTATTAAAACCACCTTATCGTCTAAATCGACAAACCCCTCACTCAGGGCCTTAAGATAACCAGCCAGCGAGGCCGCACCCGCAGGCTCCGTGCCAATCCCCTCCCTACCCAACATGCCCTGCGCCCTCAATATCTCCTCGTCGGAAACCTCCAGGAACAACCCATCGGTGTACTTAACGGCCCTGTAGGCCCTAAACCAATTAACGGGTCTCCCAATCCTAATCGCGGACGCCACGGTCCTCGGATTATCAACCCTAGCCTCACCCAAACCCCTCCAGTACTTAACCATCGGCGCCGCGCCCTCGGCCTGGACACCAACCATCTTAGGCACCTTATCGATAACGCCAAGCTCCAGTAACTCCCTGAAGCCCTTCCATATCGCATAGATGTTACCGCCATTACCCACGGGGACGAACACGAAATCGGGCACGCCAACCTCCTCAACGATTTCAAATGCCGTGGTCTTCTGGCCCTCGAGCCTCCACGGATTTATTGAATTAAGTGGGTAGTAATTAATGCCATTAACCGCGTTGTTCCCAAGCACTAGGTCTAGGACGTATTCTAGGGCATTGTCGAATGTGCCAGGCACAGTCACAATACGTGCCCCATGTAGTACCGCCTGGGCGAGCTTACTCCTAGCAACGCTACCCTTAGGAAGAACGACTACACACTCGAGACCGGCCCTCGCTGAGTAGGCCGCTGCCGACGCGGCGGTGTTGCCGGTAGACGCCACAATCACCCCCTTAACGCTTAATGTAGCGGCGAGTGAGACGCCCACTGTCATGCCCCTATCCTTGAAGGAACCGGTTGGGTTTGCGCCCTCGAACTTAACGTAAACATTTGGGTACTTCCTCAATTTTATCAACGGCGTAGATCCCTCGCCCATGGTTATTACACGGCTTAGCTCAGGCAGTAGATCCCTGTACCTCCAGACACCCCTGCCCTTAAGTTCGCCCCATTTGAGACGGACCTTACCACTGTCTATTACGGCATCAAGTAGCTCACCACACCTTGGGCACCTCATCACGAACGGGCTTGGTTCAACCTCGTAACCACACCTTGGACACTTAAGGACGTACTTTCTGAAGGGCCTTATCAATTCCTGGTTTCCATTCCCAACCCCTTAATTACTCGTTAAATAGGTTATTTAAGCATTACTATCAAATTTATAGGGTATTGAGCTAACGCAAACACTTAAAATAACCTCACCGCGAGTCATTGCGGTGCGCGCGATTAAGGTCCTAATATTGGGCTTTGGAACCGTTGGGCAGGGATTCTTCGAGTTACTTAACAAGGTCAAGGAGGAGTTAAGGCTTAATGTTGTTGTTACGGAGATAATAGATAGAAGGCGAGGCCGCATTCTCAACCCAAAACCCAGCATTCTCCCCGATGCTGCACAGGGCAAATTATTGGGCAGTAGGGTTGACGTTGATGAGATCCCAAGGTTAATAGCCGAGAGTGACGCGGACGTGATGTGTGAGTTCACGGACCTAGATGTGAAATCGAGGGGTGAGCCGGCATTTACGTACATAACCACGGCGTTGAGAAGCGGCAAGCACGTTATTACTACAAATAAGGGCCCAATAGCGTTTCACTACGATGAGTTGATGGAATTGAGCAGGAAGTATGATAGGCTGGTTAAGTTCAAGGGCACGGTTATGGCCGGCACACCCTCCTTCAACATACTCAACCTATTGCCGGGGGCCCACGTTGAGTACTTCATGGGGATACTCAACGGCACCACGAACTTCATCCTGAGTAAGATGTATGAGGAGGGCTTGTCCTTCGACGACGCATTGAGGCTAGCCCAGCAGCTGGGCTATGCCGAGGCAGACCCATCACTTGACATTGACGGGATAGATGCGGCGCTGAAGACGATAATCCTATCAAGGGTCATTGGTTGGAGGCATGAGTTAGAGAAGATGGAGGTTAGGGGAATTAGGGGTATTAATATTAGGGAGTACGGCGATAAGGTCGTCAAATTAATAGCGTATGCCGATAAGGATAGGGCATATGTGAGGCCAGTACCGCTGGATAAAAGTGATCCGCTGGCCCACGTATCGCGCAATCTAAACGCCTTGAGGTTCAAGCTCGACACATTGGGTGAATTAACGATAATAGGGCCAGGCGCCGGTAAGTACGAAACTGCCCAGGCCGTGTTGACGGACCTGGTAGATGTGGTAAACCACATCAATAAGTCATCAAAGTAGTTTTAAGTGCCTCATTACCTCAAGTGTGAGTATGGAAGCACCAGCGGCCCCACGGACGAGGTTATCGCCTAGGGCTACCATCCTAAGCACGTTACCTCTAACCAACACCCTACCCACGCTTATAGCCATTGGATCCAAATCCCTAGCCGGTTGTGGGGCATCCACCCTATTTATCACCCTTATCGGCTCCCTGGGTGCTGTGGGCAACCCGGCTTCCTGGGGTAGCGACCTGAAGCTCCTCAACCTATTAATTACGGAGTCTTGATCGACCGGTTCCCTAAGTACTGCGTGGATCACTGCCATGTGGCCATACTTAACAGGTACCCTGGTTGCCGTGACGTAGATGGGCCTATTCCATGGCTCATAACCATCCCGAGACTGTTTACCAAGCATCTTGTTTAGCTCGGCCTCGATCTTCTCCTCCTCACCCTTAATGAATGGTATGACGTTGCCGTCTATGGCTAGGTAGGAAAGCCCAAGGTAGCCCGCCCCAGAGACTGATTGGAGGGTGACTATGTGCAACTCCTCGATAAGCTCCTGAAGTGGCTTAATGGGTATGGATATTATGGCGGCCGTGCAGTTCGGGTTCTTAACCAACCAGCTGCCCTTGACTTCCCTCAGGACCTCGAGGTGGTCCCAGTTAACCTCAGGGTTTATCAGTGGGACCCTTGGGTTAAGCCGTTCTGGCGCTGCGTTGGATATAACGTTTATCCCCGACTCAAGCAGTTTCCTCTCCACGGAGATCGCCACTTCGTTGGGAAGGGCCGACAATACAACGTCGACATCCTTATGATCGGAGGGGTCCGTAGATACCAACACGATGTCCCTAGCGTATTCAGGCACGTCACCAGGTACGAACCAGCTAACGGCATCACCATATCTACGCCCCACCTTGCCCGGTGATGCTGATAGCTTAACAACCTCGATGAAGGGGTGGTTATCCAGGAGCTTGACCATCCATTGCCCGACAAGTCCCGTGGAGCCGAGTATGGAGATCCTCACCCTACCCATTTCCTCACCCACCCATGCAACTCCTTAACCAGCCGTGTCACGTCCTCATTTTTACCGTTACTAATGATTGAAACCACGTGATCGCCCTCACGTATTAAATCCCTGAACCCATGCGATGAGGAGATATCCCTTATCTCACTTACGAAGTCCTCGTTCCTGGCTATGCCATACCCAATAACCGAGACCCTATAACTCCCATCCCTCATCGCGCCTAAACCAACAATCTTTGGCGTCTCGACACACCTGTTACTAACGTAGGTCCCACCCTCAGCCCATGGGCTCGTTATTAACGTCAAAACCCTACTCCTGAGTAGTGGCTCGAAGGTCCTTGGGTGGAACCTCTTGACTCCGACGATGGATGCTGCGTGGGCCTCCTCGTAGCAAACATCCCTAATGAGTACTGGGTCGTTGACAATGCTGGGGTCACCACTTAGTAAACCACCGCTGTCCGTGTAGAACGTGAGCCTTGAGGCATTTAGGTAACTAGCCAATAGTGAGGCTGTGTAATCACTACCGCCCCTACCAAGCGATGAGTACCTACCATCCAGGGTCACGCCGAGAAAGCCGGGCACGACAAGTACGTCGTACTTCCTAAGCAGGCCTGGGTACATGGCGCGGACCCTACCCCTACTTAACTCATGAATAACCTCAGCGCCGCCCCAGCCCTGGTTCGTGACCAGCCCCGGGTCGTAGACGGCCTTAGCCCTGATACCAAGTATGTCGTTTAATACGCCCTCGATAAGCATTGATGAAAGTAGCTCACCGTGGATAATCACGTAATCCCTAATCCACGGCTCGTTGAGATTTACAAACCTACGCAACTCCTCACCGATTAACTCGAGGAACCTAACGTATGGGTTAAGGCCTAGGTCAACCGCCTCGTCGATATATAGGGAGACCGCCTCGCCGAGAATTTCGGGGCTATGCTCATCAAAGGCCTTGATTAGTAGGTCAGTCACACCCTTCATTGCCGAGACCACGAGGATCAATTTCCCATTAAAATCCCTACCAACGACACTACCTATAGTCCTTAATACGGACCCCCTCGTCAGTAATGAACCACCAACCTTCGAAACCCGAAGGTCCCGTTCTAGTACCTGGTTTCCATTTCCATCCCACCACCTATATAGGTACGCACATAATACCTATTTAAAATTTACCCCATACCATGTAATATATACTGCCGCATCGTAATATAAATAACAATTGAATTGATCGTCATAAATAACATTAAAAGCTGAATAAGTAGGTATTATATGCTATAAAATTTGCTTACTATGATTATACTTTCCGCAATACCGTCTTGGGCTGGGTCGCTTATATTGATTAAGGGGCTGGGTTAGTACTGGAGTGCCGTGGCGGTGGGGTTGGTAATGGAGTATTGAGAGAGCCCCATGAATAAACCGAAGTACTGGCTTGAGGGTTAAAACGTATACGCTCTGTGAATGACACCGTTGGGGAAAAAAGCCTTAAAACCCAGGGCAATAAGGTAGTGCCGGGGCCGTAGTCTAGCCTGGCTAGGATAGTGGGAAAACCACCCTAAAGCCGGCCTGGGGATCCACCCCGTAGGAAAGGACCGTAACGCCGGTGATCCCGGGTTCAAATCCCGGCGGCCCCACCACCATTACATGCATGGACTCAGTATTGCCGATGCGTTGTTGTGAGAATAATAGCTTTGTCCAGTGCTCGTGATGTTCGCAATTATTAAATTGTCCAGATCTTCTTACAGCAAAGCCCTATATTATCCCCAGAGACAACCTAAAGTAACCGCTGTGTCCCTTCCTCATGATTTCGGATAAGTAGGTCTCGAAGTTAAGCTGGATAAATGCGTCCTCTATGAGCAGTATAACCTCCATGTCCGAGACGTTTAGGTTAGCCCCTCACGGTAGGCCTGCACTTTTTCTCTCCCTCAGCATCCTTACGGTATCTAAATCCTCAACCATGGGGGAACAACCCACCTGACCGTCTGAGTACCCACGTACTTCATAGAGAAGTAGTTTGCAACAATGCCAGTCTCTAGCGAGAGCATTGCCCTATCGAGATCCTCAAGCTTTGGGTTTGGTAGACGTGGGGTTACGAAAAACTATCGCCGAGCTTAACCCCAACTCTCAACGTTCTCATCACTATATCCTTCGGTTGGGTGAATGGGCTCATCTTACCCTCATAATCCACCACAACTTCGTCGCGGCCAAACCTGACGAGGCCCACCAACGCATCATTCACCCCCTTCGTCATCATCTTCACGGTGGCGTCCAGGTGTTAGGTATACATCAGATGCGGTATATGTACGTATGTCGAGCGTAATTCCCAAATTGGGAGGGACGAACGCTTAATTTAATTAGGCTCATAATCAGTAGATAGCTGGCTACGGCCTCTTCTGTGTTTTATTAATCGTTTTTAGCCCTGAATGTGCGGACCTAGGGTTGTTTTTGCGGTGTTTATGCGAGGTGTTAGTTTATTATATTAGGTGCTTGGTCGAGTTTGTTGTGCTGTGGTTAATGCCTTCAACTCCTTCTCCAGTTCTTCGTTCCAGATGTCTTCGAAGTATTTCTTGACGTTGTTTGTTAGGAATTGTATTACGTTCATTATGTCCTTCTCTACCTCCTCCTCATTCCTATAATTGACTAGGTTTGGGTCGAAGCCGTTGTATGAAAATGCGTGTAAGGTTAGGGCTATCCTCACTATCAGGCCTACGTCGTAGCCTAGTTTCTCTAGGTCGTACGAGATCCCTATTAGGCCTGTGGTTGGTGCTGAGTAGCCTACCTTCTCATACCAATCCCTCTCCTTTTCCGGCTTGTCCTTTATTATCCTGTCCAGGTTCTTTACCACCAGGGCGCTCACTATCGCCTTCACGGAGATAAAGGCCTTAGAGGCTGCATTTGTCAGGAAACCCCTCCTAAGCATCTCCAGGGCTAGCCTACCCTCTATTAATCCTTCCATGACCTTTGCATGAACGTAAGATCTAGGGTCCTTTTTGTAATCCAATACCTCATACACACGCCTTTCCGCCCTAGTAAATTAATAAGTGTTCGGGGTAATGCCCGTTTAATGTTGCTCCTTAGGCTTTACGTTGTTTCGTCGAGCCTTCTTAGCTCTACCCCAGTGTTGTCTCTCGTTAATGCCGCACCTATTATGGCTATAATGAAGCCTACGATGAGCATTGCTGTGTAGCCTATGGTTAGGCCTAGGCCTTTTAACCATAATGGTGCGGTAAGTAATGCCCCTGTGGCGCCTATCGACGCCATG
>JAKMAE010000041.1 GCA_022014875.1 Vulcanisaeta sp. | reverse complement strand
CTTTGTCGTGTCGTGGGTGGCTATCCTCTTGACTATGTCGCTGTTCACCTTCATGAACCTGGCCCTATCAACGACCTCCTTGTACAGGTCCCTCGTGCCCCAGACCAGGATCCCCTTGAGTAGCTTACTGCCCATTACGGCACCAACGCCGCCCCTACCAGCGAACCTCTCATAATCACTAAACCTAATCCCGGCGAACCTAACGAGGTTCTCGCCAGCCGGTCCAATAACTGCGACGCCCGCCTTAGTCTCGTCGGGTGGGAACCCGTTTTCCTCAAGTATTATCTTTGTCGCGGAGCCGGTCCACTTGCCCCAAATGTGCTTGGCTGGTTTAAGCTTTGGTTCCCCATCCTTAATGACTAGGTATACTGGTTCATCCGCCTTACCCTCAATTACTAAGCCGTCATAACCCGACTTCCTAAGCCAGTACGAGAAGTTACCACCCGCGTTTGAGTGGGTGTACACACCGGTCAATGGCGACCTCGTTGTTACATTTATCCTACTTGACGATATCGTGGCTATACCACTCAACGGGCCTGAGAATATGTAGAGCTTATTGCTTGGGTCGAATGGGTCTATTCCCCTTGGTATCTCCTTAAGGGCTAGGTAAGCCGCTAATCCCCTACCGCCGAGGAACTTCTTGAGCAGGTCTTCCTTAATGACCTCTTCCGTGAAGCGTTCATGGGACAGATCCACTCGTAGTATCCTAAATACTGTCATGAATTAGCGATTTCTTGAAAGTATTTAAGTATTGCGTTATTGTAGAAACAATTAATTAGTCAGTTAAATAAAATCCATCGGCTTAGATCCGCAACTTATAATTCTAAATTCAAATTTTTAAAGGGGTAAAGCCGAGTGGGTTATTGATTATGGCGAGGTTTCCTTATTGGGTGATTGAGAGGGCCCTGGCCGGCTCATCAATGCCTCTGGGTGAGGATACGGTAGCTACGTGGTACAAAATGGGGATTAGGGCCGTTGTTATCCTCGTTGAGGAGTGGGAATTTGCGATGGAGGGTTGGGACTTCAACGAGTACATCAATACGTTGCGTAAGTTCGGTATTGATTATCTGCATGTACCGACCAGGGATGGCTATGCACCGCCTGAGGATGTACTGTATAATATAGTTACCTGGATAGATAGGAATATAATGAGTGGGAAGCCCGTGTTGGTTCACTGCCATGCGGGTCTTGGTCGGTCGCCAACCGTGATTGCGGCTTACCTAATGTATAGGAGGGGGCTCAGCGCTGATGATGCCATCGAGGTTGTGGGTAGGTATAATGATGAAATGTCGATAACGAACGAGCAGTACTTAGCACTAATAGCCTTTGAGCACTACCTAAGAAGCATTAATCGGTGAGCTACTTAGTACTCCCTAACCCTTATTAACGCCCCAAGTACGACCAGGGCGGCGCCGAGCATCATCATTGATGACCCATACACCGCAATCATAAATGGAGTACTCGGTGAGTACTCCAGGGCGAGTATTAGTACGGCGGTGGTTAGCGGGCCTATTGACGCATTCAGATTCCAACCGAAGGCAACCGCGCTCCACCTGACCTCTGTTGGGAATATCGACGTGAAGTATAGGGTCTGCGGCGCAGCGGCTAGGCCAAAAAGTACGCCCATTAATAGGCTCGTATATATCGACAGGGGGTTCACCGTATAAGCCAGGTAAACAATGAATGGACTTAGTACTAGCAGTAGTGCGGATGGTATTATGAAGGAAAGCCTAACACCCACGAGCCTAACGAGGAAACCACTGAGTAGCTCCCCAATGACCGCGCCGATGCCGCCATACATTCCCAGCACTAGAGCCCAGGTAAAGGCCCTATCGGGCGAGATGCCGAGTTTAGGCGCAACAATGTTACGCATCACGTAGGGCCAGTACCCAGATCCGCCATAGTAATAAACAGTCAAGCCCAGGTTTATCAGGATTAGGGCTATAAAAGGTAGCCAGTACCGTGAAAGTACGGCGCCGAGAGGTACCCTAACCACCCCCCGGGCCTTAACATGCTCGACCCACTCCACGGACTCCGAGCCCCACAGCCTAATTATTAGGGCTATGAGTGCGGGTATTGCGCCCGTCATGAACAATATCCTCCAGCCAATCGTAACAAAGGACTCACGCATTAGCGACTTGGCGCTCAGCGTCACGAAGTTCGTTAGGAACACGGCCCATGATAATCCCGAGTACATGATGCCGTTTATGTACGGCCTTATACTCCGGGGCGTTAGCTCTAGGGCCCAGGTCGCGCCTCCGCCAGCCTCACCGCCAAGTCCTATGCCCTGGAGTATCCTCATGGTGTACAACAACAACGGCGCCGCTATGCCCAAGGTGCTGTATGTAGGTAGTAACCCTATTGCAAATGTTGCTAACCCAACGAGTGCCGCGTCAAGTATTGTCGCTAATCTTCTACCGCGAACGTCCCCGATCCAGCCAAAGATTATAGCTCCTATCGGCCTGACGAAGTACGTGGCCGCGAAGGCGCCCCAAGTCTCTATCGCGCTCACCACCGCGTTCCTTGATGGGAAGAAGTACATCCCGATTATTGGCGCTAGGGATGCGAAGAGTATTACGTCGTAGTACTCAAGGCCCCAAACAAGCATTGTACTTATGGCAGCCAGCAGGCTCTGTTTTATGGTCAATTGCCTAGGTATTGAACCAAACACAGTTGTTGGTTACGGCATCCCCTTAATAATTTTTCCTGGAGGATTCTCATGGCTAGGTTTGGTTTAATTAGGGGTTATCACTCGGTATTAATCGTTGAGTATTAAAAGTATAGTCAGTGCCTACGAGAGTCTGGACGCGCTTGATCTTAGGGTACTTAGGGTAATAGAGGTTGGCCACAGAAGGTTCGAGTTCGTACCCTTCGAGGTAATAGTTAATTGGAGTAAGAAACCCGAGGACCTGGTTAGTAGGTCTTTGAGGAAGTTGAATGCCCTCGGTATGGTCATTAGGTATAAGGGTAATTACACGGGCTATAGATTAACGTTTGCCGGCTACGACGTATTGGCACTGCACACATTGGCTAAGAGGGGCGTTGTTGAGGCCCTGAGCCCCACGCCGATAGGTGTTGGTAAGGAATCCGACGTGTACGTAGGGGACGCGGTGGGTGGTGGGAAGATAGTCCTCAAGTTCCATAGGCTTGGTAGGACGAGTTTTAGGCAGATCAGGAGGTTTAGGGCCTGGATTGGCGATAGGAGGCATATAACCTGGCTTTACGAATCAAGACTATCTGCCCATGCTGAGTACAAGGCGTTAGTGCTAACGTACAATGCCGGGCTTAATGTTCCGAGGCCAATAACTGTCAATAGGCATACGGTGGTTATGTCTTACATAAACGGCGTCTCGTTGCCGGAGGCTGGGGATTTCGAAGATGCGGAGAGTGTTTACTGGAGGATCATTGAGGATGTTAGGAAGGCGTTTAGGGATGTTGGTATTGTACACGGTGATTTAAGCGAGTTTAACATAATGATTGACCTAGATAAGGGCGAGCCGTACATAATAGATTGGCCCCAGTGGGTCCCGAGGAATTCAGTCGGTGCTTTGGACCTGCTTCGTAGAGACGTACTTAACGTGACGAGGTACTTCACGCGCAGGTTTAATCTAGATGTCGATTTCGAGGAGGTTTTTGAGTACGTAACCGAAGGGGTCGAGGTTGGGGAGAAAAGCCTCGAGGAGGCTCTTGAGGAGCTGATTGGTAGTGAAGGATTGAATGAATTAATGGGTTCCGAAAGTGAGGAGGAGTTTGAGGATTCGTAAGTTCGTGGGCTTGGTAATTAAGTCTTTAAATACGGGACACATTAATTATTGTGCTTATTGACAAATTGGGGTCCGGCCCCATAATTGGGATTGATATAAACAATAGGAGGTTTTCATACGCCGTGTTAAATAATGGGGAGATTGTTGAAAGGGGAGTTGTTGATCCACGTGATTTAATAAGGATTATCAAGAGGGTCAGGCCCATAGCAATAGCGATCGACAACATTGGCGAAATACTAGAACTAAGCCCAGGCGTTATTAAGAGATTGGGTAGACTACCCTTCAGTGTTTACTTAATCCAGGTGACTAGGGTCAACCCAAACACTGAGGAGTCGGTGGAGGCCCTCGTAAATAAGTACTTTGGGGTCGGCATCAACAAGCTGGATCCGGACGCAACGGCTGAATACCTAGCGAGACTTTGCGCGATGGGTGTTGGCTCGATCGTTAAGGTTTACGAGCCGGAGACCAGGATCATTATTAAGGCCTCGATCTCAACAACACCCGGCGGTATGAGTAGGAATAGGTTCGAGAGAAACATTGCCCATAGAATCAAGTACCTGGCTAAGGAGGTTAAGGAAAAGCTTGAAAAGAGCGGTATTGATTACGACATGTTCATTACACCCGAGAGTGAGGGGTTGAGGTCCGTGGTCTTCATAGCATACGCCGATAGACCCACTGTGAGGTCGGTAATAAAACCGCGTAAGAGTATGGATGTTAAATTAATAATTGAATCCGTACCTAGCGACTCAATAAAGTTCGTTAGCTTAACCGAGACCGAGAGTGTCGAGGTTGGTGGTGCGGTTGGAGATAGAAAGTTAATTGTTGGTATAGATCCAGGCATTGTAACGGGCCTGGCAATACTCGACATGAACGGTAACGTGTTGGCGCTACACAGCGGTAAGAACCTCAGTAGGAGGCACGTCCTCAGGATAATTTATCAATACGGGACGCCCGTGTTGATAGCGGTAGATACAGCCAAGCCTTCCGAATACGCCAGGAAGCTTGCAGCAATGGTGGGCGCGGTACTTTATTACCCAGAGAGGGACCTCAGCGTCTCTGAGAAGAGCGAGATAGCGCTCAAGGTAGCCCGTGAGCAAGGCGTTACGATCAAGAATCCACATATAAGGGACGCACTTGCGGCTGCGTATAAATCATACATACAGCTAAAGCCAAAACTCGACAGGGTTGAGGAGGAGGTTAGGAGGAGCATTGCTAGGGTTATTGATGAGGCCAAGGCATTGGTGATTAGGGGGATACCCGTAAGGCAGGCGGTTGATGAGGCAAGTAAGAAGGTTGAGGTGAGGCCACGGCAGGACGAGGTCAAGGTAATACAGCAGGAAAGGTGTGAGTGCGAGTGCGATAGGTTGCGTAGTGAGTACGAGGGCGTGATAAAGGCGTTGAACGCGGAGATTGAGAGGCTCAATAAACTATATGCAGAGGCTAAGAATAAAATAGAAGAATTATTGAATAATTACGATATAGAGGCCAGAAAGGACCAGTTAGTCAGGGCTTTGTCGGCTAGGATAGAGATGCTCGAGGGCGATCTCGAGAAGTATAGACGTAAAATTGAGGAATTAGAGGTTAACCTTAGGAGATTCGTCGAGGGCTTCATGGATTATATTAGGGGTAATAAATACGTACTAATTAGGTACAACGAAACCATAGATCTAAACCTCATTTCACGCATTAGTAACGCTATTCCAGTGATGACGCTTGGAGAGCTCATGAATATGGGCATTGATAAGTTGATAAATACTGGCGTGAACTCGGTGATATTAGTCGATGTTGGTGATAAAAACATGCTGAGGCCCATCTGGAAGAGAGGCTTAAGGGCCATCCCACTTGGTTATGTCTATAATGGCGCAATCACCGAGGTTATGTTCATTGAGAAATCGGTGATAAACAATGCCATGGAGTCACTCAGTAAGGAGTTTTTGAGCGAGATCGATGAGGATTACCTAAGGCGTATAATTAATGAGTATCGGCGTTTGAGAAGCCTCGGTCCTTAAGCCCTAGAAGAGGGTGACCTTGTTCCTTATGACTAGTTCCGTCAGCGTTGTTATCCTATCCAGCTCCTCATTCACGATACCCTCAACCTCATTCTTAATTTCACCGGTTAATTCAATGTTTGGTTCAAGCAGTAACTCGACGTTTGCTATTAACGGCTCATCTATTGGTTTACCTATCTGGCTCAGAAGGTAAACGTAGACTTCCCTCAACCCCTTAACCTCCCCATATATCCTATCAGCTATCTTATTGGCCAGTACATTATACAACTTACCGATGTGGCTGACGGGGTTCTTACCCGCCGTAGCCTCCATAGTCATTGGCCTCATGGGCGTTATTAAACCATTAGCCCTATTACCACGCCCAGTGGCGCCATCATCACCGTGCTCCGCCGAGGTTCCTGTAACCGTGAGGTAGTATATACCGTGCTCGGGTTTATCGGCAACGTTCACCGCAACATCCACGTTCAGGTTAGGCGTTATTTTGGCGGCAAGGTCCAAAACCTTATTCCTCACCTCCTCCTTAACGCTTAGGTAGTGATCCTTATCCTTAACCAGGGATGATATCATTGCCGCGGCTATTGTCAACTTAACGTTCTTGCCAACCCTGAGCCCCATAACCTTGACGTCCTCGCCCACCTCGGGTAATTTGGCCTTGAACTCCCTCGAGTTGAGCAGTCTCTCTGTCTCGAGAACGAGCCTCTCCGTATCCGTCAATGGCGCAAAGCCCACACCTATCGACGTATCATTGGCCAACGGAACCTTGGAGACCCTGGCGCCTAATTCGTAAATGCCGACTAAGTCCGCCGAGCCCATGCCAACCCTGTAATCAATAACAACGTGCCTCTCTGGATCAAGGAATCTGAAGTTCTCCTTTATCCACTCCTTAATGGCCGATATTATTATTGGCCCAACGGGGATCTTCTCGATACCCGCCGCGGTCCTGACCTCCGTAGTCACCCTACCAGCAACTAGTATATAAATTGGTTGCAGAACCTCGCCGCCACCAAACCGCGGGTTTGCCTGTCCACCAACAACGAGTACCTTATCCACGTTATGGTGGAGGATTACCCCGTATTTTTCGAGATAGTAATTAGACAATGCCCTACTAACGGCTTCGGCCGACGCGTCAGCTATGTAGTCAGGGTGTCCAAGGCCCTTCCTCTCCACTAATTCCACATTCAGCTCCGAAACAGGTTTTCTATTTAGTACGTTTATTGTTATGTTCCTCATGGCCCTCACCCCACGGCCTCCTCGGACGTTATGTAAAGTACCTGCGTACCCTTTATTATCAACCTCCCGTATTTAACAACGACATTCTCGCCCCTTTGGTCCATTTCCTCACCTTCATCGAGTATTAGGTTCATACAATCATCGTAGTTAACCAACACGCCCCTTACTACCCTATTGTTCTTCAGTCTCACAACCACGCGCTTACCAACCATTTTCTGTAGTATCTTCATAGGCTGCTGCGGTCTCTCCATTAGGTTCCCGTCGAAAATACCTATATTTAAATCTTAACACCAACTAAGAGTATCAAAAGTAGTTATGCCTGAGTAAAGGAGTTATATAGTTAAGGACCTACCTACTCCGTCTCAATCCTGGAGTACTCGAGTACTTGGTCGATTAGTTCTATATGGGCAAGTAGGGTCCTCCTGCAGCAGTAACGCGTAACACCCAGGTCGTTAAGCACCTTCTCAGGGCTCTCACCCCTGAGAACCCTTTGCTTAAAGGGCTCCCAGAGATGGCCAAGGGGTCTTCCGCAGGTCCAGCACCTTATGGGAACAATCATGCAGCTCCAAGGATTTAATGCCCCTTTAAATCACTTTTGCAGTTTTCTGCGCAGGGTTATTTCAAGGTCTTTTAGCATGCAACGCCCTATCTGTAACGTGGGGTTGGGAACCTACGAAGTGTCAATACTGACGGTGAATACTAAGGCATAATCATCACTACTCATGGCATGAAACTATTAACCTAAACGGGAAGCAACGGTTAAGACCCTTTGGTGAATAATTAAGTCTTTTATTGCAGAATTATCTGTAAGCCTTCTGACGTTTACTCCTGGCGTGCTTAAGCCCTGGCTTTTTCGGCTCGGTCCTCCTCGGATCCCCCTTGATCATTGATGGGTCGTAAGTCATGTACAGCCTGAGTAATTCTGGGTTTTGGAAGTACTCAACTAGGCCCCTCGCTATCGCCATCCTAACCGCGGTTGCCTGTCCCATGAAGCCGCCGCCCCTTACTGTAACGTCAATATCAACCTTACTCACCAGTGATTTGCCCGCCAGTAATAGTGGTTCCATCATCCTAATCCTAGCCATTTCTATTGGCCATATCTCAATGGGTACCCCATTAACCCTAACCCTGCCAATGCCAGGTCTAATCACTGCCTTAGCTATCGCGGTCTTCTTCTTACCAACGGCAATGACCACCCTCACCCCGCCAACCTCCTGAACCGTTACGTTGGGTATTGTCCTCGGTAGTGCCGAGGCACCCTCAGGCCTTTGCTCACTCATTCACCACCACCCTTGCCCTGGGCCTTTTTAAGCCTCTTTTCCCAAGCCTCCTTAGCCCTAACCCACTCCTCATAGCGCTTAGGCTCTATGTGCTTCCAAAGCTCCTCGAGCGTTACATACTTAACACCGGGCCTTTTCGATATCAATGCGCCCTTTATAACCACCTTATCCACATTCATGTACTGCGGTGGGACGCCCATGAATACCCTAATCCTCCTGAACGCCTTCCTACCCCTATAGCTCTTCCTCGGCAGCATCCCCCTAATAATCCTCCTCAATATCCTATCGGGCTTCCTCGGTATCTTGGGCCCGGCCTTCTCAGGGTTGTAGTGCGTTAACCACTCACTAATCTTCTTCTTGTACCAGTTAAGTACCATGTTGAAGTCGCCCGTAATGACAGCCTTCTCCGCATTTACAATAACCACCCTCCTACCCTCCAACGCCCACTTAGCAACTATCGATGCCAACCTACCGGCTATGTGGTCCGTCGCATCAACAACAACCTCATCTAATTGCGGTGGGTTTCTAACGACCTCTATTACCCTGCTGCTCATTGCGATCACCATCATATGATTATCTTGACGTTGCTACCCCTGTTATTCCTCCTTACAAGCTCGGGTATTGTTATGGCCTCTGCGCCGGCTTTCCTTATCGCCTCAAGGGCGCCTTTGGAGAATGCCCAGGCCGCTATCGTTACTTTCTTAGTTAACACGCCGGAGCCAAGCACCTTGCCTGGGACCACAACCACATCGCCATCATTGACAAGCCTATTTATCTTACCTATATTAACCTCGACCCTCTGCCTAGTTGGTCTTTCGAGGAGGTCCGCCACGTAGTCCCAGATCTTTGCCTTATACTCATTGGCCGCCCGCCTAAGGAATCTGATCAACATGCGCAACTCCTCGTTCGTGGGGCCTGTTGGGTTTGGCGGCATCGCAAAAGCTCAAGGTAGGCCCGCTTTTAAATAATTTGTGGTCGTGCGATTAATCACTCCTCAACGCCACCCTCAACGCCGAACTCCTCCGTACCAACCTCCTCGGTACCCTGCCCCTCCGTAGGCAACTCACCGACTTGTTCGCCGACCTGTGGCTGCGCCTGGCCCCTGGTTAACTCAAGCTCGAGCTCGTTCACGAACTCTTGGAACTTACCCCTCAGTATCCTAAAGCCTTCCCTAACCATATCCTCAACGGGCATGTTGCCGAAGCTCTCGACCCAAAACACGTACTTACCCTCATCCCAATCAACCCTCAGTGCTGGGCACACCTGCTCGCAGGTTTTCCACCTATTGAATGTGCACCTGAGTACGTCGTTGATTATTATTGACCCATCATCCTTAATATCAATAGCGCCGTTACAAATATCGACGCAGACGCTGCATGCATCGGAGGCCTTACCCACAACCGTAACCCTAGGATAGTAATAATACGCGGCAAGGCCTGCCTGCCACTTCGCGTGTTTCCTAGCCCTACCAAGCCTTGCGTAGGCCTCGAGAACAACCTTCTGGCCGGGCATTAACTTAACTATTGGTATGTCATCATACACAGGCCTCACCTCCGGGTCGTCAGACCTTAAGTCCCTGCTATAGACCATCATTGGTTCCTTAGCCTCCACATTAAGCACAAACCTGACCTGGCATAGGCTTGGGTCGACAAGCTCCTGCTCGCACTCCTCAATCTTTGGGAACTTCTTTAGGTCAGTTTTTATTGGGATCATGGCGAGCCTATGGGCGAGGACTTCGTCGTAAAGCACGGATGTGTTGTCAAGGATTATGACATCGTCAATGGCAAGCACGGGTACGTCGGATATAAAAACCCTCCTTAGCGAATTAACTAATGAAGGCTCGGCACCCTCAATGACCACCCTTAAGTACATATCGGTCTTATCCAGAACCTTGACCGAAACCACGCAAGACCGAGTCATTTTAAGTAAATAAGCATTTCTAGATACAGGTGCTAAGCCACCCTCAATCACCTACGCCTCACAGCTAGGGCAATACCCGTGCCCACCAAGACGATGAGTAGGTTGACGGCTAACGCGATAACGGCTATGTAGACCAGGTGGCCAAATATTGGGTATAATGGACTGAATGCGGCAGGTACGTGAGGCGTTATGAATAGGTAAACACCTAACCCAAGGCCCACAGCCCAGCCAACCATTAACGAGTACTTATCAAGCTTATCGGTAATCAGTCCTAGGAACACCGATGGCAAGGTCTGCGTTATTATTATACCACCGAGCAATTGCAACCATATTGCGTATGTAGGCGGTACAATAAACACGAAACCCAGCGCCAGGAACTTA
>JAKMAE010000040.1 GCA_022014875.1 Vulcanisaeta sp. | reverse complement strand
ATGTCTTTAAATCAACGCCCTCAGTCGGTGAGTCTATTATACGAACCTTATGGCCAGCCCTCTCGAGAACCGCGGCTATCCAGGCGAGGCCTAATGGCGGTGCCTTTAGACCGAGCACTCTATATAGCTCTAGCTTGTCAATGCCTGGAGGAACGGCAAGTAGAACCTTCACGCGTAACCACCCCTATTTAAACACTAACGGTGAGATCTTGATCTTAATCTTCGATAGGTCCTCAGTCAACTTGCGCCACTCGGCCGAGTTATAGATACAGCCTGGGTCTGGCGCTAGTACGTCCCCGAAGTAGTTATAGGCCCTCGCCCTACAACCACCGCATATTAACTTGTAGGGACACTTGCCACAGAAGCCCTTTAACCTATCCCTATCCCTGAAGTTCTCCATGAATGGGTCCATCCATATATCCCAGAACGACTTAGTCCTAAGGTTACCCACTGGGTATGGCAGGAAGACGCATGGCGTTACTGTACCGTCAGGTTCAATGGCGGCGTATACCCTACCCGCACCACAACCACCGATGAACTCCGTCAACTCCTTAGTTATTGGATCGCTGGCGACGACGAAGTGCGTTGGTGACACGTCCTCACCATTGCTTAGTTGATTAACGACCCTACCGTACTGAGGGGCGGTACTTATTATCTCCATCTTCCTCTTCTTCATCTCCTTGTAAATATGCCTAAGGAACTCCTCCCTCTCCTCAGGTGATAGATCGATCTCGAGGTTTTCACGGCCCCTACCAACAGGCACGAAGTTGAAGAATACGACCCTCCTAACACCAATTTCCTGGGCTAGGTCGAGTATTTTATCGACCTCGTGTATGTTGAGCTTCGTTACTGTGAAGGCAAGGGCCGCGCTGAAGCCTAGCTTAACGGCGTTTCTCAATCCCTGGACAGCCTTGGACCAGGCACCGGGGACTCCCCTGAATTTATCGTGGACGGCCGGGTCTGCGGCATCTATGCTTATCTCCACGTACCTGAGACCGAGCTTCTTAGCCCTCTCTGCAAACTCCAGGTTCGCGAAGGTTATCCCATTCGTGGCAATGGCTGGGTAGAAACCCCTCCTACCTATCTCGGCCAGGACCGGCCAGAAGTCCCTATGTACCGTAGGCTCACCGCCGGACAGGGCTATTGCCGGTACGCCAGCCTCATCAAGCTCCTTAACGACCCTGAGCTTCTCCTCAAGCGTTAACTCGTTGGGTAATGGTCTACCCGCATTTTGGTAGCAGTGAATGCACTTTAAATTGCAGGCGTTCGTGAAATTCCAAACTATGAAGAATGGCGCGGGTAATTTCTGAGGCGTCGTCACCCCGAACAACGCGATACCGCGTAACGTGGTTACTATACCCCTCCTTATGGCTGGATCACTCAATAACTCCTTAATGGATTCCTCATCGGCGTGTAGCCACGCCGTGACGAGCTTCATGCCTAGTTCGAAGAATGGCGCCACGAAGTGGGCAACAGTTGGGCACTGCTCCTCACCCGCGTACTTCGCCAATACCCACTCCATCAATGGCTTCCTCTCACCATTGAATTCCACCTCCTTTGTCAATAACCTTAGGGCCCATCTAACGATGCCCCTATTCAATATCCTAATCGCCGCAATTAACGCACCGGCACCACTTCCAGAACCCTCAATCTTTTTCTCAATTAGTTTGTCAATGTTTTCCCCAATCGATGACATCGATTTTATTCTCTTTTTAGATATCTATAAGCCTGTTTACTCGAAAAACGCGGTGGGATTCACATGTTGTTTTTCGTAAAAGCAAACTCTTTTTATCAGCCAGGATAGAGCTGCATCATCCTCAGTGGGTCCATCCTCATCATACCGATTTAAACGATGCGCCTTCTATGAATCACCCTTATATGGGTTATGTAGTGTAAATACTTAATAAGGCCATGGTATTTCCGGACCCGTGAGTACCAGGTTCGACGTGATAGTGGTTGGGGCGGGCCCAGCCGGTCTCACGGCTGCCCAGCAACTAGCCAGTAGGGGCTTTAAGGTCCTAGTAATCGAGAGGGGTAAGAAGCCCGGCAGTAAGAATGTGTTCGGTGGCAGGATATACGCGCATGTCCTTGATAGACTATACCCAGAGTATGTCAAGGAGGCGCCCGTGGAGCGCTGGGTCAGGAGGGAGAGGGTTACATTCATGACCGAGGATGCTTGGACCACGGTAGACTTCGAAACCACAAAGACAGAGCACAGATCATTCACCACCTACCTAACAAACTTCGTTGAGTGGTTAGGCAAGAAGGCTGAGTCGGCAGGCGCCGTGGTTGTTTCGGAGGTGCCGGTTGATTCCCTGGTCATTAAGGACGGTAGGGTTGTCGGCGTCAGGGCCGGCAATGATGAGGTGTATAGCGACGTCGTGGTGGTGGCAGAGGGCATAAACAGGCTCGTACTCGAAAGGAGCGGTTTAGCGCCTAAGTTGAGCCCGGACATTGTGGCTCTCGGTGTTAAGGAGGTCATTAAGTTGGATAAAAACACGATCAATGAGAGGTTCGGGCTGGATGAGGATGAGGGTTTGGCGTGGGTCCTGGCTGGATACCCAACCCACTACCTGCCGGGCGGCGCGTTCATTTACACGAATAAGGAGGCAATAACCCTGGGTATAGTCCTTTACCTAAAATATGGGTATCAACTAGACATACCAATTTATGAGTTAATAGAGGAGTTCAGGCTCCACCCACTCGTTAAAAGGCTAGTAAAGGGTGGGCAACTCCTTGAATACTCAGCCCATTTAACGCCCGTGGCTGGCCTCAACGCTTCGCCACCGAATCTATACGGGAATGGCTACCTAGTTGTTGGTGATGCGGCTGGGTTCCTACTGCATTTGGGCATCATAATTAGGGGCGTGGATTTCGCAATGGAGAGTGGTCGGTTAGCTGCCGAGGCCATTATTAAGGCCCACGATGTAGGTAGGTACGATGCGGAGACCCTCTCGATTTATGGAAAAATGCTTGAGGAGTCCTTTGTACTTAGGGAGCTCAGGACATTTAGGAATGCGCATAAGGTTTTAATGGAGCCCAGGCTTTACGATGATTACGTGAAGTTGATAAATAAGGCTCTGGCTAGGTATTTCGATGTCGATGGAACACCAAGGAGGCTCGGTTCAACACTGCTCGAGGCTAAGGGCAACATCACTCTTCTTGACCTAGCCAGGGACGCCATTAGGGTGGTGATGAACCTATGAGTCTGGACAGGAAGATTCCCATTGAGGAGAGGTTGAACAGTAACGCTTGGGATGTTGACCAGAGACCGCATATTAGGATAATAGACCCGGAGCAATGCAGGAAGTGCGATAAGAAGCCATGCCTATACCTATGCCCGGCAAGATGCTACACGCCAGGTCCCAACGGAACAGTACTCTTCTCGCACGAGGGATGCCTCGAGTGTGGGACATGCCGTGTAGTGTGTCCGGAGAATAACATTGAGTGGAACTACCCGAGGTCTGGCTTTGGCGTCCAATATAGGTTTGGTTAGCACCATGGAATTAAAATGCCACATGGGATCGGGATTATCGTTAACCCACCGCCCGAACTATAGTGTATTATGTATGGCTATATATGTCAAAGGTTAGAAATGCATATTAAGTCAAACGGGTCCAGCAACATAATGGGTGGGTTAACGATAATAGTACCCGTTAAGGCAGCTGTGCCTAATGTAACCGCTGTTAGGCTGGACCCCGTCACGCACAACCTAGTGCGTGAAGGTGTTCCTCTCATGCTTAACCCGTATGATAGGAACGCCCTTGAGTTCGCATTAAGGCTTAGGGATAGGTATGGCGGTAAGGTGATAACAATGTCGATGGCGCCACCCAGCGGTAAGGATTTCCTAGAATCAACTATAGGGATGGGTGCCGACGAAGCCTACCTAATCACTGATAGGGCCTTCGCAGGCGCGGACACGCTCGCCACATCATACACAATAGCGAAGAGCATACAGAAGCTATTCCCAAACTTCGACATCATAGTGTTTGGTGAGGAAACTACGGACTCAGCAACAGCCCACATGCCTGCGCAGGTCGCGTCCTGGTTGGGTTTACCATACGTGTACTACGCCATCGAGGCTGAGGTTAAGCTTGAGGATAGGGTCATTAGGGTAACCAGGTATTTAGAGGATGAGGGCGTCTACGAGACCTACGAGTACAGGCTGCCAATAATACTCAGCGTGTATAAGAACAGTAATCCGCCTAGGGATATAAGCCTTGTTAGGAAAATAAACGCCAAGGTCAACGGCCTCGTTAAGACCATAGACAACAACGTGCTAAAACTCGAGAGGGAGTGCATTGGCCTTAGGGGCTCGCCGACAATGGTCACAAAAATAGAGGATGCAAAGCCGATCGAGAGGAAGAGGCAATTATTCAAGGGCGATCCTAAGGAGGCGGCTAGGTGGTTGCTTGAAAACCTGATTAAGGAGGGGGTGATAAGGCTATGAGTACGGCACAGACCCAGCAAAGAATATGCAGTGAGTGGAACCCGGTCAATAAGGATGAGTATAGGGGTATCTGGGTCTACGTGGAGTACGTAAACGGGGTTATTAAGGATGGAAGCCTACAATTAATAGGTAAGGCCAGGGAATTGGCGGGCAAGATAAACACTGACGTAACGGCGATAATGCTGGGCCACAACCTAGGCGATGTGGTTAAGGAGCCCATATACTACGGCGCAGATAGGGTCATATACATCGACCACCCAGCCCTGGCGAAGTACGTACCGCACGTCTACGCTAATGCCATAGTGCAACTAGCCAATAAGTACAAGCCCGAGATAATATTGTTCGCAGCTACGAAGAGGGGTAGGGAGTTGGCGCCGTACGTCGCGAACTCGCTGAGGACGGGCATTACGGCGGATTGCACGGAGTTAGACGTGGATCCAAAGACTAGGGACCTAATTCAGATAAGGCCTACGTATGGCGGTAACATACTTGCGCACATAAGGACGCCCAACAGGAGGCCTCAATTAGCGAGCGTTAGGCCTAACGTATTCCCAACACCTCCAAGGGACGTGAATAGGCACGGGGAGGTGATAGCCGAGACCCTAGACACCATACCCAACGTGAACGGTGAAGGACTAGTTGAGGTTAGACCTGTCGTTAAGGGTGAGGAGTTGCCACCGGTTGAGAAGGCGGACATAGTGGTTGTTGCGGGGCGCGGCGTTGGTGGTATCGACGGTGTTAAGTTGCTGACCGAGCTCGCGAAGTTATTAGGTGGCACAATTGGGGGTACTAAGAAGGCCGTGGATGCCGGTTGGCTGAGCGCCGATAGGCAGATTGGGCAGACCGGCAAAACAATAAGACCAACCCTCTACATAGGTGTTGGCGTGAGCGGCGCGATACAGCACGTATTCGGCATGAAGGAATCCAAGATAATAGTCGCCATAAACAGCGACCCAAACGCGCCCATATTCCAATACGCGGATTACGGAATAATCGGGGACTATAGGGAGGTCGTCAAAGAATTGATAGAGTTGTTAAGGAGCCGTAGGGGGTCGTGAGGATTTTAACATTAAGCTAGGTTATTGATGCATAAAACTAATCAAGTGGTTTCCTAACTGTCTCGGGACCAATCGCCGCGCCTATTATAGTCATAGCCGCGCCAACCATGACCACGATGGATGGCGCAAGGGCAGCCGCCGTTATTGGATTAAGGCTACTCCTTAGGTTTGTGTATAGCAACAATGCAAACGTTGGTGCAAGTGAACCAATGGCTGCATTTAGGTTCCACCCAAATCCTATACCGGACCAGCGAACCTCCGTCGGAAATATCTCGGAGAAGTAAGCCGTCTGTACAGTGGCTGAGAGGGTGAATATGAAGTACATCAGGGCTAGGGATAGGGCCATTATCGGTATTGACAACGTAGTAAGGGCTAAGTACAATGGGTATATCAACACTAGGAGTACTGCCGTTGGTACCATCAGCATTTTCCTCCTACCGAAGAGGTCCGTTAAGTAACCACCGAGGGTATTACCAACTATGCCACCTATACTACCGATCATCAGTGGGACGTAAGTCAACTTAACAAAGGCCTTCTGCAGCTCTGGTAGGTAACTCGACAGTAATTTTGTGAATGTGGTCACGAAACCGTAACCGGCGTAGAACACGAATGTTAGGCCTAGGTTTATCAGTATTACCAGGAGTAGGCTGAACCAGTATTTCCTAATTGCCGTGGCCAGGGGTATCCTGACCAACCTCCCCTCACTCTTCTTTCTCTCCCAAAGTATTGACTCAGGGGCTAGGAACCTAATAATGAGGCCAACAACAACCACCACCGCACCGCTTAGGAAGAGTATTCTCCAACCGATGGTTGATAATGGGTAATACATACTAACGAGTAGTAATAGGCCTGTGGCCAATAATGTGGCCACGGACATGCTTGAATTAAGAACCCCGTTAACTAAACCGCGCCATTTCGGTGACGCGAACTCAAGGGCCCAAACTACACCACCGCCGGCCTCACCGCCATATCCAAATCCCTGTAGGAACCTGAATATCGTCAGTAATATTGGTGCCCAAATGCCTACCTGCGAGTAGGTGGGCAATAGTGCTATCGCAACCGTGGCCACGGTCATCGTTAGCGCATCACCAAGCAAGGCATTCCTCCTCCCATACTTATCACCAATGTGCCCAAAGAAAATTGCACCGAGAGGTCTCGCGAAGTATCCCACAGAGAAAATGAGCAGTGTGTATAGTAGGGATGCTATTGGTGAGTATTTTGGGAAGAACAACTCACTTATGTAGGGTATCAATGAGAAGTATATCAGGAAGTCGTAGTACTCGAGGGCCCATGCGAAGAAGGTCGATATTGACGCTAGCATTAAACCTCTCCTTCTAACGTTCTCCGGTATGGACCCGCTCACGGCACCTAAATGGGTAATTTAACTAAAAAGCATTATCCTCTACCACTTGTTTTTCACAAGCTCCACGTACATGCCTAAAACCTCTCTAGCAAGCTCCCTCTTATGCATTGGCCCTAACCTCCTCAACACCCCGTTCCTACCCAGTACTATTACCTCGTCCTTCTCCGTACCAAAACCCTTACCCGGACCTACCGTGTGGGCCAGGGCTAGGTCCCAATTACCCTCAGAAGCCCTCCTCAACGTCCTCCTTATCAACTCATCCTCCGAGACCCCAACCTCCGCCTTATAGGCTATGAGGAATGTGCCTGGGGAGTACGTCTTTAGGTCCCGGGCAATCTTCGGCGCCTGTATTAACTCGATAACTACCCTATCCAAGTCACTGCTTAGCTTACCCTCGAACTTACTCTTAACGTAGAAGTCCAGGGGTGCGGCCGTCAGTATGGCTAAGTCGTAACGCCTCTTACTCACCAACTTAATGACTACGTCGTACATCTCGAGAACGCTTGTTACCCTATACACCTCAGCGCCAGGCGGGTCCCTAATACTCACTGGGCCCTCCACAAGCGTGACGCTTGCGCCCCTGGCCAGGGCCTCCCTAGCGAAGTAGTAACCTGTCAACCCACTGCTTGGCGTTGTTATGTACTTCGTCGCATCGATATGCTCGTGGGTGGGCCCTGACGTCACAAGCACGGATATGCCGACCATGTCCCTAGGCGCCAGGGCATCTATTACGGAATCAACAACCTCATCGAGCGGGGCCAGCTTTGCCTTGCCCTCCTCCACGATGGGCTCGACAACCCTGACGCCAAAGCCCCTGAGCCTGTCAATGTTCGCCCTAACTATGGGGTTCCTCCACATGGACTCATTCATCGCTGGTACAATCACCACCGGCCTGCCAGCGCCCATCGCGGCCATGCCACAGAGCGTGATTGGTGTATCCGCAATACCACTTGCCAACTTCCCAATGGTGTTTGCGGTCGCCGGTATGAAGACCACAGCATCCGCATTTGCGCATATATTTACGTGCTCGGCATAGCCACTCAACTCGGTATAGACCGCGCTACCCGTGGCCCACTCCATAATCCTAGGACTGAGCAACTTACGTGCCTCCCTACTCATGAACGTGATTACGTGGGCGCCGTGCCTAATCAATTCCCTAGCCACATCAGGGACCCTGTAAATCGAAACGCCACCGCTCAATGCTAGGACGATATTCCTACCACGAAGCAGGTTACTCCTCGAACCCCTGATTAATTCAATATCCTCCCTAAAGGGCACAATGGTGACTACGTAAGCAATTATAAAACTTAATCAAATCACCTATTCCCACTGCGATGAATCGCACGAATCGATCCAGGCCACAAACGGCCCGTGTTAATGCAACGATCGAGAACGCCTAATGACGAGGGTTATCAAAAGTTAAAATGATGACACGCCGGGTCAGCCCATGCAATTGCAATCACAATTCAGCACCCGACACGCATCATCACATGGATTAATCAAATAAGCAGTAATAAAAAGGCTTCGGGTGGGTCTTCCAGAGCTTTTAATTATGGTGATTTTCAATCTGGGAATTAAAAGAAACATGCGGTTACGCATAGTTTAACGTTGGTTTACCATTCAGTTTCACAAAAGCCCTTAAAAGAACAAAAGAAGCGACGCACCACTGAGAAATATGGCCAAAGTAAACAACGTGGGTAGGAAAGGATTACCAATAGAAACTCTACCTTACGCTGTAAAGGTCTACATAAATAACCAGGTCCTGGTGCCGGCGAGTATAGTTAGGAAACTGGGACTAGAAAGAACTAAATATGCATATGTAGTCCTAGAGTACAATAACCAAAAGATAGAGTTGACAAACGTAAGGCTCCTGGGGACTAGGCATACCGACAGTAGGCAGTTCACGATACCGAGGGAGGTGAGGGAGAAGTACGGTATAAAACCCTTTGACACGGTAATAATACACGTAATTAAGCCCACGGCATTCAATACAAGGGATTTATCAAATTAAGAATGCACTAATGAGATGTTATTAAAAATATTTTAAAAATTGAATTTTTAGATTAATGGAGTGATGGTACTATGGCTGCGAAGTATATGATAAATATTAACGTTATTATTAACGTTGTTACTGAGATTTCGCGGAACCTCCTGGCGATTATCTTCGTCAGTGTGTACGTTATGAATGCAAGGCCTATTCCAGTTGCTATGCTGTATGTCAGTGGGATGCTTATTATTGCTACAAATGCTGGTATGGCCTCTGTTAAATCGTTAAAGTTGAGTTTTGGGATTAGTGATATGAACATCAACCCAACAAGTATCAGTACTGGGGCTGTTGCGAAGCTTGGTACCATAACCGCAAGTGGTCCCAGGGGCAGGAATGCCAGGAAGAGTAAGCCCGTAACTAGCGATGTTAACCCGGTCCTGCCTCCACTTTCTATTCCAGCGGCAGACTCAACGTAGATGACCGTTGTCGTAGTCCCAGCGAGAGCGCCTACTATGGTTCCCAAGGCGTCGGTATATAAGGCCCTCTCAATATTGACGGGCCTACCCCTCGCATCAACAAGCCCCGCCCTATTTGACAAGCCAACGATTGTACCTATACCGTCGAAGAACTCGATCATCCATAGGGAGAGCGCGACAGGGAAGGCCAGGCTAACTAGCTTAACCCACCACATTATGTTTTCAGGGAAGTTAGGTATTATTGATGTTGAGAATGTGGGTAATTGAACTAGAGACGGCGGTGGTGTAACTAGGCCAAGTGGTATACCCACCAGCGTCAGCGCTATGATGGTTATTAAGAAGGCGCCGGGCACCCTGTATATGTAAAGCGCTATTGCCAGTATTAACCCAATGAAGGCAAGTATTGACGATGGAGTTCTAAAGGCCTCTACATTAAAGGTTACGGGCGTACCAACGCCGGGTTTAACAAAGCCCCCAAGGCTAAGCCCTATGAATGTTATGAATAGGCCAATACCGACACTAATGCCCACAGCGAGGTTTGGGGATATGGACTTAATTATCCTCTCCCTAATGCCTGACCACGCCGTAAATAGGAATATGAGACCGTCGATGAAGACCGCAGTTAACGCCACCATCAGCGCAATCTCGGCAGCGCGTGGCCCTAGAACCCCTATATTCAGTAACGTGGCTGTGAAGGCGGGTATTACGGAGAAGGCTATGAAGGAGTTCTCCCCCATACCAGGGGCCATGGCAAAGGGGAGCCTCGCAAAGAAGGCCATTAACAACGTCCCAAAGGCGGCGGCAATGGCTGTGCCTGCAGCTATGCCGAGCTTAACCGTGTAGACAAGCGCCTGATACTGAGGGGGCAATGAGCTTGTCCCCAACGCATGCATAAGGGCTAGCTCGAAACCACTACCAACTATCGCTGGATTAACAAACAATATATAGGCCATGGTCAGGAACGTGGTTAACCCAGCAATAACCTCCGACTTAGTATTTATCGTAACCACCGTGGGAGGTCTTAACAGGTCTAAAAACGCCATACTAATCCCATGATATAATTTAAGTTATTTAAACATTCCCTTCAAAGCATAGACGTAATATTACCGATGGACTACGCGATATTTGTTTAAATAAATGATTAAACACGATCACGTAAACTTAACTACATACTTTAGGTAAAATTTATAAATAATGATGATCCCATCGGAAACATGTCTGAAGACATAAGTAGATTTGGGTATATGTAGTAAGTTAAAAATTAAAA
>JAKMAE010000039.1 GCA_022014875.1 Vulcanisaeta sp. | reverse complement strand
GTGGTTTACCCATAGGTATTGCCGTGGTTAGGAGGGAGTTCGGCGATGTATTCGAGCCGGGCGAGCACGGCAGCACATTTGCGGGTAATCCATTGGTCATGGCAGCGGCCAGGGCGGGCGTCGAGGTTTTACTCACCGAGAACGTGCCCAATAGGGCTAGGGAGTTAGGCGAGAGGTTCATGAAAATGCTGGAGGATGAGGTTGGTACGTCAAGGCAGGTGTTGAGAATAAAGGGCCTCGGTTTGATGATAGGCATTGAGTTGAAGAGGAGGGCTGAGCCTTACGTCGATAGGTTGATCAATCTCGGCCTATTGGCCAGCGTTGCCGGTGGTACAACGATTAGGTTATTACCGCCGTACTGCATAAACGATGATGACATGAACCTGGCAATTAATGCCCTAAAGAGCGTTCTGGCTGAGTGAGCGAGTTACGTCTCGAATTATGCCCATTAATTCATCATCACTCAACGGCTCCCTCCTTAACCCATTATCGAATAACCACTTAACCCTGGCATACACGGCATTTACGAGATCCTCATCCACAGGGAAGCCATGCGACTTTAGCCAGTACCTAATCGATGATTTCCCTGAGTAGGGCCCTACCATGATCCTCGCCTCGCGACCGATAAGGCCCGGGTCCATGGATAAATACGTAACTGGGCTCTTTAACTGGGCGTCTACGTGTATACCTGCGGCGGTGGTGAAGGCGTTATCACCAACGATTGGTTGGTACGTGGGTACCCTGTAGCCCATCGATGAGAATGCCTCAATGATCTTCCCAATGACCCTGGGGTTCATACCGTCGAAGGAGCCCTTGATCCTGGCGTACCAAATAACCAACGCCTCTATCGGTACATTACCCGCCCTCTCCCCAATACCGAGCAGTGTACCGTTGTTGATCCCCGCACCGTATAGCCAGGCAGAAACTGCGTTCGGAACCGCCATGTGGTAATCGCCGTGCCCGTGGAACTCCAGGTTTTCACTAGGTATGCCCAGGACCTTCCTAAACACCCAAACAAGCTTGGGTATGCTGTACGGCAACGAGACGAATGGGTATGGCACCCCAACCCCGGTTGTGTCGGGTAGCTTAATTACGAGATCCACGCCGTACTTCTCGCCTAACCTAAGCAGTCTCTGGGTGAAGGGTATCACGAAATTGACAATGTCGGCCCTCGTCACATCCTCCAAACTACACCTAAGCCTAACACCGCTCCTCAACGCGTACTCGGCGGCTTCCAGGTACTTCTCAGCCACCCTATCCCTCGTCGAGTTGAACTTGTACTTGATGTGTATGTCCGATATTGACATCAACATCACCATCTCGTCAAGGCCAGCCTCCCTAACCAACTTAACATCCTCAATCCTCGCCCTACCCCAACCAATGACCTTAGGCCACTCTAGGCCAAGCTCCTTAACCGCCTTAACGAGTCTCCTATCCCTCTCAGTATATAGGAAGAATTCACTCCTTATTATCTTACCACTGCCATTATCGAGATCGGCAAGTAACCTAAATAACCTAAGGGCATCCTCAACGGAGTAATATACGTAAAAGGCCTGTTGACCATCCCTAAAAGTAGTGTCCGTTATGAACAGATTAACTAGGACTTCGGGCTCCACATAGATTTTATCGAAGGGTAGCTTAGGTGGTAATGGCCATTGACTCACTATATCCCTGAACACAGCCTCATCATCTATATAATCGACACCCTCCCTCCTAAGGAGCTTAATCAACTCCTCCGTACCGCCCGGATTATTGGTTTGGGCTTCAATAGGAACCCCCGTGTTTTGGGAAAAATAAATAATTTATAAATTTTATCCCCAATAATAAATAACAATTCATATATTACTTATCCATAAATATTCATGAATTCTCGTATAGCTTGTTTATAAACCTCAACGGCCCTTAAATAGTCCCCAATGAGTATGTACTCCTCGAGTGAGTGCGATAGGATTCCCTCGCCCGGCCCATAGGCCACGAGATTCCTTGTTAACTTAACTAACTCGTTCATATCGCTCGTCCCCCACTTCCTAGCCAGTACGGGTCTTTCACCAAGGACCTTTATTATTGCTCTCGATACGGCCCTCACGGTTGGGTTATTCACGGGCACTTCCACGGGCTCCACGCACCACTTAATACCTACATGGGCATTATTGAACTCCTTACTTAGCGCAGCAACTGCGCTTCTCACGTCATTACATGACTTACCTGGTGGTATCCTGACATCAATAATCAATCTACAGTTGCTCGGTATCATGTTCTCCGCCTCGCCGCAATTCATAATCGTTGGTGTTGCTAGGAAGTCCTCATAATTAACACCAACCCTTAAGTAATTACGTAATTTATCATACACGTCCATGGCCATTAATATCGCGTTCGATGCGAAGTCGGGGTTAGATGCGTGGCCGCCCCTCGTCCTGACCACGACCTCGATTTTAGCATTACCCCTGTACTTAGTCACCACCCTGTTTATGCCCGTTGGTTCACCGACAATGATGCCCGAGGGCCTGGGCACGTGGCTACCGTTGATTAAATTCGCCGTGCCCAGGCTGTCGCCTTCCTCGTGAACCACCGCCGTAAGGACCAGGGTGCCTCTCGGTAGGTCGCTCTCCATGAACGCTATGGTCATCGCCATTAGGGGCCCCTTATCGTCACTCGCGCCCCTACCGATTATTTTATCGCCCTCACGCCTAACATCTATGAAGCCCGGTACTGTATCCATGTGCGCGTGTAGCCACAGCACGGGCCCTCCCTCGCCCCTGATTGCTATTACGTTACCCACGTCATCGATCTTGGCGTCAAAACCGTTCATAATGAGTAACTCCCTAAGGAACTCGGCGAAGTAATGCTCAGCGCCTGTGGGTGAGTAAATACTGAGCGCCTCCATTAACAGTTTTATCTTGGCCTCGTCGGTGAACATCACCAACCCCTCCTCGCGATGTAAAGCACGAGCTCCGCTATGTGCCTGGCAACGTTGATGCCGGTCACCCTCTGGACGTTTTTAAACTCAGGCACTGTGTTTACCTCAAGCACCTTATAACCACCGTCCGACTCCACCACATCGACACCTGCGTAGTAGGCGCCAATTGCCTTCGTAGCCCTCACACTAACATCCTCAAGCTCAGGATCGACCCTAACGGCCTCAGCCCTACCGCCCCTGGCGGTGTTGGTCCTCCAATCCTCATTAACGGCATACCTATATATCGCAGCCACAGCCCTATCCCCAACCACCGTTATCCTAATGTCCCTGCCCGGCTTCCTTATGAATTCCTGTATGAGGTATATACCGTATTGGGGATTCTCCATGGAGTCTCTATGCCTAGCTAGGAGGTGTAGATCCTCGAGACTACCCGCGAGGCTGACGAGCCTACCCCAGGAACCATGTATAGGCTTTACTATAGCAGGAACCCCTATGCGGTCTAGGGCCTTAATAGCCACGTTGCTGGATAGGGCAATCACCGTGTTGGGTATTGGAATGCCTGCCCTACTCAGGATGGCCAGGGTTACGGCCTTGTTATTGCCTATCAATATTGACGTGGCTGGATTTATCGATAAGCCGCCCAGGGCCTCGTATAGTTGTGAAAGAAGTTGTGCCTTGTGTTGGCTCACGGTCCTTATAAAGGCGAGGTGGCCGTTATCATCGCCTCTGGGAAGGCTCAGGGCTAGGTCTTCGGCATTTACGAGCCTGTAGTTAATACCTAAGTTGTCGAATTCCTTTATTAGGAGCTTCTCGTCAAGCCTTACCGCATCGTAGAGGAAATCGACGACTTCAATCGGAACCACCCCTCACTCTCCCCAATCCTCCTCCTCAACCTTGATTAACTTCAACTGTATTAAACCGTTCTGAATAACCACTTGGTACTTCTGGCCACAGCTTGGGCAACTAATTAATTCGCCGTCGAGGACGTCGTCCGGGACCTCTATATCGGCGCCACATACCTGGCATGCCATTTTTGTGGGCATCAATGAACATGTAAATATAGGTTATTTAAGCATTACGGATCCCAATGTTTAATCTATAACTAAACAATGGGTGTAAATATTACCCGGGTATGAAGTGCGTACCAAAGCCGTTAATCGCCGACGCTATAGGGTTCTCGATAGTTCCATTGGATATAACGGCGTGAATCCCCTTACTAGCTAATTGAAACGCCGTATACACCTTCCTCTTCATACCACCCTTAACCTCCGGATTCTTAAAGAGTTCCTGGGCCTGGGCTACTGAAACCCTTTCGACAACTTTCCCACCTATTAATACGCCGTCCACGTCCGTTAACATCACCGCCATGCTGGGTCTCAATGAGTAGGAAAGGACCTCAAGTACTTGGTCCCCATCAACGTTTAGTGGACCACCGGTCCTGTTATCCATGGCTATTGAAGCTATGACGGGTGTAAAGCCATCATTAAGCAATTTTATTAATAATTCCCCATTTGCAGTCTCTATCTTACCGGTATAGCCGCCATCCACGACCCTCTCCCTACCCCTCTCATCTATTATTACCATAGTCTCCCTCCTCCTTGCCCTAAGTAAACCGCCATCAATGCCGGAGAGCCCTATGGCGTTAACGCCAACACCATGCAACTTACTAACTAATTCCTTATTTAGGAACATCATTCCCATAATGTAGACCCTAAGGGTCTCAAGGTCGGTATACCTACTAGTGACGCCGCTTGGGCTAGTTACGAACCTGGGCTTAAGGCCCATCCTCTCCATGAGCTCATTAATGAAGTAACCACCGCCATGCACAATCACGAGCCTATGACCCTCACTCAACAATTTGGGGACTTCCCTGACGATGTTGTCCACCCCTCTTCGAATAACGGAACCTCCAACCTTAACAATGATCAACATCTATGCGGGATTGGAATTAGCAAATATAAACATTATTTTATTTTTAAATTAATTAAAATTATATGGACCCACCGTACTTATCAATCGCCTCCGCTATCCTCCTAATACCCTCCCTAATCCTTTCAGGGCTTTCGACAACGAATGAGATTCTAATTGCTGACTTATAAATATCGCTAAAATATGTACCAGGTACCAGGGCCACACCATACTTCTCAAGGAGAAGTTCTGCGAGTTTTTCGGAATCCCTTATGTACCTCGATAGATCCGTGAATATGAACATCGAGCCCTTGGGAGTTACGAAGCGTGCCTCCGGTAAATATTCCCTAAGTGCCTTGATCGCAGTATCCCTCCTGGATCTGTACTCCTCAATTATGTGCCTTAAATGCCTAAGTCTCACCTCTGACTTTAGATACATGGTAACGAACTTCTGTGCAATCACCGGTGGGCAGTAGGTCATCTCCTCAACGGCCAGCTTGAGCCTGGGGATTACGTCGCTAGGTCCATAAACGAAGCCAAGCCTCCACCCCGGAATCCCAGGGTCTTTAGAGAACGTGTTTATTGAAATCACGTGCTCCGGAGCGTACCTGTACATGTACGTGTGCTCCCCCTCATAAATCAACGTCCTATATGCCTCGTCTGATACGATCCAGAAGTCCCTGTCTATCGCTAGATCCGCGATTGCCCTGGCCGTTTCCCTATCAATCACGTTGCCCGTGGGGTTATCTGGGGAAACTATTACCAATGCCTTCGTCCTGTTGGTTATTAATTCCTTCAGTTTCTCAACATCAACCCTGAAGCCCTCGTTTAAGCTCAGGCCAAGCCTCTTAATCCTACCACCGAAGTACTCTATTATTGGTTTGTACCCAAAGTACGTGGGATCAAGGAGGATTACCTCATCGCCGGGGTTTAGGATTGTCATGAAGGTCGCAAACATGCCCTCCTGCCCACCGGCCGTCACGACTATATTGTTTGGGTCGACCTCGATACCGCCAAGTCTCCTTAAGTCCTCAGATATGGCTTCCCTCAATTCCATGATGCCCTGGCTCGGGCTATAGCCGTAAAGTTCCATCCCCCCAACCTCGACAAGCTGCCTAGCGAGCATGGACCTGACCTCTATTGGTGGTGGTATCCCTGGTTGGCCAGCCGCTAGGTTTATTATGTCCTTATTCTCACGTTTCAGTTTCTCTCTGATCGCATCTATCTTCCTAGTGGGTGACTCCCTAAGGAAGGCTATTGACTGCGAGAACCCACGCATTGGGTATATTTTATCCAAATATATATACATTATGTATTTATAATCGTGGTGTAAGCCTGTAAGGGCAAAACTTATAAAGTATTTATATCAAAGCCCCGTCCAGATGCTTCGGCTTGAGGAGGCGATACCTCGTGCTCCAGGATGGAAGTGTGTATCGTGGCTACGCCTTTGGCGCTGACGGTAATGCAGTTGGTGAGGTAGTATTCACAACGGCCAATGTTGGTTACCCAGAATCGCTGACCGACCCATCATATAGGGGGCAGATCCTCGTCTTTACAAGCCCATTAATCGGTAATTACGGCGTTTCACAGGACCAGTGGGAGAGCGATTCTATCCAGGTCAGCGGCGTCGTGGTCTTTGACGCCACATCGCCGAGCCACTACACCTCCGTAATGAGCCTAGACGAGTGGCTGAGGAGGGAGGGGGTGCCTGGGGTGTTTAGGGTCGATACTAGGGCATTGACCATTAAACTAAGGGAGTTTGGCGTCATGATGGGCGCCATAGCAGACGACCCAAACGAGGGGCTCAGACTCATTAGGGATGCTCCACGCTATGACGAGGTTGACTTCACCAGGTTTGTTACGCCTAGGGACGTCATTAGTTACGGCGATGATGACAAACCATGCATTGGAGTTATTGATTGCGGCATTAAACTGAGTATAGTTAGAAATTTATTGGCGAGGGGCTTCAGGGTCGTTAGGTACCCATGCCACATGTGGTCCAGGGCCATAAGCGATTGCGAGGGCGTCCTATTTAGTAATGGCCCCGGCAACCCTAACCTGCTGGGCTATCTCGTGGATGCCGTGGTGGATGTCATTAGGGATAGAAAACCAACCCTAGGCATATGCCTAGGCCACCAGGTAATAGCCCTTGGGGTTGGGGCCAGGTTGTACAAAATGAAGTATGGGCACAGGGCGATAAATAAGCCCGTGCTTGACCTCCTCAGGAACAGGGTCTACATAACAACGCACAACCACGGCTATGCCGTGGATCCACAGTCAATAAAGGGCACTGGGTTCAGGGTATGGGCTATACAACCTGATGATGGGACCGTTGAGGGATTAATTCATGAGGAGCTACCAATAATAACTACGCAATTCCACCCGGAGGCCAGGCCTGGCCCTCTCGACACGGCCTGGGTCTTTGACGAGTTCGCTAGGTTGGTGATTAAGTATGGACGTTAGGAAGGTCTTAGTGATAGGTAGTGGGGCGATAAAGATTGCCGAGGCCGCAGAATTCGATTATTCGGGTATACAGGCGTTAAAGGCGTATAAGGAGGAGGGATTAACCACCGTGCTCGTCAACCCCAACATAGCCACTGTGCAGACCACGAGGGTCTTTGCGGATAGGGTCTACTTAGTACCGATAAGGACAGAGTTCCTGGCGAGGGTCATCGAGAGGGAGAGGCCGGACGCCATTGCGTGCGGCTTTGGGGGCCAAACAGCATTATCCGCGTGCATTAACCTTCATGATTCAGGGGTGCTCAGTAAGTACGGTATTAAGGTGTTGGGCACGCCGATAGAGGGTATAAGGGCGGCATTGAGTAGGGAATTATTTAAGAGGTTGATGAGTAAGCACGGCATACCGACACTGCCCTCGATAACGACCTACTCGCTAGGCGAGGCCCTCGAGGCGGCTAGGAAGCTGGGTTACCCGGTGTTGGCCAGGGTCTCGTTTAACCTAGGCGGTGCGGGCGCCTTCGTTGCGAGTGACGAGGAGGAGTTAATTAACAAGTATCATAAGGCGCTTGCCCAGAGCGAGATTAGGGAGGTCTTGATTGAGAAGTACATAGGTGGTTGGAAGGAGGTCGAGTTCGAGGTGATGAGGGATTCATACGGCAATTCCGTGGCCGTGGTCTGCATGGAGAATGTAGACCCAATGGGTATCCACACGGGGGATTCCGTGGTGGTGGCGCCATGCCTAACATTGACGAATGACGAGTACCAAAGGGCCAGGTTATTATCCATTGGCGTTGCCAATGCGATAAACCTAATCGGTGAGTGCAATGTACAGGTTGCGATAAACCCGAGGGGGCCCGACATGTACGTTATAGAGACTAACCCTAGGATGAGTAGATCGAGCGCCCTGGCGAGTAAGGCCTCGGGTTACCCACTGGCGTATTTAGCCGCTAAGTTAACCCTGGGCTATAGGTTGGATGAGTTGATTAATAAGGTTACGAATAGGACCGTCGCCGCATTCGAGCCGAGCCTCGACTACGTGGTGGTTAAGATACCCAGGTGGGAGAGCGATAGGTTCGAGGTGGATGAGCCCCTTGGCCCCGAGATGATGAGCATAGGCGAGGTGATGGGTATTGGTAGGACGCTGGAGGAGGCTTGGCAAAAGGCTGTCAGGATGCTCGATATAGGGGAGCCTGGGCTCGTAGGTGGGCGCATATACAATGAGGCAACGATTGAGGAGGCCAGGGAGAAGGTCATGAGGAGGAAGCCCTACTGGTTCCTGTACGCTGCCGTATTGCTGAGGGAGGGCTACTCGGTGGATGAGTTAAGTAAGTGGACGGGTGTTGATAAGTTCTTCCTAAACGCGATTAAGAGGGTCGTGGATGCCTACGAGGGGTTGAGGAAAGGCCTTATACCGCTGAATGAGGATACCCTCGAGGAATTGTACGTACTTGGCTTCAGCGAGGAGCAAATACGCCGCGCATTGGGCGGGGATGCGCCGAGCAGGTTGCCCGTGGTTAAGCAAATAGATACCCTGGCTGGCGAGTGGCCGGCTAGCACGAATTACCTATATCTAACCCACGGTGGTGAGGTTGATGATCACACGGGACCTGGTGTGGATGCCATAGTGGTCGGGGCCGGCGTCTTTAGGATCGGGGTTTCCGTGGAGTTTGACTGGGCTGTGGTTAACACAGTCCTCGCCCTAAGGAGGCTTGGGTATAGGGTGGGTATTGTTAATTACAACCCGGAGACCGTGAGCACCGACTGGGACTTCGCAAATAAGCTATTCTTTGAGGAATTAACGCCGGAGACCCTGAGGAACATATTGATTAAGGAGAAACCAAAGTTAGTCATCCTCTGGGCAGGCGGACAGATTGGGCAGAGGCTCTATGGTAAGGCTAGGTCCTGGCTCGTCAATGGGGAGATACTTGGTACGTCCTCCGAGAGCGTCGACTTGGCCGAGGATAGGACTAAGTTCTCGAAATTATTGGAGGAGTTGGGGCTGGAGCAGCCTCCATGGGCTTATGCTAAATCGCTTGAGGAGCTGATCGGGATGGTCGAGAGGTGGTTAGATTACCCCGTAATAGTTAGGCCGAGCTACGTGCTCGGTGGGACATACATGGGGCTTGCGAGGAATAGGGATGAGTTAATTAGGTACGTGAATAAGGCCGCAAAAATAAGCCCGGAGCACCCCGTGGTTGTTTCGAAGTTCATAGGCGATGGTGTCGAGGCCGAGGTCGACGGTGTCAGTGATGGTAGGTCGGTCATCGTAATCCCCGTAGAGCATGTGGAGCCGCCCGGTGTTCACTCTGGGGATAGTACCATGGTTATACCGCCCAGGGGGCTTGATTACGAATTGAGCGATTATTGGAGGGCCAGGATGGCTGAGGCGTCGTTTAGAATCGCGAGTGCGCTGGGTGTTAGGGGCCCATTCAATGTACAATTCATAGTTAGTGATAAGTTATACGTGATTGAGGCCAACGTCAGGGCCAGCAGGTCAATGCCATTCACGAGCAAGGCCGTCGGTGTGAACCTGATGGACCTATCCGTAAAGGCCGCGATTCATGGCTTGGGCATGGACAAGGAGTACCTAGTGCTTAGGCCTAGGCGTTGGTGGGTCAAGGCCAGCCAATTCTCCTGGAGCAGGGTTAGGGGTGCATACCCCAGACTAGGCCCCGTCATGTACAGCACGGGTGAGGTTGCATCGAGCGGCCGCACATTCCAGGAAGCCCTCCTAAAGGCCTGGCTATCCACAACCCCATCAAGGGTACCAAGAAACAACGCGCTGGTCTACACATATGACGAGTACCTAAGGGGCCTCATCGACGAGGTAACCAAGGAACTCAGTGGGTGGGTTAGGGTAATAACGGAGGCGGCGACTGTTAAAGAGGACATAAAGGCGGGGCGCATAGACATCGTAATCACGGGGGGAGACACGAGGGATAAGGACTACGAAATACGCAGACTAGCCGCAGACACGGCAACACCATTAATCCTACACCCAAAACTAGGCCTCGAACTATCACGAGCATTCAAGTGGCTATGGACAGGCAACGAACCAGACATCGAGGAGCTACAAGAAGCACAACAAGCACGGCACACCCCAAGCCCAAACAAGTTATGATTCTACGAGGCGAATTTCGTGCCATGGCAAAATTTTGCCACGAAACGAAGAATGAAACAATGTTTAAAAAGCACCACTTAATTAATAATTGTTATTCACGATCTCTCATCGAGTGGTACGTACTTAAGGCCTATAGGCCCTACGTACTTCTCGGTGGGCCTGATTAATCGGCCATTCATTTGCCAGTATTCAAGCACATGCGCTACCCAACCGACGATCCTTGCTATTGCGAAGTTTGCGGGGTTATATTCAGGTGGGAATCCCAGGGTGTAGAATATTAGTGATGCGTAGAGGTCGGTGTTTG
>JAKMAE010000038.1 GCA_022014875.1 Vulcanisaeta sp. | reverse complement strand
ACCGCTGGCGCCGAGTGGGTGTCCTAGGGCTATTGCTCCGCCGAATATGTTCATTTTATCGTAAGGCACACCCAACTCCTTATGGACTAATACGTTAACTACCGCGAAGGCCTCGTTTACCTCGAAAACGTCGACGTCATTTATCGACCAACCAACCTTATCCAATAGTTTCTTGATCGCGTAAATTGGTGCTTCAGGGAATCTCCAGGGTTCGAGCATGTGCCACGAGTAACCAACGATTCTGGCTATTGGCTTTAGGCCGACCTCCCTCGCCTTCTCCTCAGTGGTTAGTAACAATGCCGCAGCCCCATCCGACAATTGTGATGAGTTGCCTGCTGTGTGTAGGCCGTTTGGGCCAAAGGCTGGCTTTAGCCTGGCGAGCTTATCGAGGCTTGTGTCGGGCCTTATCCCCTCATCCCTATCCAGGTAAACCCTCTCGCCATTTATCACGGTATCCACGGGCTCTAGCTCCCTGAAGTACTTATTCTCCGTAGCCCTCCACGCCCTCATGTGGCTCTCGTAGGCAACCCAGTCAAGCTCCTCCCTGGTTACTTCGTGCTCCATCGCGACCTTGTCCGCCTCCTGCCCCATGAGCATCATGTTCGTTGGGTCGGTCAACCCGTCATAGACCATTAGGTCGATGAGCCTGAAGTCCCTGTTTATTAAGTGCTTAATTCCCCACCTAACCTCGTGGCTTACGGCTAATGGCGCCGTGCTCATGGACTCCGCGCCACCGGCTATGACGAAGTTTACGTCACCGACCTTTAGCGCCCTCACAGCCTCAATTATTGCCTGCATACCCGACGAGCAGACCCTATTCACCGTAAAGGCGCTGACGCTATTCGGTAGACCAGCCAGCAGTGCCGCGAACCTGCTCAGGTTCTGCCCCATCCCTCCCTGTAGGGTCGATCCGAAGATCACCTCATCGATCAATTTCCCATCAATACCAACCCTACGTATCAATGCCTTAATCGCCTCAGCGGCTAGGTAGGGAGTCTTAACGTTCTTAAACGCACCACCGAACTTACCAATTGGAGTCCTTACGAAACCAACAATGACTACCTCCTGACTCACGATTAAACATAGTTTCTTATTGTTTTAAACCTTAATCATTACTTATAATGATAAAACAAGTTAGACTATGGTCGAATAATTATTCAGCAGTTAATGCATCTCGGGAGATAATGCATTAATTACCCGCTCCCTGTTAGGCCCGATGGATATCCTGGAAAAACTACACGGGCTCTATGGGCGTGAGATTGATGAGCAATTGATCAAGTACCTAAGCAGGGACGCGAGTGAGGAGTTTAGGGAGGCGATTATATACCAAGTATCGACAGGCGGCAAGAGACTAAGGCCATTAATTACGTTAACCGCGGCGCAGGCATGCGGGGGTAATTACAGGGATGCATTGCCTGCCGCGGCCATTGTTGAGTTGATACATAATTATTCATTGATTTACGACGACATAATAGACGAGGCATTGCTGAGGAGGGGTAAGCCAACGGTTAGGGCTAGGTATGGTGATAATGCAGCAATACTGATCGGCATTTGGTATAGGGAGGCTATTGAGGAGGCCATACTTGAGACGAGGGATCCACCATCCTTTGCCAGGGAGGTGGCTAGGGTCATACGCGAGATAGACGAGGGTGAGAGGCTCGACATATTGCTCGAGTACGCTGGCCGTAAGGACCCATACTTCGTAAGTAATAGGTTGGGGCCCAAACTACTGGGTAACTGGGAGGCGCTGTACAACACCTATATTAGGATGATTAGTCTCAAGACTGCGGCGTTGATCAGGGCATCCGCCGTGTTTGGCGCAATGTCTATAGGTGCCCAGCACTGCATCGGCGCAATGAGCGAGTACGGGACGTACCTGGGACTGGCCTTTCAAGTAATTGATGACGTACTCGACATATTCGGGGACGTTAAGAAGTTCGGTAAGGAAATCGGTAAGGACATTAAGGAGCACAAGCTTGGTAATGCGGTAATCGTCATGGCGCTCAGGGAGTTAAGTGATAGGGATAGGGCAGAACTATTGGATATACTCGGTAAGGACTCCGTGATGGAGGATGATGTTAAGAGGGCCGTGGAAATAATAGCCAGGACCAACGCGAGGGAGAACTCCCTGAGGATGGCCACGGAGTTTGCGGAGAAGGCGGAAAGGGCCTTAGATTCACTGCCGAGGAATGAGTACGTGGATTACCTAAGGGAGCTTGTTAGGTTCACGGTCACGAGGGAGTACTAGGTTATACCGACACGGCCCAGCACACTCACAGTGCTCGTTGCGTACTCAATACGGCCTCGTTAAATAAGTAACCTATCTCGTGTATCTTAACTGTGTCTTCATGCCTTGGCCTTGGTATTGTGGCTATGTAAACGCCGTACTCTGAGTGGTTCCCTTCCTCGGGTCCCTGCGGGTTTCCATATGGCGAGAATAGTATTATATGTGTTAGGTCGCCCCTCAGTATCAACTCCCTCAATGCTTTATCGAGTACGTTGTATATACCACACTTGAGGCTTGGTTTTGTGTGTAGGAATCTATCCAGAGCATTTATTGAGGCTATTACGGGCCTTGTCGCGGCCTCGGCCATTACGGCCTTAATGACCATGTTTATCTCGGTGGCTGGATCAACGTCTTGGTTAAACCTTATACTGTACTTGCCGTATGTTGGGTCTGTTATCGGTATGTTGATTAGGGATGCCTTGGTCAACTTAACGAGGGGTGCCTGGGTTGGATCTATGCCTGGTATTTCCTTTACCGGTTCCATCATTAACACGGACCACCAGGACTGTGCCGGGTACTGAGGCTTCTTGTTTTCAGTCACGCCCCTCTCCATCGAGTTCACGAGGGTCAGTAGAAAATTTGTCTCGCACTCCATGAAGCCCTGGTACTCAAGCCCCAATATACCCAGCAGTATTGGTTGCATATCGAACAGAGCACTACGTTGGAAATTTAATGATTTTCTACGCAAAAACTTGACAAGCACGAAAATAAAATTATAAATTCACTAAAATGACGTCTCCATGGATTAATTTTATCAATATACCTGCACGAACATTTAAGGCAAAATTCCCACATACTACGGCTACCAACGCTTCGGCATAAAAGAACCGAGCCTGCACTAAATAACCTAGGAATTGAGGGGTTGAGGAATTTCATGGCCAGGACCGGTGGTTATCCAAGGCCCTGGGTGCCGGGAGGTCAATTCTCATTGAGAACCTTCTTGATTTTATTCTCAAGTATTTTCTTAGGCACGACGCCAACGACAAAATCTATAGGCTCGCCATCCCTAAATATTATCACTGTGGGTAGGCTCATCACACCGTACTTAGCAGCCACTTCGGGCCACTGCTGCGTGTTTAACCTACCGAAACCGACACAGGGCATTTCCCTGGCGAGGGCTTTAATTATGGGCTCTAGTAAGAAGCATGGGGCGCACCATGGGGCCCAGAAGTCCACAACAACAACCTTCCTACTCCTAATGAATTCGTCAAAATCATCCTCGCTAAGCTCAACAACATCATTACTAGCCCCTCTCAGCAACTCCCTGGCCTTTTTCTCTATTATTTTATTCAATTCCTCATCATTTTCACGCATAGTCACGACTAAGCCAAAGGAATGCCTAATTTAAGCACTTCTCAGTCAGTAACAAGACAGAGGTACTCACTAAGTCATTGGGGGATTGTGGAACTGATGAACTGCTTTGTTTATCAATGCTTATCAATAAGGGCCTTGGGGAAGCAATGTGAAGCCCAGCGATGCGTGGCTTGATCGATTCGTGGGAATGCTTTATTACATTACGGACTGTGACGGAGTCGATGGTAAAGTTAAGCAAAGCCTTGAGGATTTCGTTGTCGAGGAGGTGCTCCTGGACGGGCAGGTCGTACCGACAAGCATTACTAAAAAACCCCTGCCTACCATTGCAAGTAGGCCGGGGCCCTGGGTTTGGTTAATCGTTGAGAAGCGCGGTATTGATGCAATTACGCTACTGTTACTGCTTAGTAAGAAATTAGGTGTTGGCCTTCGCGATATTAGTTTTGGCGGGCTTAAGGACGCCATCGCCGTCACGTCGCAGATAATCTCGGTGAGGGGGGTCTCATCCAGTGACGTACCCAGCGAGTTGGGTAGGGATGTGAGAGTACTCGGTGTATTCACCATGGATAGGCCGTTCACGACCAACGACATATGGGGTAACGAGTTCACGGTTAGGATACGGGGTGTTGATGAGCAGCGCGTAGAGAATATCCAATGTGTTATTGAGCAGGTAATGTCCAGAGGATTACCCACGTACTACGGCTATCAACGCTTCGGCATAAAGAGGCCAAATTCTCACTTGATCGGTAAGTACATACTACTTGGTGATTTCGAGTCCGCAATTAATGAATTGCTAGCCCACCCATACCCAATGGAGCCACCCAGGATTAGGGAGGTTAGGGAATTCATAGCCAGAACAAGGGACTACTCAAAGGCCCTTGAACTACTACCGAGGAGCTATAGGTACTACCCCGAGAGAGCCGTACTCAAACACCTCGCCAGCAACCCGAGGGATTACGTGAACGCACTTAGGAAGTTGCCACGCGAGTTGCTTAGGCTCTATGTCGAGGCCTACCAATCATACCTATTCAACCTAGCGCTGAGCGAGCGTATTGGTAGGGGCCTACCGATAAACTCGGCATTGCCCGGCGACCTAGTGGTTCTCCTTGATGAGCATGGCTTACCCACTAAGCACGTGATTCACGTAACCGAGTCCATGGTTGATAAGGTAAATGAGTTGATAAGGATCGGTAGGGCAGCACCGGTTGGGCACCTCCTTGGTTGGTACACAAAAATCCCCCCGGGGCCGCAGGGAGACATAGAGTTGAGCGTACTAAGGAGGGAGGGTATCGATACGTCAGCGTTCAGAATAAAGTCAATGCCCGAATTATCAATAAGGGGCGGCTATAGGCCACTATTCGTAACGCCAATAATTAAGGAGGTTAAGGTCCAGGGCGATGTATTAACCTTGGTATTCAGGCTCCCCAGGGGTAACTATGCCACGGTTTTCCTCCGGGAAGTAATCAAAAGCCATAACCCGGAACTAGCCTTTACTTAATTGATTGATTTTTGCAGGGGTTGCCTGGGCAAGTCAATATTCAATGAATCGATACATCCAAACGCCGCACTACTAATGATACCCCTCAGGATGTGGCTTAATCATCTCACCGAGTAATCATCACGGTTCAGCCCTCTGACCCACAAATCATCTAAATGTAAATAGGCATTGACTGGTTTTTGACCCTTCCCCCAATCTAATTATGGCATTGTAATCATCGCATGTTCAGAACGAGGGGTCACATCACAGGTCAGCTACGACCGCACCAATCACCACTAGACACTACACCTCACGGAATTTAAGCCCTTTGCAGCATTTATTGATCCCTGAATACTTGAAAGACGAGGTAGGGCAATTTAATGAAATGATATGGCGATTGCGAACTTCATAAATATACTGAAACGATACGGATTGATTACGTAACATGCCCTATTTAGTACTGATAAAGCCGGCTTCGACTTTTATGACTCTGGGTCGAGACTCGTCAATAAACTAATAGCCATAATGCACTAACCAATATCATGATGTTACCTAAGCTATACAATGATTCGGTCCGGAACGTGATTATTTTACTTAGCTATTTATACATTCATTAAATATATCCATTATTTGTGAGTGTAATTGTTTTAGGCAATCCGTACATACCGCCTTAACGACTTTATTGCTTATTATTTCCACATAACCCAATTCCTCAGCCTTGACTAATCGTCCACAGACCGTGCAGTGCCTTAGACCTAATAATCTAATTACTTCCCTCGTTATCTCCACCGCCTCCTCATTAACAAACACACGCCTCCTCCCGTCAATAGTAACCCCCACCAGGGTTATTCCGTTGATCCTCAGTAGTGAAAGTTTTCTGAAACTGCTCATCAATACGCTTATCCTCATCTCGGTTTATAAATTACTTACAAATTAATGCGTACTCCGGTAACAGGGTTGGTCGAAACTTTCACTCAACTTGGGTATTCCTACGTAGACACTCCTCCACTAACTCATCAACCCTCGTAAATGGCGCTATGTGGACACCATACCCAAGACCCCTCAATTTACCGACGAGCTTTAGGAAATCAGGTAGGTTCATGCTTTGTGGCGGAGACACGAACACATTACTGGAGCAGTAATTCGTGTCCGTATTGACCCCAAAGGGCTTTGGTAAGGTTAGTACGAAATCCTTACCCACAACCTTACTAACAATCCTAGCCCTCAACCTCACGAATGACGAGAAAATCGGGTCTGAAACCTCAACACCCTCAATCCTGGACTCAACAAATTTGCTGTAAGGCACAATCCCTGGGTTTGACCAATCAACAACGTAAATCCCAGAGTCATACTGTCTCGAGACATGTACGGAAAAAACCCTCCTAGTTATTGTGCACTTCATATTGAGTTCAACCTCCAACTCCCTAGTAAGTATCCTATTCGGGATTACGTCGGGCGGTTCCCTAACACCTGCGAGTATTGATTCAGGGTTTTCGTAAAGCACTATTAGGCCCAGGTCTAGGAGGTTTATGTCGTTGATTAGCTTCATGTAGTTACTCATCATGACCAGATCTACCAATGAGAAACTCCTCTTGCTGAGGATATTCACGAAGCCTTTAATTAACTCATCAACCTTTATCAAACCCCTCCTGTACTGAACTGCCAATGCGTGTACATCCTCTATGAAGCTCGTATTGCCGGTCAAGCCATTCCAAACCCTTAGGAATGCGCTGTCTATTGAGTCGTCGTAATCGCCCCCCATCATAACGATTAACGACAACGCCTGCCTAATGTTCCTGGAGAGGATCGCGTCTAGCGTTTCGGAATCCTCAATCAACCTCCTCCACTCGGGGTGATCAATATATGCGAGCACAAATGATGCTTAAATGGCCCTGCTAAAAATCGATTTCTGTGTACGTACTAGTGAGTAGGTGGGCTAGGTCCGTGATGGCTTGGCCCTTTGGTATAGCCATAGCCAAGGAGGCCCCCGAGTCCATAATTAGGGTAAGGAGTGAGTACGAGGACCACTTCCTGATCACTGTCGGTGACGTAGTCACAATAAACACGACAAGGTACTGGAGGGTCCCCGACCTAGCCCTTATAGATGCGAGGACGAGGAGGACGATTGGTACGGAAATGGTACGAAGCGGCTTTGATGAGATTGTTAGTATTAGGAATGAACCAGCGACGCTAAGCCTCAACAATATACTAACTATTAAGGAGGCGGTAAATAAGGCATTGGGTGGCCGTAAAGTCCTAGTCGTGGTTGACGGTGAGGAGGATCTATTGGCAATACCCGCAGTTCTAGCTGCACCCAGGAGATCGATCGTCATGTACGGGCTCTATACGGGGTACCTGATAGTGATACCAATAAACGAGTTGTACAAAATGGCATTCCTTAAGCTGTTGGTTATGCTGAGGCCAAGGGGTAGCTAGGTGCGCAATAGGTGATCCCAGTTTTAGGTATAAGTACTGGTTCATTGATGGGCTTGGTAATGATGAGGCCTTATGTGATAATTGTGTCCGCCATGTCGATTGACGGCAGGATTGCGAGTAAGATTGGTTATTCAAGGCTTTCCTGCCCCTTCGACTTAAAGAGGCTCCATGAGGTTAGGGCGTCCGTGGATGCGATAATGGTTGGCGCAAATACCGTGATTAATGATGACCCATCATTAACGCCCAGGTACGTAAAGGCGGAGAAGAATCCAATTAGGGTGGTTATTGATGGTAGGTTGAGGATACCAACTACCGCAAAGGTCATTAGGGATGGGGAGGCGCCCACGATAATAGTTACGACAGAGATGGCGCCGAGGGAGAAGGCCCTGGAGATTGCACGGTTTGGTGTTGAGGTTTGGGTAATGGGCAGGGATAGGGTCGACCTAGGTAAAACACTCGAACGCCTATACGTAGAGAGGGGTGTAAGGAAGGTTTTGGTTGAGGGCGGTGGCCGCCTCAATTGGGAGTTGATTAAGGAGGGTTTGGTGGATGAGATTAGGTTAACGGTATCACCCTACGTATTCGGCGCGGGCACGTCATTCATCGAGGGTGAGGGATACCCAACAACAAGCGAGGGGCCCAGGTTAAGGCTTAGGTCGGTTAGTGTGTGCGAGTGTGGTAATGAGGTTGTCCTGGACTACGTCGTTGATAGGGAAGGAATCATTAAAAACGGGCATGTAACAACCTAAAGCTAAATGGACGTGCTCATCGGGACGTGCGGATTCCCAACAGCGAGGTCTAGGTACTACTCCCTATTTAGGGTTGTGGAGCTTCAGGAAACATTCTACGACATACCAGCGCCTGAGCGTATGGGTGAGTTGAGGAGAGAGGCGCCCAGCGATTTTATGTTCACAGTCAAGGTATTCCAAGGATTAACCCACACCAGCGACTCACCAACCTGGAGGAAGATAAAGAGGGCTAAGTTGAAGGGCGACCTCAAGAACTATGGTTTATTGAGACCCACCAGGGAGAACCTGGAGCTTTGGGATGAATTTATCGAATCCGTCAAACCACTAAACCCATCATTCTACGTCTTTCAAACACCACCGTCGATGAGGATAACGGAGGAGAATGTTAAGGATGTGATCGAGTTCTTCAGGACGATAGGCGCTAACGAATCCTTTGGTTGGGAACCGAGGGGTTATAGCTATGAAAAACCCGAGTTATTGAGGAGGATCTTTGAGGAGGTAAATATCGTACACATAGTGGATCCATTCAAGCGAAGCCCATTGTTAAATAGAAACACAGCCTATCTTCGACTGCACGGTATTGGTAAGGGCGAGGTTAACTACTCATATAAGTACACGGATGATGACCTAGCCCGCCTCAGGGATATCGTTAATAGCCTAAACTCCTCCGTAGTGTATGTCATGTTCAATAACGTCCACATGCTCGATGACGCCCTTAGATTCAAGAAACTACTAATGGGTTAATTGCAATGTTCAGCAAATCCGTTGCTGAGGGTGTATTGAGGATTCTTGGTGATGATGAGGTCGAGGTTGTTGATCAGTGCGCATGCCTTAATTACACGTACGTACTGATCAAAACCAAACTAGGCGAGTTCCTGGGCATAGCCTACACACCAATTGAGGATCTCAGGGCTGGGGAGGTTGGTGTTGTACCCAGGGTTGAGGAATTGCCAGAGTTAGTTATTCACCTCGACTCATTAATTCGGGCATTAGGCATTGCTTTGGTCAATGCAATATCCCACTACCTGGTTGTCCGTGAAGGTTTGAGTTTGAGGCAGGGCGATCTGAAGAATGAGATACTAAGGTATACCAAGCAGGGATGTACAGCATGCTTCATCGGCAGTATAACACCCGTGGCCGAAAAACTCAGTGATAGGTGCGTGGTTTATCAATTAGAGAGGAGGGGTGATCTTAGGCATGGTAGTTACCCGGACGTTGACGCTCCATTAATAGTACCCCATTGCGACATACTGGTCATAACGGGCTCTGCGATAATCAACAATACGATAGACCAGATACTATCGTTAAGGAAGGGAGGATCTACTGTAATACTAAGCGGTCCATCTGCCGCGGCATATCCCCCTGTACTGCATGGGTTAGGGATTGATGTTGTCGCGAGCTCGTTGGTTAAGGATGTCAAGGCTACGATTAATCTACTAAAGCTCGGTGCTGGGTATAGATTGCTTGATAGGAGGGGGTTGCTGTTTAAGTACGTATCAACGAGGTGATTAAAAATGAGGGTACTCGTTGTGATTAATTGTAGTAGGAAGAAGGTAATTGATTTAGGGGTTGTTCGGTCAAGGCTAGGTACCGTACCTGGCTTCGACCTGGAGAGGGAGTATGAGTATAGGCAGGTTTTAAGCGATTTAGTGAAACCTGCCATTGAGATGTACGATGGGCCTGAATTTAAGGTATTGAGAAGATTTAGGGGCTGTGTTGATGTATTCATACTCTCTGCAAGGTATGGAATAATTAGGGATAAGGACTTGATAATACCCTACGATGCCTACCTCGGCGATGCTGATCACTCAGTAATAAGTACCTGGGCTAAATACGGCAATTGGGGTCTAAATGAATTAACCAGTAAAACCTGGGACCTAGCAATAATTAGGTTAAGTAAAGTATATACTAAATTTTTCATGAAATTAATCGAGAAACCATGCGCGTTAGGTAATGAGGTGCATATAATCGGTGGTAGGCACATTGACCTACTTAATTGCGAGAATTCGGTTCATCATTATGTAAGAGGACCTGGCGAGGCTCAACATGTGCTATATGAGTTACTTAGTAGGGCTTGCAATAATTCATCCACATATACGTAGAATATTTTTAAATGTAATAATTTTAAGTTTTATCATTACTCACATACTTTAGAGTAAATACTTTAGTAAAAGACAGATAGGTTTTAATATGATTGCTCCATGAGCATCTAAAGTCTTAAGTATGACTGTGAGTAACGGGGTGCGTACTAACACGGTTAGTCTGCGTAGAGTACTTGGTTTTTGGGACATATTCTTCGCGAGCCTGGGAGGTCAATCACCATTCTTAAGCGATTTAACATACGCCTCAGTAGTGCTAGCCATTGCTGGTTTGGCAGGTCCTGTTGCAATAATCATAGGTACACTCATAGCCTTCGTCAACGGCTTCGTAGTAGTTAGATTGAGTAAGCGCATTGCAGAAACAGGTGGTTATTATAGGTATGCCACTAGGTACCTTGGCGGTGTTTACACGGGGGTCTTCGTTGGATGGAATTATTTATTTTACTCAATACTCT